>JADZCS010000181.1 GCA_020851435.1 Gammaproteobacteria bacterium | reverse complement strand
TTCTGGGGGGCGACGGACGTTATCCGATCAGGCGGAATGCGGAGATGGCGCGCAGCTTCGGCCTGAAGTGGATGGTGTCGACCGACCACGGCGGGCCCAATCACTCACGCATCCGCCACGACGTGGCATATCCCGTGCTGCTCGAGTCGCGGCAGCAGGTTCCCGAGGTGCTGCAGTTCTTCGGCATGGAACTGGATGCGCCCGCCGGCGATCACGGCAGCCTGATCATCCCGCGCAGCGACGGCGAGCGGGCGCAGCTGCGCGACATCGAGTTCGGGTTCTCGCGCAAGGATGTCTTCCCGCCCGATCCGGCCAGGGACCAGCCGGAGCGGATGATCGGGGCGCTCAACTTCATGCGCGCCCAGGCCCTGCCGCCGTTGCTGATCGCCAACCATCCTTCGCGGTCTGCGAAGGCGGGCCAGGCCTACGGCCGCTTCGACCCGGCGGAGTTTCGCGACTGGAACGACGCGGCGCCACAGGTCGCGGTCGGCATGGAGGGCTCGCCCGGGCACCAGGCGTCGACGCTCGACGCATCGGGAGCGGTCGATGCCGACGGGCGGCGCGGCGGCTACAACAAGGGTCCGCCGACCATGGGCGGCTTCGACCCGACGACCGCACGCCTGGGTGGGCTGTGGGACTCGATGCTGGGCGAGGGCAGGGGTTGGTGGATCACGGCGAGCTCCGATTCGCACTACAACTGGCGCGAAGGCGGCGACGATTTCTGGCCGGGCGAGTATTCCAAGACCTACGTGTACGCGCGGACGGAGTACGCCGACATCCTCGATGGCATCCGCCACGGCCGGGTATTCGTGACCACCGGTGACCTGGTGTCCGAGGTCGACGTGACTGTGTCCGGCTCACGCTCGCGCAAGAACAAGGCGCAGATCGGGGGCCTGCTGACGCTCGCCAGGGGCGAGGATCTCATCGTCGAGATCCGGATTCGGGACCCGGCTGGCCCCAACGCCGCGGGGCGCAAGCCTGCTGTCGCGCGCGTCGACGTGATCGTCGGCGAGCTGGGCGGTCCGGTGGCCTCGCGGGCCGATGACCGCAACCCGACAGCCCATGTGGATCGGCGCTTCACGGCCGCAAAATGGAAGCGCAAGGGCGAGGTGCTGACCATGCGCCACGTGATCCACCGGCCGCGACACGATCTCTACGTGCGCATCCGGGGCACGAGCACGGACGAACTGGAGCCGCTGCCCGATGCCCGCGCCGAGGATCCGTGGAGCGACCTCTGGTTCTACACCAACCCGACGCGCGTCAGCCTCAGGCGCTGATCCCTCACGCGCCAGGCTGGCTCAGTCGTCGACCCGCGTGAGGTCGAGCTTCTGGCCGCGCAGCTTCAGGCGCCGCAGCTTGGCGATCATCTGCGGCGACAGGCTCGCGGGCAGGCGTACGAGGGTGTGGTCCTCGCGGATCTTGATGGCGTTGATCTGCGAACCCGCGAGGTCGGCCGTGTTGGCGATGGAGCCGACGATCTGGCCCACCTCCACGCCGTGCTGGCTGCCGACCTCCAGGCGGTAGGTGACCTGCGGTTCTTCGTTGCCGCGGCCGCGGCGAGGCCGGCGCTGCTCGGGTTCGTGACGGTCGCGGTCGCCGCGCTCGCCACGGTCGCTGCGCTCACCGCGCTCACTTCGCTCACGTTCGGGCTGGGCCGCCTTCGGCGCCTCGTCCCGGCGCTCGCCGAGCAGCAGTGAACTGTCGCCCTGGATCAGGCTCGCCAGCGCGGCGGCGATGTCCATCGCGTCGGTGTCGGTCTCGCGGACGAATTCCTCGATGACGGGCCGGTAGGTTTCGATCGAGGGCGAGGCCATCGCGGCGGTCAGGCGCTCCTTGAACTTGGCGACCCGGCGCTTGTTCACGTCGTGCACGGTGGGCAGCGACATGGCCTCGATCGGCTGGCGCGTGGCGCGCTCGATGATGCGCAGCATGTTGCGTTCGCGCGGCGCGATGAACAGGATCGCCTCGCCGCTGCGGCCGGCGCGGCCGGTGCGACCGATGCGGTGGACGTAGGATTCGCTGTCGTAGGGCACGTCGAAGTTCACGACGTGACTGATGCGCTCGACGTCGAGCCCGCGCGCGGCGACGTCGGTGGCCACCAGGATGTCGATCGCGCCGCTCTTGAGCGCCGCGACCGTGCGCTCGCGCTGCGCCTGCAGGATGTCGCCATTGAGCGCGGCGGCGGCGAAGCCGCGCGCCTCGAGCTTCTCCGCCAGTTCGACGGTTGCCTGCTTGGTGCGTGCGAACACCAGCATCGCGTCGAAGGGCTCGACCTCGAGGATGCGGGTCAGCGCGTCGAGCTTGTGCATGCCCGACACGAGCCAGTAACGCTGGCGAATGTTGGCGGCCGTCGTCGTCTTCGACCGCATCGTGAGTTCGCGCGGATTGCGCAGGTGCTTCTGCGCGATGCGGCGGATGGCGGCCGCCATGGTCGCCGAGAACAGCACGACCTGGCGCTCGGCGGGAACCTTGCCGAGGATGGTGTCGATGGCGTCGACGAAGCCCATCTGCAGCATCTCGTCCGCTTCGTCGAGCACGACGCAGCGCATGGTCGACAGGTTGAGCGTGCCGCGATCGATGTGGTCCATCACGCGGCCGGGCGTGCCGACGATCACGTGCGTGCCGCGCTTGAGCGCGTTGAGCTGCGGGACGTAGCTCTGGCCGCCGTAGATGGGCAGCACGTGGAAGCCGGGCAGGCGGCCGGCGTACTTCTGGAAGGCCTCGGCGACCTGGATGGCGAGCTCGCGCGTGGGCACCAGCACCATCGCCTGTGGCTCGCGGCGCTCGACCTCGATCATGGACAGGAGGGGCAGGGCGAAGGCCGCCGTCTTGCCCGTGCCGGTCTGCGCCTGGCCCAGGAGGTCCTGGCCGGTCAGCATCACCGGGATGGTCGCGGCCTGGATGGGCGTGGGGGACTCGTAGCCCACGTCGGCGAGGGCGGCCAGCACCTGGGGAGACAGGCCAAGGTCGGCAAAGACCGCCGGAGTATCGGATTCGGATCGGGTCACGGCGGTCGCCTCGGATTACGGGGCGAAGATTCTACGCTTCTTGCAGCGCAGCGGGTTGGAAAACCCGTTCTAAAACATCGCTTCCGCGCGTTTCCCGGCGTCCAGGGCAACGATCAGGTGACCTTTCCCGGGGGCAGCAGCGGCTGGCACCAGCCGAACTGTGGCTAAAACGGCAATCCCGTTGCCTGAAGCAGTCAATCTGGAATGAAATGAAGGGGTAGTATCTCGGATATACGCAGGGGGATTGGGGTTAACAGAAGCGTAATGCTGTGGCAGACTCGCGCGACTGCCCACGCTGTAGGCGTTGTGCATTCGCAACACGTAGACCAGGGAGCAAAATCACAATGTCCAACCGACGTTACGCCCGCGCCACCGTGCTCGGGTCGTGCATCGTGGCGATTCTCGCCTCTGCGGCCGCGGCCGCCCAGGAACAGACTGGAAGCCAGCCTGCCGCGTCCGAGACGCCGACCGAACTCACCGAAGTGGTGGTCACCGGTTCGCGCCTGCGTCGCACCGAATTCACGGCGGCTTCGCCGGTGACGATCATCACCACCGAGCAGACGACGCTCGAGGGCCTGATGAGCACGTCCGAAATCCTGCAGACCTCGACCCTCGCGGCCGGTTCGCAGCAGATCAACGACCAGCTGACCGGCTTCGTGGCCGCCGGCGGTCCTGGCGCCAACACCCTGTCGCTGCGCGGCCTCGGCGCCTCGCGCACCCTCGTGCTGCTCAACGGCCGGCGCCTGTCGCCCGCCGGTTCGCGCGGCCAGGTCGGCGCGGCCGACCTCAACACGATCCCCGAGT
>JADZCS010000180.1 GCA_020851435.1 Gammaproteobacteria bacterium | reverse complement strand
GCCTGAATCCCTGCGTGGACGCCGCATTGGACCGGCACGGCCGCGACCCCCACCGCCTGCTGCAGATCCTGGTCGAGCTGCAACACTCGTTCAACTACCTGCCGTCCGCCGCGCTCGAGCAGGTAGCGGCCGCGCTGGGCCTGCCGCTCGCGCGGGTGCGCGGCACCGCAGGCTTCTATGCCTTCCTGTCGATGGAACCCTGGGGCCAGTATCGCGTCCTGTTCTCGGACAACATCACCGACCGCATGCAGGGCAGCGAGGCGCTGATGCGCCAGCTGTGCCGCCAGCTGTGGGTCGAGCCGGGTCGCGTCAGCGCCGACGGCCTCGTGAGCGTCGATACCACCTCCTGCACCGGCCTGTGCGACCAGGGACCGGGCATGCTGGTCAACGGCCGCGCCATCGGGCAGCTGGACGCCGCGCGCATCGCCGGCATCAGCACGCTGATCCTCGAGCACAGGCCACTGGACACGTGGCCGGAAGAACTGTTCCGCGTCGACGACAACGTGCGCCGCGCCGACATCCTGCTCGGCAGCCCCTTCGAGGCCGGCTCCGCGATCCGTGCCGCCGTCGAGCGCGGCCGCGAGGGACAGGTCGAGCGCGCGGCGAACCAGCGCTCCTGGCGCGAGGCCATCGTCGGCACGGCCACCGGGCCGGAAGCCCTGCTCGACGAGATCAAGCTGGCGGGCCTGCGCGGCCGCGGCGGCGCCGGCTTCACGACCGGCACGAAGTGGGAAGCCTGCAGGCGCGCGCCCGGCACGACCCGCTACGTCGTGTGCAACGCCGACGAGGGCGAACCTGGCACATTCAAGGACCGCGTGCTGCTCGCCAGCCACGCCGACCTGGTGTTCGAGGGCATGACGGTCGCCGCCTACGCGGTCGGCGCCAGCCATGGCCTGCTGTACCTGCGCGGCGAGTACCAGTACCTCCGCGACGCGCTGGAGACCACGCTGGCCCAGCGTCGCGCAAGCGGCCTGCTCGGCAAGGGCATCGCCGGCGAGCGCTTCGACTTCGATATCGAGATCCACCTCGGCGCTGGCGCCTACGTCTGCGGCGAGGAATCCGCGCTGCTCGAGTCCCTGGAGGGCAAGCGCGGCGTGCCGCGCAATCGCCCGCCCTATCCGGTCACGCACGGCTACCGGCAGCAGCCGACGATCGTCAACAACGTCGAGACGCTGTGCGCAGCCGCGCTGATCGCCCTGCACGGCGGCGACTGGTACCGCAGCTTCGGCACGCGCCGTTCCTCCGGCACCAAGATCCTCTCGGTCGCCGGCGACTGCGCAAGGCCGGGCCTCTACGAATATCCCTTCGGCGTGCGCGTGCAGGACGTGCTGGACGACTGTGGCGCGACGCAGGCGCAGGCCGTGCAGGTCAGCGGCCCGTCCGGCACCTGCATCGACGCATCGGAGTTCGGCCGCAGCATCGCCTTCGAGGACCTGACCACCGCCGGCGCGTTCACGGTCTTCGGCGCCGACCGCGACATGTTCGAGGTGGCGCGCAACTACGTGCACTTCTTCGCCCACGAAAGCTGCGGCTTCTGCACGCCCTGTCGCGTCGGCACGTCGATGCTCGCGAACACCATGGACAAGATCCACGCCGGCAACGGCAGCCAGCACGAGCTCGAGGAAATGGCGAAGCTCAACAGCGTGCTGCTGAACTCCGCGCACTGCGGGCTGGGTCATACGGCCTGCAACCCGGTGCTCGACACCCTCAAGCGCTTCCGGCCCTCCTACGTGCGAAGACTGGGCTCGCCCACCTTCACGCCTGCGTTCGACCTCGACGGCGCCCTCGCCGCTGCGCGGCGCATGACCGGCCGCGACGATCCGGATGCCCACCTGGAGAACCGGACATGAGCGACGCGCCCAGCTTCACGCTCGACGGCGCAGTGGTTCCCTTCGCACCGGGCCAGACCGTGCTGCAGGCAGCGCTTGCGGCGGGCCACTACATCCCGCACCTGTGCTATCACCCGGAGTTCAAGCCGCACGGCAGCTGCAAGGTGTGCACGGCGGAGGTCAACGGCCGGCCGGTCACGTCCTGCACGCGGCCCGCCGAGCAGGGCCTGGAAGTGCGCAGCAACACCCCGGAACTCAACGAGCTGCGCCGCACCCTGGTGCAGATGCTGTTCGCCGAGGGAAACCATTTCTGCCCGTCCTGCGAGAAGAGCGGCAACTGCGGCCTGCAGGCCCTCGGCTACGACCTCGGCGTGACCACCGCGGGCTTCCGGCACCTGTTCCCAGACCGGCCCGTCGATGCCTCGCACCCCGATGTGCTGCTCGACCTCAACCGCTGCATCCTCTGCGAGCTGTGCGTGCGTGCGTCGTTCCACGTCGACAACAAGTCGGTGTTCGCACTGTCCGGGCGCGGGATCGACAAGCACCTGGTCGTGAACTCGGCGTCGGGCCGCCTCGGCGACACGAACATGGCGGTGACGGACAAGGCCGCCAGCGTCTGCCCCGTCGGCGCGATCCTGCCGAAGCGGGTCGGCTTCGCCGTGCCCATCGGGCAGCGCCGCTTCGACGTGAGCCCGGTCAGCGCGCAGTCGCTGGCAGACGCCCCGCGCCAGGAGTCCCGCCGTGAGTGACTCGCCAGGACGGAAGGTCCGCATCGCGACCACTTCGCTGGCCGGCTGCTTCGGCTGCCACATGTCGCTGCTGGACATCGACGAGCGCCTGTTCCCGCTTCTCGAACTCGTCGAGTTCGACCGCTCGCCGCTGACGGACATCAAGCACTGCGGACCCTGCGACATCGGGCTCATCGAGGGCGGCGTCTGCAACGCGGAGAACGTGCACGTGCTGCGCGAGTTCCGCGCCAACTGCGAGATCCTGGTCGCGATGGGCGCCTGCGCCGTGACGGGCGGCCTGCCCGCCCAGCGCAACCATCTCGACCTCGGGCAGTGCCTGCAGGAGGTCTACCTCACCGAGATGAGTCTCGCCACGGGCCGCGGCATGATTCCGAACGACCCGGAGCTGCCACTGCCACTGGACAAGGTGCACCCGCTGCACGAGGTCGTGAAGATCGATTACTTCATTCCCGGCTGCCCGCCCTCGGCGGACGCGATCTGGGCCTTCCTGACCGCGTTGATCGAGGGCCGCTCGCCCAGGCTGGGACACGGGTTGATTTCCTATGACTGAGCTGCGCCGCGTTGCCATCGATCCCCTGTCGCGCGTCGAGGGCCACGGCAAGGTCACGCTGCTGATCGACGAGCACGACGTCGTGCAGCAGGCGCGCCTGCACATCGTCGAGTTCCGCGGCTTCGAGAAGTTCGTGCAGGGCCGGCCTTACTGGGAGGTGCCGGTCATGGTGCAGCGGCTGTGCGGGATCTGTCCCGTCAGCCACCACCTGGCGGCGTCGAAGGCGCTGGACATGATCGTCGGCGCCCGGCAGCTCACGCCGACCGCGGACAGGGTGCGGCGCCTGATGCACTACGGACAGATGCTGCAGTCGCATGCGCTGCACTTCTTCCACCTCGCATCGCCGGACCTGCTGTTCGGCTTCGATGCCGAACCCCTGCGTCGCAACATCGTCGCGGTCGCCCGCGCGTTTCCCGACGTCGCGCGCCGGGGCGTGCTGATCCGCAAGCTCGGCCAGGAAGTCATCCGCGTCACCGCCGGCAAGCGCATCCACGGCACCGGCGCCGTGCCCGGCGGCGTCAATCGCCACGTCACGCGCGAGGAGCGCGCGGAACTGCTGGCCCGGATCGGCGAGGTCACCGGCTGGTGCCGCGACGCTGTGCTCATGGTGCGCCAGCTGTTCGAGCAGCACCTCGCCTTCTATCGCGATTTCGCCACGTTCCGCGCGCACACGCTGTGCCTGGTCGGCGCCGACGGCGCCATGGACCTCTACGACGGCGGCCTGCGCGCGCGCGACCGCGACGGCAGGACCCTGTTCGATCACGTCGACTATCGCAGCTACTGGGAGCAGATCTCCGAGGAGGTCAAGCCCTGGTCGTACATGAAGTTCCCGTTCCTCAAGGCGCTGGGACCGGACGAGGGCTGGTACCGCGTGGGTCCGCTGTCGCGCGTGACCCAGTGCGACCGCATCCCGACGCCGCTGGCCGAGGCCGAGCGCCAGGCGTTCCTGGCGTACGACGAAGGGCGCGCGGCGCGCTCGACGCTGGGCTTTCACTGGGCGCGCATGATCGAGATGCTGCACGCGGCCGAGATGATCGGGGCCCTGCTCGGCGACGATGCCCTGTCGCAGGGCGAGCTGGTCGTCACGGGGCAGCGGGAGCGGCGCGGCGTGGGCGTCATCGAGGCGCCGCGCGGCACCCTGATCCACCACTACCGCGTCGACGAGCACGACCTCGTGGTGCGCGCCAACCTGGTCGTGTCCACCACGCACAACAACCAAGCCATCAATGTCGCGATCCGCGAGGTGGCGCGGCAGCACCTGGACGGACACGAGATCACCGAGGGCCTGCTCAACCACATCGAGGTTGCGGTGCGCGCCTTCGATCCCTGCCTGTCCTGCGCCACGCATGCGCTCGGAAAGATGCCGCTTGCCGTCGAGCTCGTGGGTCCCGACGGCACCCTGATCAGCCGGCGCGCGCGTGACTGATCCGGCCCCGGCGCGCGCGCCCATCGTCGTGTTCGCGGTGGGCAACGACGCGCGCGGCGACGACGGCCTCGGGCCGGCGCTGGGCGCGTTGCTGGAGGCCGAGGCTCGAAGCGGCGTGGAAGTGATCGTCGAGTACCAGTTGCAGGTCGAGAACGCGCTGGACCTGGAGGGCCGGCGGCTGGCGGTGTTCGTGGATGCCGGTCACGGCACTCCGGCGCCGTTCACGCTCGAGCGTGCCACGGCAGCCGCCGAGTTCCTGCACACCACGCACGCGCTGCCGCCTGCTGCGGTGCTCGAGACTGCCGAGCGCCTGGGCATCGAGTTGCCCGAGGCCTGGGTGCTGTGCATCCGCGGCGAGAGCTTCGAACTGGGCGAGGCGCTGTCGGAGAAAGGGCTGGCCCGGCTGGACGCGGCCCGCGGGGCGCTGGCGAGGCTGCTGGACGAAGCCGTTACCTGATCGCCTGGAATCAGCGGCGCTACCAGCCCCGCTTCCACCGGGACGCATCGCCGAGCTCGCGCCAAGGCATCACCTGCACGCGCTTCGAATAGACCGCCTCGAGCTCGATGGAGACGAGCGGGGAGTCCGGCGGATCGGGCTCGACCAGCGCCGTGACCATGAAGTGCTTCTCCTTGTTCCGCGGCCGGACCGCGGTCCACTTCGAGTGCAGCAGCTTCTTCGGGTTCAGGGCGTCCGGCACGCGAGGCGACCCCTCAGACCTTCTTCACGAATTCCGTCTTCAGGCCCATCTGGCCGAAGCCCTCGATCCTGCAGTCGATGTCGTGGTCGCCCTCGACCAGGCGGATGTTCTTGACCTTGGTGCCGACCTTGACGGACGAGGACGTGCCCTTGACCTTAAGGTCCTTGATGATCGTGACGGTGTCGCCGTTGGCGAGCACGTTGCCGTGGGCGTCCTTCCAGACACGCGCCTCGGGCGCGGCAGCGGCTGCTTCCGCAGTCCACTCATGCGCGCAGTCCGGGCAGACCAGGTGTGCTCCGTCTTCGTAGGTGAAGGCGGAACCGCATTTCGGGCAGGGGGGCAGGCCACTCATGGTGCTTCGCGCCCTACTTGAGCAGGCTCTCGATCGCCTGGGCCAGCTCCGGCGATTCCGGGGTGACCTTGCTCTCGAAGTACTTGACGACTTTTCCGTCGGCGTCGACCAGGTACTTGTTGAAGTTCCAGGACGGCTCGCGCGACTGGCGGATCAGGTCCCTGAACACGGGGTTGGCGGTCGCTCCCTTGACCGAAGACACCGACAGCATCGTGAAGGTCACGCCGTAATTGCCGTAGCAGATCTCGGCCGCCTCGGCCTCGTCCTTGGCTTCCTGCTTGAAGTCGTCCGACGGGAACCCGATCACGACCAGGCCGCGGCCCTTGTACTTCTGGTAGAGGGCCTCGAGGCCGGAAAACTGCTTGGTATAGCCGCAGTGACTCGCCGTGTTGACGATCAGCAGGGGCTTGCCGGCATAGGCTTCGCAGAGGTTGACGCTCTCGCGCGAGCGCAGCTTCCTGAAGTCGTGGTCGAGGTACGCGGGGCACTGGGCGGCAAGCGCTGCATCGGCAGCGAACAGCAGGCCGGCGGCCAGCGCCAGCGAACGCAGGATCGGGAATCGGGTCACTTTCAAACTCCGGAAAGGGAAGGCCAGGAGAATCAGCGCAGCAGTTCTTCGATGTCGCCGGCGATGCTCTTCGGCGCATCGGTCGGCGCATAACGCGCGACGGGTTCGCCCTTGCCGTCGACGAGGAACTTGGTGAAGTTCCACTTGATGCCGGTCGAGCCCAGCAGCCCCGGCTGCGCCTTCTTGAGGTAGGCGTACAGCGGGTGTTCGCCGGCGCCGTTGACCTCGATCTTGGCGAACATCGGGAACGTCACGTCGTAGGTCAGCGAACAGAAGTTCCTGATCTCAGCCTCGTCACCCGGTTCCTGGTGGCCGAACTGGTCGCAGGGAAAACCCAGCACCTCGAAGCCCTTGGCGTGGTACTTGCGGTACAGCGCCTCGAGTCCCTCGTACTGCGGCGTGAAGCCGCACTTGCTGGCGACGTTGACGATCAGCAGCACGTGTCCGCGGTACTCGTCCAGGGACACATCCTTGCCGTCTATGTTGCGGACCTTGAAATCGTAGGTGTTCATGGCGCCTAGCATACACGCCGCGCCCGGATGTCGCCGCCACCGGCGATGCCGGCAGGCCCCGTGGGACCTGCCGGTTTCGATGTTACGTCAGCCTCGCTCAGAACGCGTAGCGGACGGAGATCTGGCCACCGATGATGCTCTTCAGGGCATCGCCATCCTGCCAGTACAGGCCACCCGACAGCACCCACTTGCCGAGCTGGCCGGTCACGCCGCCCTCGACCACGATGCTGCTGCCGCCGATGTCGCTGTCACCCTGGAAGTCGCCATTCACGTCGAACGTGCCCTGGCCATCCATCTCGTCGACGTAGAACAGGCCTGCATACGGCGTCCAGCTGTTCTGCTTCGTGCCGAAGGTCTTGTTGATGCTCAGGCCCGCCCGCAGCCGCGAGGAGTCGCCGTTGAGCAGGCTGAACTCACCGTAGCTGTTGGTGATCGAGTCGAGCTTGTCGACGGTCATCTGCGAGTACTGCAGTTCCGGCTTGAGCACCAGCTCGTTGTCGAGCTTCCAGGCATAGCCGACTTCCACCGAGTAGCCGTCGGCTTCCGCGTCCGGGCGATCGAGGTAGCCTTCGGCGTTGACCTTGGTCTCGAACTCCATCTGGCGATAGGTCGCGTCGAGATAGAAGCCGCTCGGGCTCAGCCAGGTGAAGTAGCCGCCGACGCTGTCGACGTCCGCCTTTACGCTGCCCGCGTTGCCGGCCAGGTCGGCCGTGAGATCGCCCTGGCTCGCCATCAGGCCGATGCGGACCTGGCTGGCCAGGCGCACATCGAGGCCGAGCTCGATGCCGCTGTCGGTCTGGTCGAAGGCCGCGGCGTTGGCGTCGCCGAAGTTGCGGCCGCTGCCGCTCGTGTCGACCTCGCCCTCGCTGCGGAACGTGCGCAGCCACAGCGTCGGAACGCCCAGCTCCTGGCCTTCCGCGACGCCCATGCGCCGCGTGAACGTGCCCAGGCTGTCGTGCCAGTAGTTCTGCAGGGCCGGCGTCAGCGACGCCAGCGCCATGCCGCGGTCCGACAGGCCGGTGATGTTCAGCGTCAGCCGGTGCAGATCGTCGGCAGTATTGGCCGCATTGAGCTGCTCGGTGACCGCGAAGCCCACGTCGACGAAGCTGCCCGGGGCCATGCTGATGCTGCCGAGCTTCAGGTTGCCCGCGGTGGAGGTACCGCTGACGACCATGACGTTGATCGGCGTCGTCGCGGTCGTCGGCAGGCTGGACAGCACACCGTTGACCGTGAACTGCGTGCCGGCGAGCGTGTCACCCTCGACATACACGGTGTCGGTCGTTCCGGCCGCGCCGTTGATGTCGATGAACAGGCGTCCCTTGCCAGACACGTCGCCGAACACGGTCAGAGTGTCGTCAGGAGCGCCGTCCTGCAGGTCGATGTCACCCGAGTGGACGAACGGGTTCGGGTTGCCGCTTCCCATGTCGATGACGCCGTCGCCCATCACGACGATCAGGCCGTCGTTGACGAACTGGTTGCCCGTGATTCCCGGCGTCGGCGCGGACTGCACCTTACCCATATCGGGTGGCGGCGCCACGGCGCCCCAG
>JADZCS010000179.1 GCA_020851435.1 Gammaproteobacteria bacterium | reverse complement strand
GCCTGGGTCTGGATCGCTGGCCTGGGCGGCGGCGCGCTGCTGGTCGGCGGCGCCGGTACGCTGGCGGCGCGCGGCGTGGTCAACCACCCGCCGGCGGCCAGCCTGCGGCAGGGTTGAGGCTCAGTCGGCGCGTTCGACCTGGAAACTCGCCCTTGCCAGCCTCGAGGTCTCGCCGCGGTAGTTGATGCCCTCGACGATGACGCGGTAGTCGTCCGGCGGCAGCACCGAGGTGTTGAAGCTCAGGCCGAGGTGGCCGTTCGAGTCGCGCTGCAGCCGGTTGGCGACCAGCGCCGTGGCGCCGTCGCTGCGCGCGAGCGTGACGCGGAACACGTTGAAGCGATCGCTGCGTATCAGTACCTGCAGGTCGACGCGCGTCGCGCCGTCGCCGACCAGCAGCCGGGCGGCCTTGCCCGATTCGGGATCGAGCAGCAGGCGGTGGGTCTCCGAGGCCGGTTGCAGCAGGCCGTGCTCGATGCGCGCCTCGAGCTGGTCCGCGAGATCCGAGGCGATGCTCCAGCGCCAGGCCACCAGCAGCAGCGCGAGGGCCAGCACCGCCACGGCGATGGCTCCGCCCAGCAACACCCGCGGCGACTGCCAGCGCGGCGGCTCGGGCTCGGGCGCGCGGTCGATCTCGAGCAGGCGGTACAGGCGCGCGAGCCGCAGCCCGATGCCCAGCTGCTCGCCCAGCTGCGGATCGGCGCGGAAGCGCGCCTCGAGCTGCTGCGCCTCGGCCGGCGGCAGGCTGCCGGTGATGTAGCGCGCGGCGCGGTCGCGAAGTTCGGCGTGTTCTGCGGTCATCGCTGGCATCCATCGCCCGTGGTGGCCGGGCGCTCGGGGTATTCTAGCCACAAGACTGCATGGAGGTTTCCGATGTACGACTCCACCCGCCCTGGCCTGTCGGTGCTCGCCGGACTCGTCATCGGCCTGTCGGCGGCCTCGCCGCCAGCTTTGGCCGCCGACGAACCGAGCGGCACCGCGATCACGATCTACAGTTCCGCCGGGCCGGGCGCGGTGCCCGCCGAGTACTACCGGCCGCTGCCGGGCATGGGCACGCCGCCGGCCAGCAACCTGCCGGGCTATGCGATGGTCCGCCAGGACCGCCAGGTGAAGCTGGCGGCCGGGCGTTCCCAGCTGCGCATCACCGACGTCGCGGCGCTCATCGACCCGACGACCGTGCAGTTCCAGTCGCTGACCGACCCGGCCGGCACGCGCGTGCTCGAGCAGAACTTCCAGTTCGACCTCGTGAGCACCGAGAAGCTCATGCAGCGCTACGTCGACCGTGGCGTGACCGTCGAGCGCAAGGAATCCGGCGAGCTCGCCGGCACGCTGCTCTCGGCCAACGACGGCCTGGTGCTGCGCAGCGCGGACGGCCAGCTGCACGCGCTGCGCGAATGGTCGGGCCTGCGCTTCGGCGAGCTGCCGGGCGGGCTGATCACGCGGCCGACACTGGAGTGGGACGTCTCCGCGAAGAAGGCCGGCGAGCACCGCGCGCGCATCAGCTACCAGACTGGCGGCGTGACCTGGTGGACCGACTACAACCTGACCTGGACCGACGGCGAGGATGCCAACAGCGGATCGCTCGACGTCGGCGCCTGGGTCAGCATCATCAACCAGTCCGGCGTGAGCTATCCCGACGCGAAGCTCAAGCTCGTGGCGGGCGAGGTCAACCGCGCGCCCAAGGCGCGGCCGATGCGCGGCGAGGTCATGGTGTATGGGACGCGCGCGGCGGCCGAAGACGCGGCGGGCTTCGAGGAGCAGGGCCTGTTCGAGTACCACCTCTACACGCTGGGCCGGCCGACCACACTGCCCAACAACAGCACCAAGCAGATCGAGCTGTTCGACGCGGCGCGCAAGGTGCCGGCCCGCAAGGTCCTGGTATACGACGGCGCGGCTGGCCTGGGCTGGGGCGGCGAGCCGATGATGGAGCGCGGCTACGGTCCCGGCCAGAACCCGAAGGTGGACGTGTTCCTGAAGTTCCGCAACGACCGCGCCTCGGGACTCGGCATCCCGCTGCCGGCGGGCCGCATCCGCGTGTCGCAGCTCGACGCGCGCGACGGCAGCCTCGAGTTCATCGGCGAGGACGTGCTGGCGCACACGCCGAAGGACGAGGACGTGCGCATCAAGCTCGGCTCGGCCTTCGACGTGGTGGGCGAGCGGCGCCAGACCGACTTCAAGGTCGACACGCGGGCCCGCGTGATGGAAGAGGCCTTCGAGATCAAGCTGCGCAACCCCAAGCAGGCGGCGGTCGAGGTCGTCGTGCGCGAGAACCTCTACCGCTGGAGCGGCGCGACCGTGATCCAGCAGTCGCAGCCGTTCGAGCGCGTCGATGCCCGCAACATCGAGTTCAAGGTCGCCGTGCCGAAGGACGGCGAGTCGGTGGTCAGGTATCGGGTTCGCTACAGCTGGTGAGCAAGGGCTTCACGGCGCCTTGAGCCGGAAGTCGTGCCCGCCGTAGTGCAGGTAGTTCGCCCAGTCGCCTGAGTCGAGGCTGCGCACGGCGTTGCGCGCGGCGAGTATCGCCCCGCCCAGCGTCTCGCCGGCCGCGAGCCGGCCGTAGGCGCAGCGCGCGAACTCCAGCGCTGCTGCGTCGCCGACCGGCCACCAGGTGCCGACGTAGTTGGCGAGGCCGGCGCGCAGGAAGGCCTCGGCCATCCCGACGCCGCGTTCCAGCGCGGCGCGGCGGCCCGGGCGGGAGCGGACGCGGCCGGATTCGCAGGCGTTGAAGAACATCAGCGCCGGCAGCGCCTCGATCGCCTGCAGGTCCTCGCCGCGCAGCACGCGTCCGCCGGCGCACAGGATGCCCGAGCGCCCCGGCGAATCCGGCTCGAAGAACGCGTGGCCCGCGAAGTGCAGGGCGTCGTACTGTCCCGAGCGGAATTCCGTGAGCAGGCGCGAGCGCGTCGCATCGCCACCCGAGAGCTCCGTGACCCGCAGGCGTTCGATGCGCTCGAGTACCGCGCGCACCGCGGCGCCCTCGCGCGCCGCGCCGGGCAGGTCCTGCGTCGGATTGGTGACCAGCAGCACCGCGAGCTCGCGGCGCGCCTGGCGGCTCTCCAGCCAGCGCGCCACGCTGAGGTCGTCGGCGGCCAGGCGCCGGCACAGGCTCGCGGCGGCGGCGGGCGCGTGGGCCCCGAGGTGGACAGCCTCCCAGGGCCAGCGCGACGTGGCGACGTCGTGCACCAGCGTGATCCGCGTGTCGCGCAGCGCCAGCAGCGCCTCGCGCATGGCGGGCGGCAGCAGCAGCTCGCCCAGCTGCGCGCCGTGCTGCGCGAGCTCGTCGGCGTCGAGGTCGTTGCCGAGCTTGCCGACCAGCGCGTCGAGCTTGCGCCGATCCAGCCGCTGGCTGGCGCGCAGCGCCGTGCCCTTGTCGCCGGGACCCAGCAGCGACAGCTGCAGCTCGCCGCCGTTCTCCGCGACGAACAGGTAGGCGGTGTCCTGTGCCGCGGGCCCGGCGCGGCGCCGCGGCGCGCGCCCTGTGGTTTGCGCGGGAGCCAGCCCCAGCACTTCGCCGGCAGCGGTGGAGGCGAGCAGCGATTCCAGCGCGGCGCGCGCCAGTGCCAGGCGCTGCGCGCTGCGCGAGACCAGCAGCAGGCGGCGCGGCCACAGCGCCGGGTCGAGACCGGCGAGCGCGTCGGCGAGGCCGGCGCCCAGGCTCGCGGCGGCCTCGCCCGGCGCCATGCCGCTGGCCGTGCCCCACAGCACGAAGGCGCAGTCGCGGATGCCCGACAGCGCCAGCGTGCGCAGGGCGTTGGCCGCGGCGTGGCGTTGGGCCCCTGCATCGTAGTCGCCGAAGCGGCCGAGGCCTGCGAGCACGATCCTGCGCGCGGGAAGCCGGTTGCCGGCGACGGGCAGCACGAACACTTCGCCGGCGCCTCCGCCCAGCGCGCGGTGCGCGGCGAGGTCGCGGATCACGCCGCCGAGCGCCTGGTCGACGGCGAGCGTGGCGCCGGCCGGGTCGACCTGCTCGAACATCGCCAGCACCAGCGCCTCGCTGCGCACGTCCACGGCCTCGGCCTGCAGCAGCTTCAGCGGCAGCGGCTGGCGCGCGCGCGCCGGCGCTCG
>JADZCS010000178.1 GCA_020851435.1 Gammaproteobacteria bacterium | reverse complement strand
GCACGGGGCGGAACGGTGAAACGGAGCAGGTCATGGTCGACTACATCGGTGTCAGTGACATCACGCGCCTGGTGCGCGAGATCGGTGCAGGCAACTTCATCGAGCGGCTGGCCGCGGAAATCGCAGCCGACTACTGCCGCTGGGGCGAATTCGAAAAGAGTGCCCGCCTGGCCAGCCATTCGCGGCAAGGCGTCATCGAACTGATGCCCACCAGCGACGGCAGCCTGTACTCCTTCAAGTTCGTCAACGGTCACCCCGGCAACACCCAGGCCGGCCTGCTCACCGTGACGGCCTTCGGCGTGCTGGCCGACGTCCGGACGGGCTACCCCCTTCTTCTGTCGGAACTCACGGTGACCACGGCCCTGCGCACGGCGGCCACCTCGGCGCTCGCGGCACGCCAGCTGGCGCGCCCGGACTCGCGGGTCATGGCGCTGATCGGCAACGGCGCCCAGGCCGAGTTCCAGTCCATCGCATTCCGCCGCCTGCTCGGCATCGAGGAACTGCGGTTGTTCGACGTCGACCCGCACGCGACCGCCAAGCTGGAGCGCAATCTCGAGACGCTGCCGGAGACGGCCGGGATGCGCGTGGTTCGCTGCGCTTCCACCGCCGAGGCCGTGCGCGGCGCCGACATCGTCTCGACGGTGACGGCCGACAAGCGCAACGCCATCATCCTCACGCCGGAGATGATCGAACCGGGCATGCACCTGAACTGCATCGGCGGGGACTGCCCGGGCAAGACGGAGCTGCACGCGGACATCTTCGATCGGCACGACCTGCGCGTCGTCGTCGAGTACGAGCCGCAGTCGCGCATCGAGGGTGAAATCCAGCAGCTGCCGCCCGACTACCCGGTCACGGAGCTCGCCGAGGTCCTGCTGTCCAGGGAGCCGGGTCGCAGGAGTCGCGACGAGGTCACCGTATTCGACTCGGTGGGCTTCGCGCTCGAGGACTTCGCGGCCCTGCGCTTCCTGCACCAGCTGCTGCGTGCGCGCGGCGTACCGGCGCGCCAGGTCGACCTCGTACCCGAACTGGCGGACCCCAAGGACCTGTTCGGCCTGCTCGCCCCGGCAGCCATGCAGCGCGTCGCATGACGCAAGCCATCGCGCTGATCGGCGCGCCTACCGACATCGGCGCGGGCACGCGCGGCGCCAGCATGGGACCTGAGGCGCTGCGCGTGGCGGGACTGGGGACTGCGCTCGCATCCCGCGGACTTCGCGTGGAGGACCGCGGCAACCTGCAGGGACCGCCCAACCCCTGGCAGCCGCCTGTGAATGGCTATCGTCACCTGGCCGAGGTCGTCGCCTGGAACCATGCAGTCCATGCGGCGATGCTGGCGGAACTGGAGACCGGCCACCTGCCGATCCTGTTGGGAGGCGACCACAGCCTGGGCATCGGGTCCATCAGCGCCGTGGCCCGCCACTGCCAGCGCAGCGGGCGCAGGCTGCGCGTGCTGTGGCTCGATGCGCATGCCGACTTCAACACCCATGTTCTGACGCCCAGCGGCAACGTGCACGGCATGCCCCTCGCCTGCCTGTGCGGCCACGGCCCGCCCGAACTGACCGGGCTGGGCGGGACGACGCCTGCGCTGGACCCGCGGGTCGTCCGCCAGGTCGGCATCCGCAGCGTCGATCCCGGCGAGAAGCGCTTCGTGCACGAGGCCGGCCTCGAAGTGTTCGACATGCGTTATATCGACGAAGTGGGCATGCGCCAGGCCATGGCATCGGCGCTCGCGGGGATCGACGATGACACCCACCTGCACGTCAGCTTCGACGTCGATTTCCTCGACCCCGAGATCGCCCCCGGGGTCGGCACGACGGTCATGGGCGGACCCACCTACCGGGAAGCCCAGCTGTGCATGGAGATGATCGCCGACACGGGGCGGCTGGCCTCGCTGGACGTCATGGAACTGAACCCGGCGCTCGACGAGCGCAACAAGACGGCGCTGCTGGTCGTGGACCTGATCGAAAGCCTGTTCGGCAAGAGCACGCTCATGCGCACGACCTGAACAGCCGGGTTCGTCCACACACCGCACTCCACCAAATGCAAACAGAAAGGGCCCCTTGCGGGGCCCTTTCTGTTTGCATTGGCGGAGAGGGTGGGATTCGAACCCACGAAACAGGGTTACCCGTTTACTGGAATTCCAGTCCAGCGCCTTCGACCGCTCGGCCACCTCTCCGGGATTCGGCGCAGTCCCCTCGCGGGGGCAAGGAGGGTACCCGACACGCCCCTTCGGGGCAACCGCGATCAGCCCGTGGGCGGCGCGTTGGCCGGCGCCTCAGCCGGGGGCTGGGCGGGCGGCTTGGGAATATAGGCCGGCGGGTCGGCAAGGCAGCGCGTCGGGTCGCGCGGCTTCGGCGAGGGCTTGACGTCGGGAATCTTGAGGGCGCCACGGGTGTTGGGCGCATCGACGCCCTCCGGCACCTTGAGCGGCGGCACTTCGGCGCTGCCCTGATAGGGCTTCACCTCGTCGCAGCTGGCCACGTCGTCGCCGAACAGTCCGCAACCGGACAGGGCGAGCAGCGAGGCAAGGACGATCACATTTCGCATCTGGGGATCCTGGGGCCTGGGCCCGGCAGAGTTCAGTGGACGCCCGCAGCCTGCATGGCTGCGAGTACCGTCGCATGGTGCCGGTCCGACAGCGGCGTGAGCGGAAGTCGCAGGCCCGGCGGTATCAGCCCGAGCCGGGCAAGCGCCCATTTTGCCGGAATTGGGTTGGCCTCGACGAACAGTTCACGATGAAGACCTGCCAGCCGGCCATCAAGTTCCCGCGCCAGGGCCGCCTCGCCGGCTGCGGCGGCGGCGCACATCTCGTGCATGAGCCGCGGCGCCACGTTGGCCGTGACCGAAATGACCCCGTGACCGCCGAGCTGGATGAACTCTCGCGCCGTGGCATCGTCGCCGGACAGGACCACGAACCCGGGGCGTATCGCCAGCAGCGGCTTGACGCGCGTGAGGTCGGCCGTGGCCTCCTTGATGCCCGCAATGCGCGGGTGGGCGGCAAGGCGAGCGACGGTCTCCGGCAGCAGGTCGCAGGCGGTCCTTGACGGCACGTTGTACAGGATCACGGGGACGGAACTGGCGTCCGCGACCGCCACGTAGTGGCGGTACAGGCCCTCCTGGGTGGGCTTGTTGTAGTACGGGGTCACGACCAGCACGGCATCCACCCCGGCCGCGCAGGCGGCACGGGTGCGGGCCACGGCGATCGCCGTGGAGTTGGAGCCTGTGCCGGCGATCACCGGGATGCGCCCGCCGATGCGCTCCACCGCGGCGCGCAGCAAGCGGGCGGTCTCGGCCTCGGTCACGGTGGGAGATTCGCCGGTGGTGCCGACCACCACCACGCCGTCCGTGCCGGCGTCGAGGTGCCAGTCGAGCAGGCGCTCGAAGGCTGCGAAATCGACCTCGCCCCCCTCGGTCATGGGCGTGACGATCGCGACGATGCTGCCACCCAACATGGTGAGTCCCGGATTGCTGGCGAAGGAGGACGCGCGATCGTACTGGCCGCGGCTCTCCCTGCGCAAGCCGGATGCTCCCGCGTTACAACCCGGCCCGGTTCCCGGTAGACTGAGGTCCCGTCCCCGCCCACGTTGCACATGAAGCAATTCATCGCGATTTCCGCCCTCGGCAGCGACCGCACCGGCCTCGTCCACGACCTCACCAAGGCGATCGCGGACTGCGGCGGGAGCATCAGCGAAAGCCGCATGACCAGCCTCGGCTCAGAGTTCGCGATGCTGTTGCTGGTATCCGGCAACTGGCACGCCATCGCGCGCATCGAGACCGAGCTCAAACGGCTCGGCGAGTCCGGCTCCATGACCATCCAGCTGCGCCGGACCGAGGAACGCGCCACCCGCGCGGACATGGTTCCCTACTCGGCCGACATCGTCTGCCTGGACCAGACCGGCATCGTCTCGGCACTGTCGGGATTCTTCGCCGCGCGCGGCATCGACATCGCCGAACTCACGACGCGCAGCTACGCGGCCGCCCACACCGGCGCGCCCATGTTCTCCGTCTACATGATCGTCAACGTTCCCTCGCGCGTGCACCTGGGCTCGCTGCGCGAGGAGTTCATGGACTTCTGCGATCACCTGAACCTGGATGCCATCCTCGAGCCGTTCAAGAGCTGAGCACTCCGCGACATGACCAACCCGACCGCAGGCAAGAAGGCGCCCGATTTCACGTTGCCGGCCACAGGCGGCGAGTTCCGCCTCAAGGATGCGGCAGGCAAGCATGTCGTCATCTACTTCTACCCGCGCGACAACACGCCCGGCTGCACGCGCGAGGGCGAGGCCTTCCGCGACCTGCACGCGCAGTTCAAGCGCGCCGGCGCCATCGTGCTCGGCCTCTCGACCGACACGCTCGCCTCGCACGAGAAGTTCAAGGCCAAGATGGGCTTTCCCTTCGAGCTGGCCGCCGACACCGCGCATGAGGTCGCCGACCTGTACGGCGTCTGGAAGGAAAAGAACATGTACGGCAGGAAGGTGATGGGCATCGAGCGCAGCACTTTCCTGGTGGACGCCAAGGGCGTCCTGCGCGCCGAGTGGCGCAAGGTCAAGGTCGAAGGCCACGCCGAGGCGGTGCTCGCTGCCGTCAAGGCCCTGTAGGAGATCCCACTTGGCAACGAGCTCCCCAGAGCGGCGCGTATTCGTGCTCGACACCAACGTCGTCATGCACGACCCGGCAGCGATCTTCCGCTTCGAGGAACACGACATCTACATCCCGATGAGCGTGCTGGAGGAACTCGACGCCGGCAAGAAAGGCGTGTCGGAGTCCGCGCGCAACGTGCGCCAGGTCAGCCGCTTCCTCGACGAGCTCATGGCGGGCGCCACCAAGGAACAGATCGACCAGGGGCTGGAGCTGCCGAGCGGCCGCCCCGGCAGCAAGGGCAAGCGCCCACCGACCGGCCGGCTGTTCTTCCAGACCCGCCGTCTCGACACCGGACTTCCGGACACGCTGCCCGGGCGCAGCGCCGACAACGCGATCGTCGGCTTCACGCTCGCCCTGCAGCGCGAAATGCAGCCTTCTCGCGTCACGCTGGTGTCCAAGGACATCAACCTCAGGATCAAGGCAGCGATCCTCGGCGTGCACGCCGAGGACTATTACAGCGACCGCACCATCGAGGACGCCGACCTGCTGTCGACGGGCATGTCGGAGCTGCCGGCGGATTTCTGGGACACCCACGGCCGCGACATGGAGTCCTGGCAGGAACAGGCCCGCACCTTCTACCGCCTGCGCGGCCCGCTGGTGGAGAGCTGGCAGGTCAACCAGTTCGTCTACGAGTCCAACGAGGACGGCTTCGAGGCCATCGTGCGCAAGATCGACGGCGACCTCGCGACCGTCGAACTGGTCCAGGATTTCCGCGCGGAACGCCACTCGGTCTGGGGGGTCGTCGCGCGCAACCGTGAGCAGAACTTCGCACTGAACCTGCTGCTCGACCCGGAAATCGACTTCGTCACCATCCTCGGGCCGGCGGGCACGGGCAAGACGCTCATGACGCTCGCCGCGGGGCTGGTGCAGACGCTGGAGCGCAACCGCTTCAGCGAGATCATCATGACCCGCGTCACGATCCCGCTGGGCGAGGACATCGGCTTCCTGCCCGGCACCGAGGAGGAAAAGATGGAGCCCTGGATGGGCGCCGTCATGGACAACCTCGAGGTGCTGACCAAGACCCAGGACGGCGGCAGCTGGGCAAGGGCCGCGACCAACGACCTGCTGCGCAACCGCATCAAGATCCGTTCCCTCAATTTCATGCGCGGCCGGACCTTCCTGAACCGCTACCTGGTGCTGGACGAGGCACAGAACCTCACGCCCAAGCAGATGAAGGCGCTGGTCACCCGCGCCGGCCCCGGCACCAAGCTGGTGTGCCTGGGCAACATCGCGCAGATCGACACGCCCTACCTCACGGAGACGACCTCCGGACTCACCTACGTGGTGAACCGTTTCCGCGGCTGGGCCCACTCCGGGCACGTCACGCTCAAGCGCGGCGAGCGGTCGCGCCTGGCCGACTTCGCCTCCGAGATCCTCTGAGCGCGAACTTGCGCGCCCGGCAGCGGTCCAATAAGGGCATGCTCACCCCACACCGCCTCGCCGCGCTGATCCTGTGTGCCGCAGCGACGCTCGCATCGGCCCCGGATGCCCGGGCCCAGTCTTCTGGCGCCCCGCTGCCGGACATCGGCAATCCGGCCAGCACGACCCTCTCGACCGCCGACGAGCGCCGCATCGGCCTCATGATCGTGCGCGGCCTGCGTGACGCGGGCCAGATCGTCGAGGACCCGGAGGTCAACGAATACATCCAGGGGGTGGGCTCGCGCCTCGCCAGCCACGCCCACGAGGGCGGCCAGAAGTTCACGTTCTTCGTGGTCAAGGACCCCGACATCAACGCCTTCGCCCTGCCCGGCGGGTTCATCGGCATCAACGCCGGCCTGTTCACGGCGACGCGCAGCGAGAGCGAACTCGCCGGCGTGCTGGCGCACGAAATCGCCCACGTGACCCAGCGGCACATCGCCCGTTCCATCCCGGCGGCGGGGCGCGGCACCCTGGCGTCCGCCGCGGCGGTCCTCGCGACGATCCTGATCGGGGCCACCACGGGCATGCCCAGCGACGCGATCATCGGCGGCGTCGCCGCCGCCCAGTCGCTCGCCATCCAGCAGCAGATCAATTTCACGCGATCGAACGAATCCGAGGCCGATCGCGTCGGCATCGGCATCCTGGCAGCCGCCGACTTCGACCCCTCGGGTATGCCGTCGTTCTTCTGGACGATGCAGCAGCGCGCCGGTTCCGGGCGCCAGATACCGGAACTGCTGCGCACCCACCCCGTGACTACCGAGCGCATCGCCGAGACCCGCGACCGGGCCGCGCAACTGCCCGCCGGGAAGGGCACGGACAGCCTGGGGTATTCGCTGATCCGCGAGCGGCTGCGGGTGTCGCTGCTGCCCTCGGACACGAACTTCCGCGACCTGTACCGTGACGCCGTCTCTGCCGACGTTCCGTCCTCCGACGACCACCGCTACGGCCGGGCGCTCGCGCTGGTCGCCGCGGGGGCCCCGCAGGAGGCCGTGCCGATCCTGCGCGACCTGGTCGCGCGCCGGCAGGACGCGACGCAGTACCACGCCGCGCTGGGCCAGACCCTGCTGCTGGCCGGCGACGTACCGGGCTCGCTGCGGGTGCTGGAAAACGCCCAGGCACTGTTCCCGCGCAACG
>JADZCS010000177.1 GCA_020851435.1 Gammaproteobacteria bacterium | reverse complement strand
CTCGAGAGGGGTACGGGGGAAGAGTAACCGGTGGGGTGGGTCAGGGGGTGAGCCTGGAATACCGGATAGAAGGAGTGAAGGGACCCGGGCCATCGTCTGCGGTGTCGGAAAACCTTACACAGCAGGCCTGGAACACGCCGATTGCTTATGTAATATCGATGCAACTTGTTGTTTCGACAATGAATATCTTGGCTTGGCACATTCCTTGCTGCATCTGCTCTTGAGACACTCAATGACGACATCTGCCGGCTGCGGCGTGCGCGTCGGAAGCAAGGAACGGGACCATGAAGCTGATCGATACTGTCCGCACCTCACTCTGCGTCGGCGCCCTCGTGATGGCCGGCGCCTACAGCGCTCCCTCGTCCGCAGTGGTGGTGGTGTGGTCGACGACCAACGCGGGTAGTCCGGCGGTGGGCAGTACTGCCGGCAACACCCGCACGTATGCGGCGAACTCGGGCACGACGACCGCCACGGCCAGCGCGTTCTCGGATACCAACACCAACACCTCGCCGCGGACCATCGAGTCGGCCTTCCTGGTGTCCTACGGCACCTCAGGTCTGGGCGTCACCAACAGGGATGCGTGCACCACTTATTCCTCCAGTTGCGACAGGAACGAGGGCACGAGCCCCGAGCATTCGATCGACAACAACGGCCGCTACGATTCCGTGCTGTTGTCGTTCACCCAGGCGGTCGTGCTGACCGGCGTGAACATCGGCTGGTACTCCAACGATTCGGACTTCTCGGTCCTGCGCTACACGGGCACGGGCGCCCCGACGCTGGCAGGCCTGGCCTACACCGCACTCACTGGCAACGGCTGGTCGGTCGTCGGCAACTATTCGAACCCGGGCACGGGGTGGGAAGCGATCAACGCCACAGGTCAGTCATCGTTCTACTGGCTGGTCGTGGCCTACAACTCGGCGTTCGGCACCATCAACGACGGTTGCGGCGGCGGTGATGACTACATCAAGCTGGCCGGCGTGAAGGGCGAAGTGCTGCAGCAGGTTCCGGAGCCCGCCACCCTCGGCTTGCTGGGCCTGAGCCTCGTGGGCCTGGGCTTCGCGCGGCGTCGCGCGAAGTAAGCGCAAGGCATACTGCGGGGAAGAAAACGGCAGCCAGGGGGCTGCCGTTTTCGTTATGGGCACCTGATCGCAGCAGCGCGCTGAAGCGCGTCGTCGCCGCCGCAACGAGCAGCGACGGGTTAACGTCGACTTCCCCGCCTGGATGATCGATCAGCTGGATGCGGAGGCGGAACGGCTGGGCGTTACGCGGCAGTCGATCATCAAGGTGTGGCTGGCGGAGAGGCTGGCGCTGGTCGACGATCCGGTCGCGATGGTGTGGAAGACGACTGGCTTTGTGTTCGGCACGCCGTCGGCGGTACGCAACAGCGGCGTGGAGATCAGCCACGAGGAGTTCCTGAAGGTGGCTGCCGAGTTTGAGCGCAAGGCGAAAGCGGGGGATGGGTCGGGGGAGGCGTGAGGGCCGCCCGGCAGGTCGCTGGGAAGGAGTTCAGAGCAGCTTGGCTGCCGCCAGCGCCAGGCCCGCGATGGCCGCGAGCATCGCACCCATCCGCAATGTCAGCCTCAGGTGCTGCTCCGCCAGGTCGCGCGCGAAGTCGCTGCGGACGAGCTGTAGGCTTGATTGCAGGTCGCTGCGGACGGCTTGGGTGCTCGATTGCAGCTCGTTGCGGACACCCTGGATGCTCGATTGCAGGTCGTTGCGCAAGACCTGGATGCTGGCGTCGACGCGGTCCGCGAGCGCGTCGATTCGCTGGCCAAGGCGGGCCTCGACTGACTCGACACGTGCGTCGACCGATTCGATGCGCGCCTCAAGCGCCACCAGCTCGAGCCGAGTAGCCAGCTGCGCAAGGTCCTGCTTGGTCGCGAGGGTCGTCGCCATGTCCCGCTCCATCGCATCGACTACGGCCCGCGCCTTGTCGTTCGGGACGTTGATGCTCACCAGAGCATCGTATAAAGAATATAGAAAGTCCACGGTGTGCCTCACGCCGGCGTTCCTCGTCGCTTCGAGATAGCCTACGCAGCGGCGGCGGCAAGGGGTCATCGATTTACTAGCGTGACTACGCCATTAGACGCGGGGCAGCAGGCGAGGAGTTCATGAAGGCGCTGAGCGGGCGGTGGCGGGGGATGATTGGGGGTGGGGCGGGTTTGACTCTACTCACCGAATGGAGTCCTATGACCAGTCACATGGCTCGCGCATTTTCACAAGTCGAACAGGACGTTCTCGCGCTGACCAATCAGGAGCGCGCGCGGCTGCTACGGACGCTCATCAGGGAACTGGATGCACCAGTCGACTCCGGTGTCGAAGAGGCGTGGATGGCCGAATCGGAGCGGCGACTGGCACAGGCAGAGGATGGCAGCGCGACGCTCTACGCGGCGGATGAAGTCCTGAAGGAAGCTCGCGCCCGACTGAAGTGATGCGCCTGTGGATTTTGAGGCGATCCCAGTAGATTTTGGTGTGGTAGCGCGCTCTCGCGACACTTAACGTCGAACTGCCTGGCCGGCGCGGCCGGCGAACCCATTCAACGGCTTGATGTAGCTACATATCGTAGATATGCTGCGTGTGTATTCTTGGGACGAATCCAGGCGTCAGGCCAGCGCTCGCAAGGCAACGAAACATGAAGCGATCTTCTACTTCTCGCAAATCGCAGACTGACCTCAAGCGCGTCCGCAAACTGGCTGATGCCGACATCGTGCGCGACGCGGATGCGCCGGTATGGACCCCAGAGCTGTTCGCGCGCGCAGTGCTCAAGCAAGGTCTCAAGCCCGTGCCGAAGAAGATGCTCCTGTCGCTGCGCATCGATGCCGACGTGGTCGAGTGGTTCAGGGGCCAGGGGGCTGGCTACCAGTCGCGCATGAACGCGCTGCTCAGGGCGTATATGGAGGCGCACAAGTAAATGCGTGGTCTTGAAAGATGCCCCCATATTCCTTACTATTGTCAATAATGTAAGGAGGCAACATGAGCGAAGCTGCCGTCACCAGCAAGGGACAGATCACCATCCCCGCCGACATCCGCAAGGCGATGGGGTTGGCTGAACAGGATCGCGTCGTGTTCACGGTGCTGATGGACGGCACCACGGTCATGCGTGCCAAGACGCGTTCCGCGGCCGACCTCAAGGGCGTGCTGCCCAGGCCCGCCCACCGCGTCCCAACCCGGGAACTCAGTCACAAGTGATCGTTGCCCAAGTCAGCGGCGCGCTGGATACCAACCTGCTGGTGCGGTTGCTGGTCGACGACGACCAGACACAGGCCCTGGCGGTTCAGGAGTTGATCCGGCGCAACGCCTCAACTGGCAACTCCCTGTTCGTGCCGGTGACCGTCGTGCTGGAACTGGAGTGGGTCCTGCGCTCCCGCTACGGTTACTCCCGTGAGACCTTGCTGTCCGCGTTCAGCGCGTTGCTCGAGACGCGCGAGCTCGAGTTTCAGGACGAGGCGACCATCGAAGAGGCATTGAACTTGTATCGCCGCGGACACAATGATTTCGCCGATTGTCTGCACCTGGGTTCGTCCGCGACGCGTGGCAAGCTGCCTTTTCTCACTTTCGATCGTGCGGCGGCGCGCCTGCCTGGCGCCGAGATGTTGCTGAATGCACACGCGCATTTATAGGTAATGCGACTATCCTTTAAAAGCCATGAGCGCTCTTAAAGGATAATGGCGCTTCGATCGCCCGCCTCTACCGCTTGCGACCTGCGGCAGCTTGCCGAGGGTCGACTTCACCAGGCCGCATTTCGGCAAGCTGGGGTCGATCCCTTCGGCGTACTTGAGCTGAACGGCCTCCGACGTATCGGCACACAGGCCGATCGATGTGGACAGGACGTACGAGCCGGCGAACGCAATGCCTCCGGGCACTGCCTGTACCAGCGAGGCTTCGATGACTTCGTTGGGGAAGTAGACGATGTAGAGATCCAGTGCACCGAGCACCTGGAATGAGGCGGCCACGGCGACATAGGGCCCCGGATCCTGACCGAGATCCCCACCACGGCAGCATCGTCAGCGGCCGAGCCTGCGCCCGCCATCACGCAGGCGGCACAGGCGACGAACAGCAAGCGGACGAGAGGTTGCACGCTCATGCCTTGAGAGGCCAGCGGATTTGCTGCAGGCGGGGCGTCGGGGGTTTTACGGGCGGGCAGTGTGCGTGCCTTCTGGGCGTCCCATGACAGTGCCGACCATCTGGAGTGGAAGGCGGCCCAAAGGCGTAAACACCGCCTGGGAGCTACCCGGCCCGACTGGCGCGACGGGACCGCATTACCAGCCAAACGCCACTGAAATTCGTGTGGATGGGCCACCCGCGATCGCGCACTGTGACTTCGTCCATCAGTTACGTCCTCCCGCGACAATGCCCCACCCTCATCAATCGCTGTTGTTGCGCGTTGCGCAACACGCTACATTACGATCATGATCCAGTCCTTCCGCCACAAGGGACTGCGATCGTTCTTCGAGTCAGGCAGCCTCGCAGGGATTCAGCCGGCTCACGCGCGGCGACTGCGGATACAACTGGCGCCTGACGTTCGAGTTCCAGGACGGCCACGCCTACGTGTTGGACTACGAGGACTACCACTGATGGCGATGCACAACCCCCCTCACCCAGGCGAGTTCATCGCCGCGGTTTACCTCGAACCCAACGGCATGAGTGGCCGCGAACTCGCTGCCAAACTGGGCGTGGCGGCGTCCACGCTCAACCGAGTGCTGACTGGCGCCAACGGCGTCAGCGCCGAGATGGCGCTGCGACTGTCCAAGTGCCTCGGCAGGACACCGGAAAGCTGGCTGACGATGCAAGCCATGTACGACCTGTGGCAGGCCCGGCAGAAGGTCGACCTCAGTCGCGTAGCCAGAGCGCGGCTGACAGCGGCGTAAACGCCGCCACGAACAGCCCGACGTTCGCCGCCACGCTCAGCCAGAACGCGCCGCGGAACGACTCCTTCGTCGACTTGTGACGCAACCACTGCTGCGCCAGGATCGCGCCCGGCCAGCCACCCACCAGTCCGAGCAGGAGCAGCGTGTCTTCGCGCGTGCGCCGGCGGTGCGACTGGGCCGCGGACTTGTCCAGCGCGTACGCCGCGAAGCACACCACGCTTGCGCCCAGGTAGAGCGGCAACACCCACGCCGGTACGCCCCACGCGATCGCGACCACGACGAACAACAGCGCGAACAGCGGAATGACGAAGTAGCTGGCGCCGCCCCAGGCGGGTGGGCGCGAGACGGGCGCCAGGCGCGGCGCCGGCACGGGGTCGACCAGGCGCACCACCGCCGCGCGCGGCTTGCCCTGCGGTCCCTGCTCGATTGCGAACGAGAGCTTCAGGCCGACCGCCGGCCTGCCGACGCCGCGTGGCAGCGCCTTGATGTGCACGAACACGTCCGGGCCGCCGTCGTCCGGCCGGATGAAGCCGAAGCCACGGTCGTCGTTCCAGGACTTGAGACGGCCTTCGAGGCGGCGTTGGGTTGGGTGCATGGGAGAAGTTTGCGATATCCGGGAACGGTGTATCTAGACGCTTGCGTGAGATTTGCGCCGCACCTGGTGGCACGCAGGGCGATACCGTGGTGCTTGGATATTTATTCCGGAACTGGGATAATGCCTGGCCACCGCATCCTGACAACACTGGCGAAGCCCATTTTCTGGGTCGGCTCGTCGAAGCGGGACCTGATGGCGATGCCCAGGCCGGTGATGCGCAGCTTGGGTATGGCGCTCGGTGTTGCCCAATACGGTGGCAAGCACCCCTCTGCCAAGCCATGGAAGGGCGAAGGCCCTGGCGTATTTGAGGTGATCAGTAGTTTGGAGGGCGACACATTCCGTGCCGCCTATACGGTGCGATTCCCGGAAGCGGTGTATGTCCTGCACTGTTTCCAGAAGAAGTCGCCCAGTGGCATCAGGACGGCCCGGAACGACGTCCAGTTGATCAGCGCGCGACTGAAGGCGGCGCGCACACACTACGAGGCACACGATGGCCGGCAGACCCGCTAGCAGCAAAGTCGTCACCCGTGGGTCCGGCAACGTGTTTGCTGACCTCGGTCTCCCCGACGCGGCCGAGCTCGACACCAAGCTGCGGCTGGCCGTGGAGATCAACCGGCTGTTCGGCGAGCGTCGGCTGTCGCAAGTGCGGCTGGCCGCTCTGCTGGGCATCAATCAGCCGAAAGTGTCGGCCCTGAAGAACTACCAGCTCGACGGCTTTTCGGTTGAACGGCTGATGGTATTCCTCACCGCGCTGGGCAGCGATGTGGAGATCAGGATCAGGGCGCACCGCGGCGCTGGCACGCAAGCCCGCATTCTCGTCAGTACCTAGACCACCTCGTCCACCACCAGGAACTGCGGGTCGTCGACGAAGCCCATGAAGTCGCCCATGACCTTCTGCACCACCGCGCCGGGCATGTCCTCGGTGACGAAGCCGTCGAGGTCGGCGATCTCGAACACCTCGACGTAGTCCACCGAGGGAGCGCCGGGGCCCATCAGCAGGCCGCGCACGCGGTGGTTGGTGAACGAGGACACGCGCCGGAGGCCGCGCATCGAGGGGTAATCGACGCTGCGCGTCCACTGCTCGTAGGTCTCGCGCGTGACGCCGGCCTTGAGCTTGTAGCTGATGATGAGCTTGGGCATGGGGAGTCCCTGTCGTTGCCTGGTTGGGCATCATTGCACGCCGGTCGCGCAAGTCGCCATCGCGCGCGCCGATCTCTTATAGTCACCCCCTCGCACCCCTCCCGGAGCCCGACACGATGCGCGCCTGTTTCCTCGACCTCGGCACCGTCTCGAATGGCGACCTCGACACCGGCACGATGGAACGCGCCCTGCCGGGCCTGGAGATCCACCAGCGCACGGCGCAGGAAGACGTGGCCACGCGCATCGCGGGCGTCGAGGTGATCCTGGCCAACAAGTCGCGCATCACGCGCGCCATGATGGAGGCGAACCCGCAGTTGAAGCTCATCGCGCTGACGGCGACCGGCGTGGACAACGTCGACGTGGTGGCGGCGCGCGAGCACGGAGTGGCGGTGTGCAACCTGCGCGACTACTGCACGCCGTCGGTGGTGCAGCACGTGTTCGCGACGCTGCTGGCGCTGACGCACAAGGTCCGCGAGTACGACGCGTTCGTGAAGCGCGGCGGCTGGTCGGAGGCGACGCAGTTCTCGGTGTTCCCGTTCCCGGTGCGCGAGTTGCAGGGCCGCACGCTGGGCATCGTGGGCTACGGCTGCCTGGGCAAGGGCGTGGCGCGCGTGGCCGAGGCCTTCGGCATGCGCGTGCTGGTTGCGAACCGGCCGGGCGGCGCGCCGGAAATCGACCGCGTGGACCTCGACGCGCTGCTGCCCGAGGCGGACGTGCTCTCGCTGCACTGCCCGCTCACGGCCGACACGCGCGGGCTGATCAGCGCCGAGCGACTGGCACGCATGAAGCCCGACGCCGTGCTCATCAACACCGCGCGCGGCGCGCTGGTCGACGCCCACGCCCTGGCCGAGGCGCTGCGCGCCGGCCGGCTGGGCGGCGCCGCCATCGACGTGCTCGAGAAGGAACCGCCGGTGAACGGCAACCCCCTGCTCGACGCCTCGATCCCCAACCTGATCGTGACGCCGCACACCGCTTGGGCAGCCCGCGAGTCCCGGCAGCGCTGCCTGGACGAGCTGGCCGCCAACGTCGTCGCCTTCCGCCGCGGCGAGAAGCGCAACCGGGTGGTTTGAGTGGTAACAATCGTGCCAGGCACGATTGTTACCAACAGGCGTCCAACCGTTGACACGGTGTCAACGCGGGCTTAGGCTAGGCCCATGAACTACCTCGCCGAGCGCCGGGAAGAGGAAAAGGAGCGTCGTCGGTCGGAGATCGTCGACGCGGCCCTGGCGCTGTATGCGGAGAAGGGCTGGGACGCG
>JADZCS010000176.1 GCA_020851435.1 Gammaproteobacteria bacterium | reverse complement strand
GCGGTCCGCTGAAGTAAGATGGCGCCGCGCCCGCCGGGCGCATTGCCAGGGGGAGTCGCGTGGACGGGCAGAAGCTCAAGGTCCTGGTCGAGGCGGGCGCACTCAAGGCGGTGCGCATCATCGGCAATGGCTCGACGCTCTACGTCGAGGGCGAAACGAAGAACGGTTCGTTTTCCGTGACCACGCTCGACGGGCGCCCGAAGACCTGGCGCACGATCGACGCGGCGGCGAAGTGGATTCGTGACCTGGGCTGCGCGAGCATCGACCTCGAGTTGCAGGGCTGGCAGCCTGACCAGCGCCAGCTGCCCCTCTAGCGGAGCATCCTGGCGACCCTGTTCAGATTCCCGCCTTGCCCAGCGCGTCGATGAGGGCGCGCGCCGCTGCCGCCACCGAAGGATGGTCGGACTCGAAGTGCACGGCGATGCGCTCGAGGGCCGGCACGTGCCCGGCGGCGATCACAGGCTGTGCTGCCGTGACGCGGACGATATCTTCCTGGACCACCGCGAGCAGCCTGCTCGACTCCGCGTCCAGCGGACAATCCTGGGCCAGCGCGTCGTGCACGCGCCCGAGCAGTTCATTGAGTTCCTGGCTGGTCATGCAACTGTCTCCGTGGGGCCGGCCCTTCCACTGCGATTTGAACACGCCGACGGCCCTGCCCAAAGCATGGATTGCCGCAGCCGAAGGTCGTAACCTTCATGGCCCGACAGCGACCTGGGCACGAGGCCACCCTCCAGTGAAGACCGCCAAGCCGATCCTCTTCGTAGGCACGCCCGTCGGCGTGGTCTGGGGAGTCGTCGAAGCGTACCGCTTCCATCCCGTGCTCGCCGTGCTCATGGTGCTGATGGTCTCGGTGGTCGGCGCATTCACGGCCATGACCGTTGTCGTGGCGAGGCGCGAGCGCCTTGCAGAACGCGCGAGCGAGGGCCGCAGCGCCGCGCCGGTCAACGCAGCGGGAGATCGCGGGCATGCGTGACGCAGTCAACAGCAAGATCGCCGGCGCCGCATTGGCGCTGCTGTCGTTCGCAGCGACGGCCGAGGCGCCGCCAACCACGGCCGCGGGGATGGTCGTGCGACTGAGCGCGGAGGGCAAGTCCGCAGCGCCACTGCAGGTCGTGGCAGCCCCGGACGGGCACTTCCACCTGCTGTGGGTCGAGAAGGGGCCGGAGCAGCCCGGTCAAGGTCACGCCTCGTCCGACGACCTGTACCTTGCCACCTGGCCTGCGACTGCTGCAGGCCCGCAGGCGCCGGTTCGCGTCAACGCCGCGCCCGGCGAAGCCAAGTCCTCGGTGATGATCCGCGCCAGGCTCGCACGTGGCGCCGACGGCACGCTGCACGTTCTCTATCCCGCCAACGGCACCTCGCCGGTCAACGGCAAGCCCGTGATCGACGTTCACTACGCGCGTTCGCGCGACGGCGGTCGCAGCTTCGACGCGCCGGTCACGCTCAACTCCCCCGCGCAGAACGATCTCACCGCCACTTCCCACAGCAACGCCGCGGCGGCCGCCACGTTTCCGGCACTGGCGGTAGCATCGGACAATCGCATCCACGCCTTCTGGCTGGATTCGCGCCACGTCAGGCAGACCGAGGATCCCTCGGACGTCTACGCCGCGACCTCCACCGACGGCGGGACGACCTGGCAGTCCGATCGCCGCTTGTTCGGGGGCCGCCTCTGCGAGTGCTGCCAGCCCGTGGCGCTGGCGACGGCCGACGGCGTGCTGCTGTCGAGCCGCGACGTGGATCCCGCGGGCTTTCGCGACCCCATCGTCACACGCCTCGGCAGGACGCTGGAGCCGGTCGGGATGCCGGTCCGACTCGGCACCGCGCGCTGGGCCCTGGACGGCTGCCCGATGAAGTCCACCGCGCTCGTGGCCGTCGGCGCTCGCGTGCACGCGGCCTGGTACTCGCAGGCGGATGCGCCGGCGGGCGTGTGGTTCGCAACATCGAGCGACGGCGGCGCGAGCTTCGCTGCCGGGCGTCCGCTGCACCCGACGGCACTGGCCTCGGATGAGCCGGTGCTGGCCGTGGCTGCGGATGGCACGGTGGTCGCGGCCTGGCACGCCAAGGAAGGCACCGCGCGGCGCATCTTCGTCGCCACCTCGCACGACGGCGGACTCAGCTTCTCGACGCCGCTGGCCGTATCGCCGGTCGGCGAATCCGCGGGCTATCCGAGCATCGCCGTGACGGCGGGCGAGGCCGTCGTGGCCTGGCAGCAGGGCGGGGCGGCCTACGCCCTGCGTTCGCGAAAGATCCTGCTGTGAGCGTCGTACTCAGGCTGTGCGGCGTGGCCCGCCGCTACACGGCGGGCGGACCGTCGGTCATCGAGGGTCTCGACTTCGAGCTTCAGCGCGGCGAGTACGTCGCGATCATGGGCGAGTCGGGCGTGGGCAAGTCGACGCTGCTGAATCTCATGGCGGGCCTCGACCGGGCTGATGCCGGTCGCGTCGAGTTCGAGGGCACGGACCTGGGCGCGCTCGACGACGACGCCGCCACGGAACTGCGCCGCCGGCGCATGGGGTTCGTGTTCCAGGCCTTTCACGTGCTGCCCTACCTGCGCGTCGCCGAGAACGTCGCGCTGCCACTCGCGCTGCTGGGGGTCCCGGTCGCCGAGCGCCTCGTGCGCGTCGCGGCCATCCTGGAGTCGGTGGGCCTGGGTGATCGCGGCGACAGCTATCCGCGCGAACTGTCGGGTGGCGAACTGCAGCGGGTCGCGATCGCGCGCGCGCTGGTGCATCGGCCGGACCTGCTGCTGGCCGACGAACCCACGGGCAACCTCGACCCCCGCGCGGCGCGCGCCGTGCTCGAACTGCTGCGCGAGCGTGTCCTCGAGAGCGCCGGCAGCGGCGTGCTGATCACGCACTCGCGCGCCGCCGCGGCGACTGCCGACCGCGTCCTGACTTTCG
>JADZCS010000175.1 GCA_020851435.1 Gammaproteobacteria bacterium | reverse complement strand
CCGGCGGCGACCGCGATCCGCGCGGCCGCGATCTTGGTCGCCATGCCGCCCGAACCCACGGCCGACGACGGCCCGCCCGCCATGTCCTCGATCTCGGGCGTGATTTCGCGCACCTCGGGGATGAACTTCGCCGCGGGATCGCGACCGGGATCGCCCGTGTAGAGGCCGTCGATGTCCGACAGCAGCACGACGCAGTCGGCGGCCAGCATCTGCGCGACGCGCGCGGCGAGGCGGTCGTTGTCCCCGTAGCGGATCTCGGCCGTCGCCACGGTGTCGTTCTCGTTGATGACAGGCACCGCGCCGAGCGCCAGCAGCGTGTTGAGCGTGCTGCGGGCGTTGAGGTAGCGGCGGCGCTGCTCGGTGTCGCCCAGCGTGAGCAGCACCTGCGCCACGGTCAGGTCGTGGGCCTCCAGGACCTCTTTCCAGGCGTGCGCCAGTCGGATCTGGCCGACGGCCGCCGCGGCCTGGCTTTCCTCCAGGCGCAGGCGGCCGGCTGCCAGGCCGAGCTGGCGGCGGCCCAGTGCGATCGCGCCCGAGGAGACCAGCACCACTTCCTGTCCGCGCTTGCGCAGGCGGGCCACGTCCTCGGCCACCGAGGTCAGCCAGTTGCGGTTCACGCGCCCGGTGCTCTGCTCGACCAGCAGCGCGGAGCCGATCTTGACGACGACACGACGCGCCTGCGTCAGCCGCCGCGCGCGCGCCTTGTAGTCGCCTGCAGCCATGCCGTCCTCAGAACGCGAACTGGTCCGGCGTCAGTTTCATGACGTCGGCTGCGCCGCCGACCGTCGCGTCGAGGTGGGCCTCGGCGCGCGGCAACAGCCGCTGGTAGAAGAAGCGCGCCGTGGTGAGCTTGGCCTCGTAGAACTCGCGCTCCGTGGTGCCGCGCTGCAGCGCGGCGGAGGCGACCGCAGCCATCTTGGCCCAGCACCAGGCGTAGCAGAGGTAGCCCGTGAAGTTGAGGTAGTCCACCGCCGCTGCGCCTAGCTCGTCCGGGTCGCGCGCGATGCGGGCCGCCAGGCGCTCGGTCATCTCGCTCCACTCCTTGAGCAGGCCGGTCAGGCGCGGCACGAAGTCGGCCAGTTCCTCGTAGCCCGAGTGCCGCTGGCAGAAGGCGCCGATCAGGCCGCCCAGCAGCCTGGCGAGCTGGCCGCCGGAGCCCAGCACCTTGCGTCCGAGCAGGTCGGCCGCCTGCACGCCGTTGGTGCCCTCGTAGATCGCGGCGATGCGCGCGTCGCGCAGGTACTGCTCGACGCCGGTCTCGCGGATGTAGCCGTGGCCGCCGTGGACCTGGATGCCGAGGCTCGTGACTTCCAGCGCCGAATCCGTGAGGAAGGCCTTGACCACGGGCGTGAGGATCGCGAGCAGGTCGGCGCCCTTGCGGCGCTCGGCCTCGTCGGGGTGGTGGGCGGCGCGGTCCATCTGCAGGCCCGCGAAGTAGTTCAGCACGCGGCCGCCCTCTACCAGGGCCTTCTGGGTCATGAGCATGCGCCGGATGTCGGCGTGTTCGATCAGCGCGTCCGCCGGCTTGTCCGGCGACACCGGGCCGCGGGCGGCGCGGCCCTGGCGGCGCTCGCGCGCGTAGGCGAGGGCGCCCTGGAAGGCGCGCTCCGACTGGGCGAGGCCCTGCAGCCCGACCCACAGGCGCGCGTGGTTCATCAGCGTGAACATGCACTTCAGGCCCTGGTGCGGCTGTCCGATCAGCCAGCCGGTGGCGTCGCTGAAGTTCATGACGCAGGTGGCCGAGCCGTGGATGCCCATCTTCTCCTCGATGCGGCCGCAGGCCACGCCGTTGCGCGCGCCCGGGTTGCCGGCCTCGTCGGGCAGGAACTTCGGCACGAGGAACAGGCTGATGCCGCGCGTGCCGGGCGGGGCGTCGGGCAGCCGCGCCAGCACCATGTGGACGATGTTCCCGGTGAGGTCGTGTTCGCCGCTGGTGATGAAGATCTTGCTGCCGCTGACGCGGTAGGTGCCGTCGCCGGCAACCTCGGCGCGCGTGCGCAGGATGCCGAGGTCGGTGCCTGCCTGGGCCTCGGTCAGGCACATCGTGCCGGTCCATTCGCCGGACACGAGTTTCGGCAGGTACAGGTCGCGGATCCACTGCGGGGCGTGCACCTTGAGGGCCAGGATGGCGCTGTCGGTGAGGCCGCTGTACATCTTCCAGGACATGTTCGCCGTGACGAGCAGCTCGCCGATCGGGCCGCCGAAGCCTTCCGGCAGCCCCTGGCCGCCATACTCGGTGGGGCCGCAGATCGATGCCCAGCCGTCCGACACGAAGCGTTCGTAGGCCTCCTTGAAGCCCGGCGGCGTGATGACCTCGCCGTCCTGGAAGCGCACGCCGACGACGTCGCCTGGCGCGTTGGTCGGCGCCACGACGTCCTGGGCGAACTTCGCGCACTCGTCGAGCGCGCTGTCCATGAGATCGACCGTGACGTCGTCGCGGCCGATGGCGGCGTAATGGTCGGCGGTGTGCAGCACCTCGTGCAGCACGAAACGCATGTCGCGGAGGGGGGCCTGGTAGGGGTACATGGTCAGCGTCCTGTCCAGCATTTTTCGATCTTCCAAGTCTACTGGTTTCTCCCTATCTTGTGCCGTGCAACATCAGTCATTACACTTGGCGGGCGCGGGGATCCTGCCGGGCTTCCGCAAGGCCTTCTTATATCCGTCAGCAACGGGGCTCACCTTCATGGAACGGGTCGAAACCTATAACGACACGGTCGTGCGCCAGTTCGCGCT
>JADZCS010000174.1 GCA_020851435.1 Gammaproteobacteria bacterium | reverse complement strand
TACAAAGCGAACAGGAAAGTCAATGAAATCAACGGTCTACCCAGACCACCCCCGCGCCAGTGCTAGCTTTGCGTACCGTCACTTATTGCACTGAAAACGAGGAGACCCCGAGATCCGGATCCAGGGCCGTCGGCGAGGCCGAGCCGCGCAGCGAGTCGGCCGGCGGCATGTCGAGCTCGGGCAGTCCGCGCAGCCGGCGCGTGCTTTTCCAGAGATTCGTGCGCACCGGCCCCGGGCAGAGCACGCTCACACCCACGCCTTGCGGCGCGAGTTCCTGCCGCAGCACTTCCGACAGGCCCATCACGGCGTACTTGCTGGCTGCATAGGCCGCCGTGCCGGCCGAGCACAAGCCCAGCGCGGAAATGGAGGCCGTGTTGACGAGATGCCCGCGCCCGCGCGCGGCCATGCGGCGCGCGGCGACGCGGCTACCGGCGAACACGCTGTCGAGGTTCACGCGCATGGTGAGGTCCCAGTAGGCGTCATCCATGTCTGCCACGGTCATGCCAAGCGCGCTCAGCCCCGCGTTGTTGCACAGCACGTGCAGCGGGCCCAGGTCTTCCTCGACGCGGTCGGCCGCCTGCTCCCAGGCTGCGCGGTCCGTCACGTCCAGCCGCAGCGCGAGCACGCGGTGGCCATGCGACTGGAGTTCCTGCGCCCGCGCACCCAAGCTATCCTCGTCGATGTCGGCCATGGCGACCGCCATGCCGGCCTGCGCCAGGGCGCGCGAGAGGGCGAGGCCGATGCCGCCAGCCGCGCCCGTGACGAGGGCCGCGCCCGGCGCGAAGGCCTCCAGGCGCGGCACGGGCGAACTCTGCGATGTCATTGTTCTCATCCTTGATCCTGCATGCGATGCTGGATTCTGCGGTGCGGGATGCGCCGCGCCCGAGCGACGATTTGTCATGCGCCGTGAGCCGCCGTCACTCGGGCACCCTGCCCGGGCGCAGCGCGGATCCAGGGCGCGAGACATCGACCGCGGCCTCGGCGCTCTCTAGGGACGGCAAGATCGTCGACAGGTCCGGCGGAGATTCGCTACGAGTGAACAGGCGCTTCCTGACCACCATTGCACTGCTGCATGCCCACGCCCTTGGTGATGGAGCAACGCCCGCGTCTTTGGCAGGCCCCGCCCGCCGCCGCGGGGCGTTCGCCCTGCTTGCTAGAACATCGCCACCCGGATCCACTGCGCGATCAGCGCGGGCTTGTCCTCGCCGTCGATCTCCACCGTGATGTCGTAGACGAGTTCCGTGCGGCTGCCGTCTTCCTTCGTCTTTGCGCTCGCCAGCACGAAGGCGCCGCGCACGCGGCTGCCCACGCGCACGGGCGCGACGAAGCGCACCTTGTTCAGGCCGTAGTTCATGCCCATGGTGGACTCCTGCACGCGAGGCAGCACCTCGTAGGCCATCGTCGGGATCAGCGACAGCGTGAGGAAGCCATGCGCGATCGTGCTGCCCACCGGCGACTTCGCCGCGCGCTCGGGGTCCACATGCAGCCAGTTGTGGTCGTTGGTGAGCGTGGCGAAGCGGTCGATCATGGCCTGGTCGATCGCGATCCAGCGCGAGTGCACGGGTTCGCCACCGACGCCCGCCACGATGTCCGTGATGGGCGCTTCGGTCAGCGCGTGGGCGAGTTTCCCGATCGAGTCGACGGCGTCGTTCATGCAAGGGCCTCCTGTTTGCGTTGCGTTGCGCCCTGCGCGCCGAAGACGCCGGCGGCGGCGAGTTCAGCCAGGCGTGCGTCGTCCATGCCGAGCAGGTCGCGCAGCACCTCGTGCGTGTGCGCGCCGAGCGCGGGCGCCGCGACGGGGTCGACCACCGGCGTGTCCGACAGGCGCGCGGGCGGCGTGAGATTGGGCACCCACCCTGCCACGGGGTGCGGGATGCGCGTGACGAGCCCGCGCGCGGCGGCCTCGGGCGAGTGCAGCGCCTGCGCGAGCGTGCGCACTTCGCCGCTCGGGATGGCGAGCTCGCGGAACTTCGCGCGCCAGTGCGCCCAGGGCTGCTTCGCGAATGCGTCGATCAGGATGGCGAAGATCGCGTCGCGGTTCGCCATGCGGCCGGCGCGCCCTTCGAAGCGCGGGTCGGTCGCGAGCTGCGGCATGCCGATGGCCACGGTGAGCCGCTGGAAGATCTTGTCGTTGCCGCTGTTCACGTAGAACGCGACGTCCGACGCGCGGAACACGCCGGAGGGCGACGTGTCGGGGCTGGTGTTGCCGTTGCGCTTCGGCTCCATGCCGGCGAACAGGTACTGCATGGGCGCGTGGGCCGTCATGGCGATGGCGCTGTCGAAGAGCGCCACCTCGCAATACTGGCCCGCGCCCGTGTGGTGCCGCGCCATCAGCGCCGCCAGCACGGTGTTGCACACCATGAGCGAGGTGCCCATGTCCATCACCGGGGACAGCGCGCGCACGCCTTCGCGGTCGGCGTAGCCGTTCATCGAGATGAAGCCGCTTTCGGCCTGCACGATCGGGTCGAACCCCGTCCGGTCGGCGAACTCGCCGTCGCGGCTGTACGCGGGCACCGAGCAGTACACGAGCCGCGGGTTGATCGCGCGGCAGGTCTCCCAGTCGAGCCCGAAGCGCTGCATCACGCCGGTGGAGAAGTTCTCCACGAGCACGTCGCTCTTTGCGACCAGTTCCTTCACCACGTCCAGGGCGCGCGGGTTCTTGAGGTCCAGCGCGATGCTGCGCTTGTTGCGGTTGGCGAAGAAGAACGACGACCCCTGTGCGGGCATCTGCGCATCCACGGGCGGGTAGTGGCGCAAGTCGTCGCCCTTGCCGGGCGTTTCGATCTTGAGCACGTCCGCGCCGAAGTCGGCCAGCATCATCGTGGCGTAGGGGCCGGCGATGAAATGGCTGAAGTCGAGCACGCGGATGCCGCCGAGGGCCGTGGGAGCACCGGGCTTGCGCGCAGGCGCCGTGGGGAATTCGTTCGCAAAGTCTTGCAGGCGTGGGTACATGGTCGTGTGGTTCGAGGTCTTGGTTTGCTGGTTCAGGCCGCCAGGGCATGCATGCGGGCAAGGCGCGTTGCCAGCGCGCTCCCGGCCATGGCCACGAGCATGGCGGCCAGCGCGGCCCAGTGCAGCGCGTCCCAGCGGCCAAGTGCGATCAGCGCCGCGCCGATGGCGCTGCCGGCAGCCTGGCCGCCGTAGATCGCGGAGGTGTTGAGTGCGATGGATGCGGACGCGAGCTGCGGCGCGATGCCCGCGAGCCGCGCCTGCTGCGCCGAGTTGGACGCGTAGTAGCCGAGCGCCCACGGCGCGATGATGACCGCGACCAGCGCGAAGCCTGTCGCGAGCGGCCATGCTGCCAGCGTGACCGCGCTCAGGGCCAGCGATGTCATGACGGCTGCTGCCGGCCCCGTGCGGTCGACCGTGCGCGACATGAGCGCGTTGCCGGCCAGGCCCACCATGCCGAACCACATGAGCACCAGGCTCAGTTCCCCCGTCGAAAAGCCCACCTGCCCCTTGAGATAGGGCGCGATGTAGGACCACAGGATGAACTGCCCCGTGCCGAACGTGAGCGTGACGGCCAGCGTGCTCATGAGCGCCGGTGAGCGCAGCGTGCGGCTCCAGGCGGCCGCGGACAGCCGCGTCGCGCGCACGCCGTCGGGCATGGTGCGCCAGATCCAGATGGCATTGATGACGCCCATCGCGCCGATGAAGGCGAAGGTGACACGCCAGCCCCAGGTGCCGCCGATCCAGGCCGCCAGCGGCACGCCCAGCACCGCGGAGCTGGAGAAGCCGAGGAAGATGAACGTGATCGCCCGCGCACGCAGCTCGGGCGGAACGAGCATGGGCACGCTGGACGCGGCCTGTGGCGTGAAGATCGCGGGCGCGATCATGGCCATCACGCGCACCGCCATCAGCGAGTCGATGCCCGGCACGGCCGCGGCCACGATGTGCAGCAGGCCGAACCACAGCGCCGCGAACGAGAGCAGGCGCCTGCGGTCCCAGCCCGCGACCACCGCCGCGCACAGCGGCGCGCCCACGGCGACCATGAGCGACGACGCGGTGATGAGCCCACCCGCGCGCGCGACGCTCACGCCGAGCGAGCTGCTGATCTCCGGCAGTGTCGCGGCCAGCCCGCTGACGCCGCAGCCGATCGCGAAGTTGCCGAAGAGCAGTGCCTTCAGGACGGGCGGCATCCTGTCCGCGTTCGATGGCGTCGTCACGGCAGCGGCAATTCCACGACCACGCGGCCCGGGCCCACGGTCACGCCGCGTTCCGTGCGTGACTGCATCGACAGTTCCACCAGTCCGGCGCCAGCCTCGATCCACTTGCGCTCCACAAGGCCTTCGACGGTGACGGTCTGCCCC
>JADZCS010000173.1 GCA_020851435.1 Gammaproteobacteria bacterium | reverse complement strand
GTCATGAGCGCCCTCGGCGCGCTCGCCAGGCAGGCCTGGTGGTTAGAGCTGTTCAGCCACTTCCGCCCCCAGTACGCACTGTCCCTGGCCGCCATCGGGCTGGCCCTGCTGTTCCTGCGGCCGCGGCTGCTCGGCGCCCTGTGCCTGCTCGTGGCGGGCATGAACGCCTGGCCGCTGGCCCACTACCTCCGCGCGAAGGACACCGCCTTCGCCGGTGGCCAGCCCTTCCGGGCCGTGCTCGCCAACGTCTACTACCGCAACAGCCGTCCCGAGCGGCTGCTGGCTTTCGTGCGCGCGGAGCAGCCCGACTTCGCGGTGTTCCTGGAGGTCACGCCGGCCTGGGAGCAGGCTCTGGCGGGCCTGGCCGACCTGCTGCCCTACCAGGCCAGGTCCGGCGAGTTGCTAGTGGCCAGCCGCCGGCCGCTGGACGGACTGCGCCCTGTGGCGCTGTCGGGTGCCGGCGCGGGCACGCTGGTCTGGTCGGAGGCTGGGCTGACCGTCATAGGCGGGCACGCCAACTGGCCGCTCGGCCCACGCATCGCCGCCTCACGCGACGAGGAACTGCGGGTGCTGGCGACCCTGGCGCGCAGCGTCGAGGGGCCGGTGCTGCTGCTCGCCGACCTCAACGTCACGGCCTTCTCGCCGGCGTTCGACGACCTGCTAGCGCGCTCGCGGCTCGCCGACTGTTCGGCAGGCCGCGGCTGGCATCCGACCTGGCCCGCGCTGTTCCCGCCGGCCTGGCTGCAGATCGACCACTGCCTGCATTCGGCGGACGTCGCCGTCGATCGCGTGCGGACCGGGCCCTGGAACGGGTCCGATCACTACCCGGTGGTCATCGAGGGCCGGCTCACCGCCGCCCGGGACCGCTAGACACGCCGCCGGTGAGCACCATGCGCATCGCCGACTCCGCGGGCATGTCCAGCGGGATCAGCTGCGTGCGCGGCAGGTAGATGGTGTAGCCGCCGATCTGGTAGCTCATCGGGAAGTAGACCGGCACGAGATCCTGGCCGTCGGTCATCGCCTGCATGTCGCCGGCGTCGTCGCGCGTGACAAAGCCGACCACGAGTCCTTCGCCGAAGCGCACCGCGACCACCCGGCGCAGGTCGCGCTTGTCGCCCGATGCCGGCAGGAACTCGACGAAGTCGCGGATGGCGCCGTACAGCGTCTTGACCACGGGAATCTGCTCGAGGCGCTTTTCCCAGTAGCTGAGGGCGCGGCGCACGACGTAGGCGTTGACCAGCGTGCCGGCGATCAGCAGCACGAGCAGGCCGGCGATGATGCCCATGCCCCACCAGTAGTGTTCCTCGGGAACGAACAGCGTGATGAACCGGTGCAGCACCGTCTCGGTTGCCGTGCCCAGCCACCACAGCAGCCACAGCGTCAGGCCGATGGGCAGCACGGCCACGAGGCCGCGCATCAATACCTTGCGCAGGTTCTTGAGCATCTTCAGTCTCCGTCCCGCGCCGGCGGGAGCGAACGCCGGCGGCGCCACGATGGAGGGCCATTCTACCGGGCGGCGACTCCCGGCGAGGGGCATTGCGTGCCGGCGTCCTGCGGCCCATAGTCGCGCGCCATGAGGTACATCCAGATATCCCGCGGCCTGTTCGCCGCGGCGCTTTTCGGCCTGGCCCTGCTGGCGGTCCAGGCGCGCGCCGAAGCGCCGCTCGTCGATCGCCAGGCCGTGTTCGCTCGCGCGCAGGCCATCGCCGTCGCGCGCCTGCCGGAACTCGCTGCCGAGCGGCTGCTGCCGTTCGCGATCGACTACCGGCTGACGCTGCTCGAGACCGGGCGTCCCGAGGGCGCCTTCGAGGTGGACCTGCTGGTCGCCAGTACACGCGCGCTGATCGCTGCTCCCGACCTGGCTGCGGCTGCGGCCGATGCGGAGGAGGCGGCGCGCTTCGAGAAGTTGCTCGCGGGCGCCGACACGGCGTATTTCTACGAGATCGTGAAGCTGCGCTTCGCGGAAACCGGCGCGCGGCCCGACGAAGCAAGCCGCTCGACGATCCTCCTCAACCGCGACCCCGAGTCCCCGCCGCCGGAGAAGCCATGAGCAACTGCGCGATCGAGGCCGCGACCCCGGCCGATGTCCCGGAGATCCTCGCGCTGATCCGCGAACTGGCCGAGTACGAGCGCCTGCTGCACGAGGTGGTCGCCACCGAAGCCAGCCTCGAACAGGCGCTGTTCGGCGCGGGCAGCAACGTCGAGGCGGTGGTTGCGCGCGCGGACGGCGTGGTGGCCGGTTTCGCGCTGTACTTCCACAACTTTTCCACGTTCCTGTCGCGGCGCGGGCTCTACCTCGAAGACCTGTACGTCCGGCCCGAGCACCGCGGCAAGGGCTATGGCCACGCGCTGCTGTCGCACCTCGCGGCGCTGGCGCTGGATCGCGGTTGCGGCCGCCTCGAGTGGACCGTGCTCGACTGGAACCGCCGCGCCATCGATTTCTACCAGGCCATGGGCGCGGTGCCGGTCAGCGACTGGACGATCTTCCGCGTGAGCGGCGACGCGCTGGACAAGCTGGCGGGCCGCGGCTAGCTGCACACCTGCACTCAAGTACCGGAGAATCCACATGACCTCGAACACCTCCTCCCGGGCCTCGAAGCTGCGCCGTGTCGCCAGCCGCCTCGCCGTGCTCGCCGGCGTCGCGGTGCTCGTCGCGTGCCAGTCCGCCCCCACCATGCCGGTGGTCGACAAGGTCGACCTGCCGCGGTTCATGGGCCCCTGGTACGTGCTCGCCTGCATCCCGACCTACCTCGAGAGGGACGCCTACAACGCGGTGGAGAGCTATGCGCTCCAGCCGGACGGCACCATCGCCACGACCTTCACCTTCAACAAGGGCTCGCTGGACGGCGAACGCAAGGTCATGACGCCGCATGGCTTCGTGGTGCCGGGCACCAACAACGCGGTATGGGGCATGCAGTTCGTGTGGCCGATCAAGGCCGAGTACCTGATCGCCCACGTCGACGCGAACTACGCCGAGACCATCATCGGCCGCTCCAAGCGTGATTACGTGTGGATCATGGCGCGCACGCCCGCCCTGCCCGAGGCCGACTACGAGCGCCTCGTCGCCAAGGTCGCGAGCCTCGGCTACGACATGAGCAAGCTGCAGCGCATCCAGCATTCGCCCGTGGCCGCGCCCGCTGCCGCGAGCGCGGCACCGAAGGTGTCCGGCGAGGCGCTTGCGCAGCGCATGGCCGCACAGGACGCCACGCTGTTCGTGCTCGACGTGCGCACGCCCGACGAGTTCGCGGCCGGTCACGTTCCCGGTGCCGTCAACGTGCCGCACGACCAGGTCGAATCGCGCCTCG
>JADZCS010000172.1 GCA_020851435.1 Gammaproteobacteria bacterium | reverse complement strand
CTGTCGCCCAGCCAGGAACGCAACCTCGAGAAGCTCACGGGCCGTCGCGTGCTCGATCGCGCGGGCCTGATCCTCGACATCTTCGCTCAGAGTGCTCGCAGCGCCGAGGGCAAGCTCGAGGTCGAACTCGCCCAGCTCAAGCACCTTTCCACGCGCCTCGTGCGCGGCTGGACCCACCTGGAGCGGCAGAAGGGCGGCATCGGCCTGCGCGGTCCCGGCGAGACCCAGCTCGAGACCGACCGCCGGCTGCTGGCCAAGCGCATCAAGACGCTCTCCGAGCGCCTGGAGAAGCTTGCGCAGCAGCGCGACACCGGGAGGTCGGTGCGCAAGAAGGTACCCGTGCCCTCGATCGCGCTGGTCGGCTACACCAACGCCGGCAAGTCGACCCTGTTCGGCGCGCTGAGCGGCAGCCAGGTGTACGTCGCTGACCAGCTGTTCGCGACCCTCGACCCGACCGTCCGGCGCCTGCAATTGCCGCACACGCAGGAACTCGTGGTCGCGGACACGGTCGGATTCATCCGCGACCTGCCGCACGAGCTGGTCGCGGCGTTTCGCTCGACGCTGCTGGAGGCCCGCGATGCGGACCTCCTGGTGCACGTGATCGACGCCTCGGATCCGGAGCGTGCGGAAAGGACGGCGCAGGTCAACGACGTGCTCGCCAGCATCGGCGCGGGGGACATCCCGCAGCTGCAGGTGTTCAACAAGATCGACCGCCTCGAGGAATCGCCGCGCGTCGAGCACGGCGAGGAGGGGCGCCCGACGCGGGTGTGGCTCTCGGCGCGCAGCGGCGCCGGGGTGGACCTGCTCAAGGAATGCCTGCACGAGCGCTTCGGCCGCGTGCCGGCCCGCTTCCGGCTCGCGCTCGCCCCCTCGGCGGGCCGGGCGAGGGCCCGCCTGCACGCGCTGCACGTGGTCTGCGCGGAATCTTCCGCGGCGGACGGCGGCTGGCTGACCGAGGTCGAGATGCCGGTCGGTGAACTGGAGGACCTGTGTCAGCGCGAGGGCCTGGACTTTCAGCACTGTGTTTCGCCTTGCACGGTCCCGATTGACGTAGAATCGCGGCCCGCGGCGGTGGCTTGAGCCGCCGCTGGCCTCCTTACAAACTTCGGCTTTCAATAACGAGTCGCCCCATGGCCTGGAACGATTCCGGCAAGAATGGCAATCCCTGGCAGCGCAAGCCCGAGCAGGGTCCGCCCGACCTCGACGAGGTCGTGCGCAACCTGCAGCGCAAGCTGCGCGGCCTTTTCGGCGGCGGTGGCCCGCGACCCGTGGGCGGCGGCACGTCCTCCGGCGGCATGCCCGGTTCCAACTGGGGCCTGATCGCGCTGGTGATCGGCATGGTGTGGCTGGGCACCGGCGTCTACCAGACCGACGCTGCCGAGCGCGCGGTCATCACGCGCTTCGGCGCCTACGTGCGCACCTCCGAGCCCGGCGTGAACATGCACCTGCCGTGGCCGATCGAGCGCCGCCAGTTCGTCAACGTCTCGGAATTCCAGAGCTTCCAGGACCGCACGCGCATGCTGACGTCCGACGAGGCCCTCGTCGACATCAACCTCGCCGTGCAGTACCGCCGCAGCGATCCGGTCGCATTCCTGTTCAACCTCTACGACCCTGAGAAGACCCTGGGCGAGGTCAGCGAGAGCGCGATCCGCGAGATCATCGGCCAGAGCAAGCTCGACTTCGTGCTCGAGACCGGCCGCCAGCAGGTTTCGCTGCGCACCAAGGAACTCATCCAGCGCACGCTCGACGCCTACAAGAGCGGCATCGAGGTCCTCAGCGTCAACCTGCAGGACGTCAGCGTTCCCGAACAGGTGGCGCCCTCGCAGAAGGACGCGATCAAGGCCCGCGAGGACAAGGACCGGCTGCGGCTCACCGCGCAGACCTACGCCAACGAGATCCTGCCCAAGGCCCGCGGTCTCGCGGCCAGCCAGCTCGAGGGCGCGGCTGCCTACAAGCAGCGCGTCGCCGCCGAGGCGGTCGGCGAGGCCTCGCGCTTCAGCTCGCTGCTGACCGAGTACGAGCGCGCGCCCGGCGTGACGCGCCAGCGCCTGTACTTCGACACGATGGAATCCGTGCTCGGCAATTCGAGCAAGGTGATCGTCGACAGCAAGGGCGGCGGCAACATGATGTACCTGCCGCTCGACAAGCTGCTGGAGCAGCGCGGCCAGCAACGCATGCCGGCGGTGATGGAGTCGGCGCCGGCCATCCGCCCGCCCGTCACCGATCCCGTCGAGCCCGCCCCTGACGCGCGCACGCGCGGGAGCCGCTGATGAACAACAAGATCCTCGCCATCCTGGCCGGCGTCGTGTTCGGCGTCGTGGTGCTCGCCAACAGCGTGTTCACGGTCAAGGAAACCGAGTACGCCGTGAAGTTCGAGTTCGGCCGCATCATCAGCGCCGACTTCGGTCCCGGCCTGCACGCCATGGTCCCGTTCTATCAGAACGTCCGCAAGTTCGAGCGCCGCGTGCTCACGCGCAACTATCCCGCCGAGTCGTTCCTGACCAGCGAGGGCAAGATCCTCAACGTCGACTTCTACGTGAAGTGGCGCGTCGAGGATCCGGGCACCTTCTACACCTCGACCGGCGGCGACGAGGACGTGGCGTCCGGGCGCCTGGCCGAAATCGTCAAGGACGGCCTCAAGGGCGTGTTCGCCAAGCGCACGATCCAGCAGGTCGTGGCGGCCGAGCGCCGCGAGTTCATCGGCGACATCATGCAGTTCGCCGGCAAGTCGGTGGCCCAGCTGGGTCTGACGCTGGTCGACGTGCGCGTCAAGCGCATCGACCTGCCCGAGGACGTCTCCGACTCGGTCTACAACCGCATGCGCCAGGACTTCGCGCGTCAGGCCGCGCAGCTGCGCGCCGAGGGCGACGAGGCGGCCCAGCTGATCCGTGCCGAGGCCGAGCGCACCCGTACCGAGATCCTCGCCAACGCCGCGCGCGACGCGAACAAGATCCGCGGCGAGGGCGATGCCGAGGCCGCCAAGGTGTACGCCGGCGCCTACCAGCGCAACCCCGAGTTCTACGCGTTCTACCGCAGCATGCAGGCCTACCGGAACTCGCTTGGCCAGCCCGGCGACCTCATGGTCATCGCTCCCGAGGGCGAGTTCTTCAAGTACATGAAGCAGTCGCAGCGCTGATCCTTGGACATGAACATCGACTGGGGCGACCTGACGGCCGCCTTCGCGCTGTACCTGGTGATCGAGGGTGTGATGCCCTTCGTCAGCCCGCGCGGCATGAAACAGGCGATGTCCGTGTTCCAGCGCCTGCCCGACGCGCAGCTCCGGGTGGCCGGCGCGGCGGCCATCGCGGCCGGCATCGCCCTGCTGTGGTACGTGCGTCACTGAGGCGCCTGCCGCTCGCCACGCATCCCGCGATACAATGACCGGCGGGCGGCCGTCGCCGCTCCTGATGAGGCTCCCTGACATGGCCAAGAACGTAGTCGTCATCGGTGCCCAGTGGGGCGACGAGGGCAAGGGCAAGATCGTCGACCTGCTGACCGAGCGCGTGGCGGCGGTGGCGCGTTTCCAGGGCGGCCACAACGCCGGCCACACGCTGGTCGTCGGTGGCGAGAAGACCGTCCTCTCGCTGATCCCCTCCGGCATCCTGCACGAGCACGTCACCTGCCTGATCGGCAACGGCGTGGTGCTGTCGCTGCCGGCGCTGTTCAAGGAAGCCGACATGCTGGTGGGCCGCGGCGTGCCGGTGTTCGACCGCCTGCGCATCAGCCCCAACTGCCCCCTGATCCTGCCCTCGCACGTCGCGCTGGACCTCGCGCGCGAGCGCGCCCGCGGCGACAACAAGATCGGCACCACCGGCCGCGGCATCGGCCCGGCCTACGAGGACAAGGTCGCCCGGCGCGCGGTGCGCGTCGCCGACCTGTTCGTGCGCGAGCGCTTCGCCGCCAAGCTCGGCGAGGTGCTGGACTTCCACAACTTCGTGCTCCAGCACTACTTCAAGGAGCCGGCGATCGACTTCCAGAAGGTGCTCGAGGAAAGCCTGGCACAGGCCGAGCGCGTCAAGCCGCTGGTCGGCGACGTCGCCCTCGAGCTGAAGCGCGTCTCGCAGGCCGGCGGCAACGTGCTGCTTGAGGGCGCGCAGGGCGCGCTGCTCGACGTCGACCACGGCACCTACCCGTTCGTGACCTCGTCGAACACCGTCGCCGGCAACGCGTCCACGGGCACGGGCCTTGGCCCGCGCGACGTCGACTACGTGCTGGGCATCATCAAGGCCTACACCACGCGCGTCGGCTCGGGTCCGTTCCCGACGGAACTGTTCGACGAGGCCGGCGAGCACCTGTCCCGCGTGGGCCGCGAGTTCGGCGCCGTCACGGGCCGCCGCCGCCGCACCGGCTGGTTCGATGCCGTCGCGCTGCGCCGCTCGATCCTCAACAACAGCATCTCGGGCCTGTGCATCACCAAGCTCGACGTGCTGGACGGGCTCGACGTGATCCGCATCTGCGTAGGCTATCGCCAGGACGGCGTCGCCATTTCCCAACCGCCGCTGCTGGCGGACCGCTACGTCGACTGCGAGCCGGTCTACGAGGAAATGCCGGGCTGGAAGGAATCCACGGTGGGCGTGACCCGCTATGCGGACCTGCCGCAGGCCGCGCGCGAGTACCTCGAGCGCATGGCCGAACTCGCCGGCATACCGCTGGACATCGTCTCGACCGGCCCCGACCGCGAGCAGACGATCGTGCTCAGGCACCCGTTCGACTGAAGGCGCTGGCATCGCCGGCGAGGGCGCGGGCCATCAGCTCGCGCTCGCGCCGGCTGACCGTCTCCAGGAATTCCCCGGCGCCGGCCATGTCGTCGAAGGCCTTCCAGCCGCGCTGGATGAAGTCGTGAAGGTCGCCGTAGCCCGCCGCATGCGCGGGCCTGCCCGAGATGCGGATCGCAAACCCGATCTCCGGGTGCCGCACGATGCGGTCGAGCACCGCGCCGATCTCCATCACCAGGTCGATCTGCCTGGCCCGGTCGGCGCCGCGGCCCGCCTTGCGGTAGGCATTGGCATATCCGGCAGCGTCGAGTTCGTCGCCGCGGGGCAGTGCGCGCGCCGTGTCGGCGTCGAGCTCCTGCGTGAGGACGTGGACTTCCATCGCGCCGGCGAAGGCTTCCAGCGCGCCGCCCGGAAGAAAGCGCTCGAGCTTGTCTAGGGCGCGCAGCACCTGCTCGTCGCGGGCGCTGAGGTCGGCGGGTCCGTAGAGGTCGCTCAGGAAGAATTCCACCGCCTTGCGGTACCGCGGCTGGGCCCTGAGGTCCGCGTAGGTGCAGGCCAGTCGCTCCGCCTGGAATTTCCGCAGGCGGCGCAGGCGGCCTGCGAGCGCGGGCTCGGCAGCGGCGGCCGCCTGGACGCGGTGATAGCGCTCGACGATGGCCGCCAGGCGTGCGCGCAGCTGTTCGCGGTCGGTACGCATGAGGATTGCCGGTGGACCTAGCGCGCCACGGGCAGCAGCGCCTCGAGGCGGTCGAGAACCCTGCCGAGCTCGCTCATGACGCGCCGGTTGGCTGCGTCCATTTCATCCAGCGAGGTGTGGAAACTGCGCTTGTCGTCGTCGAGCGCCTCACGCCGCAGCGACAGGCCGTGCCGGGCCAGCAGCGGGCCGATCGCGTCGGCGCGCCCGCGCAGGTCGCGCCTGGCGTGCTGGTAGGCATATTCGACGACCCGCCGCCGGTCCGCGTAGCGGAACACGT
>JADZCS010000171.1 GCA_020851435.1 Gammaproteobacteria bacterium | reverse complement strand
TCGGCATCCGGGAATGCGAAGGCGGCGGCGAAGTTCGCGTAGGCCGCGCTGCGTTGGGAGGCCAGGGCCGTCATGCGTCGTATTTCCTGATGTCGACGCGGGTGTCACGGTCGTTCTGCGTGGGCTCCCACACCCAGCTCTGCACGAGGTGCCCGTAGTTGCCGATGAGCCGCGTGACCTTGAGCGGGCTCGGCGAGATGTCGTCGGGCGCCTTGCCGGTCAGGAACTGCTGGCCGCCCCAGGCGTGATAGATGAGCACCTGGCCGGGGCGCATGGCCGGCGTCAGCATGGCGCGGGCGACGAACTCGCCGAGGTCGTTGAACACGGCTGTGTAGTCGTGTTCCTTGATCCCGCGGTGCTTCGCGTCGTCAGGGTTGACGTAGATGACCGGCTCGCCGCGCTGCAGCTGCAGCAGCATGTCGAGGTCGCGCCAGGTCGTGTGGATGCTCCAGCGCGTGTGCCCGCCGCTCAGCACCAGCGGATAGTTGCCGCCGGCCATCGGCGGTTCCTTGTGTACCGGCAGTTCCTCGCCGAGTTCCAGCACCCAGGGATGGTCGGTGTAGAACTGCTGCCGCCCCGTGGCCGTCTTCCAGGGCTGCTTGTGGACGACCATGTCCTGGAACTGCACGACCGGCTGGTCCATCTTGTAGTCTTTCGTGCCCAGCCACATGATGCCGGGCCCGCCCGGGCTGACGCCCGTGTAGCGCATCGCGCCCTTGTTCTCGCGCAGCTTGGGAATGGTGATTCCCTGCGTGGCGTGCGACAGGTCGATCATGATCGCGGCGACCTTTTCCTCGTCCTTGAGCCCCAGCCTGCCGCCGTCGCTGAACCATTCCGAGGTCTTCGTCAGGTCGTAGGCTGCGCCACGGTAGCCCTTGACCTCCGTTACGCCACGCTTGCGGGCCACGGCCGAGATACGCTCGGCGAGCAGCCAGAAGATGTCCCATTCCGACCTGGACTCGCCCAGCGGGGCGACGGCCCTCTCGCTCATGTGCAGGTAGGGCGGCCACGTGGTGTTGTACTTGAACCCGAACTTCTCGTAGGGTCCGGCCGCCGGCAGCAGGATGTCCGAGAAGCGCGAAGTGTCGTCCATCTTCAGCGTGATGTTCACGACGAGCTTGGCCTTGGCGTACAAGGTGTCCGCCCGTCGGCCCCCCATACGGCAGCTCCGGAACGGATTGCCGAACAGGTTGAAAATGATGTCCGGCTGGCCCATTTCTTCGGGCACGAGGTCGGGCAGGTAACCCTTCTCGATGGCCTCGGCGAGGTACTGCTCGGGCGTGCGCGGCAGGGTCGGGTCGCCGTAGGCCGGGTTCAGCTGCGCATCGCGCAGGCCGGCGTGGAGCAGGGACAGGAAATAGCCGGACACCCATCCCGGCGTCTTCGTCTGCTCCATGAAGATCTTCATCATCGCGTCCATGATTCCCTGCGGTCGCTGCAGGCTCAGGTCGCAGGGGTGGTCCGCGTAGCTGACGAGCGGCCAGCCCTCCATGTCGAACATGCTCATGTAGTGCCAGCCGCCACCCGGACGGCCGTTGTTGCCGGTCAGCGCGGTGAGCAGGATCTGCGCACGCGTGGTGAGGTCGCCGTGGTAGGTCTTGTATTGGCTGGAGCCGTTCAGGATCATCGCCGCCTTCGCGGTGGCGAACTCCCGCGCGAAGCGCCGGATCGTGCCGGCGCTCACGCCGGTGATCCTGGCGGCACTGTCTGCATCGTAGGCGGACAGCTTGTCGCGAAGGTTGGAGAACACGGTCCGCAATGCCACGGTCTGTCCGTCGGCGAGCGTCACCTTCAATCCCGTGGGCTCGAGGGCGGGGCGTGCGCCCGGGGGCAGGCGCAGCGTCGGCTGCTGGGCGCCCATCGCGCTCGTTGACCACACGATCTGCTGCGTCGTCTCGTCCCACCAGCCCTGGCGGCCAGCGCCGCCGCCGGCCACGACGTCCGCCTCGGTGAGGTAGCGGCGGGTGTCCTCCCGGACCAGCAGGGGCAGGTCGGTCTGCTCGCGGACGTAGTCGGCGTCGTAGAGATTGTCGTCGATGACGATGCGGCAGGCCGCCAGCGCCAGGGCGGTATCCGTGCCCGGACGCAGCGTGATCCACAGGTCGGCGTGTATGGCGGTCGGGCTGTAGTCCGGCGAAATCGAGACTACCCGGGCGCCGCGGTAGCGCACTTCGGTGATGAAGTGGGCGTCCGGTATCCGCGTCGCGATGGGATTGCAGAACCAGTTGACGAAGTAGTCGGTCTCGAACCAGCCATCCGAGGAGCCGCCCGTCTCGGGGATGCCGAGCACTTCGGTGGCGCCGTTGCCGAGGTCGCCGATGCTGCCGAAGGTGTTGGTGATCGGGATGCCGAGGTAGCCGAACAGGCGGTTCATCGCGATCGTCGAGGGGCTGAAGCTGAAGTTGGAACCGCACTCGACGTACGCGCCCTTGCCGCCGCGCGTCGACAAGGTGTCCACCGCCGCCTGCGCGATCGTGTCGAGGGCCTCGTCCCACGAAATGCGCTGCCAGCGATTTTCGCCGCGCTTGCCCGCGCGCTTGAGCGGGTACTGGAGGCGCGTCGCGCTGCGCATGAGCGCGCTGGTCGAAGCGCCCTTCTGGCAGCCACGCGGGTTGTAGTCGGGCAGGTCGGGGCGGGTTTGCGTGTAGGGGGCGCCCTGTTCCTCGCGCCAGACCATGCCGTCCCGCACGTAGAGGTCCCACGCGCATCCGCCGCTCACGCAGTTGGTGCAGGTGTGCGTGCCGACGGCGATCCGGTCCCAGGTCCATTTCTTGCGGTAAACGTCGCGGAAGTCCCGGTACTCCAGGGCCCTGGACCGGACGCCGGAAGCGGCGAGCGATGGCCGCAGGTACGACAACTGCAGGGCGAGGGCAGCGGATGCAGCGGCCGCGCCCCGCAGGAACTGGCGCCTGTCCAGGTTGATCGGCGACACCATGTACCACCTCTTCGCCGTCAGCGCGGCAACCCGGAACCAATCTAGGGTTCGTCGGGGGCAGGGGGCAACGGCAATACCCGCCGCTCCCGCAGTGCGGACACTGGATTTCAGGGCTCGGCGGGCGCCTGTGCGATGCGGATGGCCTCGGCCGCGACGAGCCCGGCCTCGATGTCCCGCGCAAGCTCACGCATGAGCTCGAGCTTCGGCTCGATCTGCGGCGAAACGTGGATCATGTAACGCAGTATCAGCGCGGCGATGACGGTGCCGCGCCAGCGCAGGGGGACGGCGATGCTGCCTTCGCGCTCGCCGGCCCACTGGAACGTGGCGTAATCGTTCTGGCGGATCAGCTCGAGCTGGGCACGCAGGTCGACGGGATTGTCGGCAGGCAGGTGATCGAGGACCGCCTCGCGCAGCTGCTCCGGCTGGTGCGCGAGGCAGAGCATGCCGCCAGCCGTCACGAGGGAGGAGGCGAAGAAGCCCGCGCGGAATCGCCGCAGCACACGGCTGGTGGCGCTGTCGGTGTTGAAGCGGATGAAGCAGTGGTCACCCGCCGGCGTGGACAGCGCCAGCGGGAAGCCATGCTTCGCGGTGTGCGCCAGCATCAGGGGCCGCGCGACATCCAGCAGGCGCACGTCGCCGACGAAGCCGTTCGACAGGGCGCAGACCCTGACGGTCGGCGCGTAGTGGGCAGCCCGGCCGATGTTGCGGGGCTGCGCGTAACCCAGTTCCACCAGGGTCTTGAGCACCCGATAGGCCGTGGCCCGCGAAGTGTTGAGCGCGCGTGCGAGTTCGGGGGCCGAAACCGGCCCCAGGAAGTTCATGAGCCGCAACGCGGCGAGGCCGTTTCGCAGTGACTGGATGTCGTCGGAGTCGTGCACCCGCATAGTTCGATATGATAGTAGGCGTGGGGGGACAAAACACAAGGAGCCAGGCGGCATCCGGGCGGGGATCGGGCTCGCGCGAGCACGTGCAGTCCATCGCGCGCGGCCTTGCGGTCCTTGCCTGGCTCAACCGATTCGGCGCCGGCACCAGCAGCCAGCTGGTCGCTGCGCTGGGGCTCAAGCGCTCCACGGTGCACCGCATCCTCGGCGTGCTCGTCGACCTGAACCTGGTCACCCATGATCCCCTCAGCCACCTGTACCTGCTGGGTGCCGGCGCCTACGACCTCGCGAGCAGGTTCTGCGACGACGAGTGGATCGCGAACGTGGCCGGGCCGCGGATGTCCTCCTGGACGCTGGAGAACCGCTGGCCCCTCGTGCTGGTGACGCCGATCAACGGCAGCCTCGTCGTTCGTGTCTCCACCGACCACCTGCGGCCCGTCGCCGAGGACCGGCTCGTGGTCGGGCAGGTCGTTGCAATCGAGGCATCGGCGGCCGGCTCGCTGTTCACGGCGTTCCAGCGCATGGGCTCGGATGCAGACACGCCGCAGGATGCGCGGATCCGTGAGCAGGGGTATTGCACTCATCTCATGGACTCCGCCGCAGGTGCGCGACTTGCGGTGCCCCTGCTGCTCGACCAGCAGTACCTCGGCAGCATCTCGATGCGGTGCCTGCCCGAGGTCGTCGAGTCAGCGCCACAGCTCCAGCAATGGTTGCTGGGCCTGAGAGCCCTCGCTCAGGCGATCCTCGACGAAGCCGAGCCACTCCTGACGCGTTGAGCCGAACGGCCACGCGCCTTGCAACGCGCGCCATTCCTTTGTGGAAAGTTCGCTGCCTGTTGGTTATGGCCGGCCAGCAACCGTCATTGTCGGTGACCAGCGCTTGTGATATTCGTCGTGCGACTTTTCGCGGCGCAACGATTCCGGGGGATCACAGTTGGCGAACTTACCGAAAGCCACTCCGCTGGGCACAGGCTCGTTGCTTGCCTATGCACTGCCCTCCATTGCGCTGCAGGCGATGATGGTGCCCCTGCTGCTCACGCTTCCTGCGCTTTACGCGCAGGAAGTTGGACTTGCGGTTGCGTCGATCTCGCTGGCCCTGATCATCGCGCGCTCACTCGAGGCCATTTCGGACCCGATCATCGGGGCGCTGTCGGACCGGACCAGGGCTGGCCCCTGGCAGCGCGCGGGCTGGATGGTCGCAGGCACGCCGATTGCCGTGCTCAGTGGCATCGCCCTGCTGCATCCAGGCCCCGGGGCAGGAACCCTGTACCTGCTCGTTTGCCTGATCCTGTTCTATGGCGGATGGACGATGGTGTACATCCCGTACCAATCATGGGGTGTCGAACTCAGCGATGATTTTGCCGAGCGCTCCAGGGTTGCGGCGTTTCGCGAGGCCGGCTCGTTCCTCGGCTACCTGGCCTCGGCATTCATCCCGCTGGTCGCGCTCATGATCATCCTCGGGCAGAGCGCGCCGACATTCGCCGCCCAGGCGAGGGCCGTGGGGTGGTTCTTCACGTTCAGCCTGCCCCTGTTCGTCTTTCTCTGCGTCAAGTACGTTCCCCGCGCAAGGCCCACCGCGGAACCCACGCACATCCCATGGTCAAGGATGTTCGAGGTGCTGGGTCGCAACAAGCCATTTCGGGTACTCCTGATCGCGTACATGTTCGATCGCCTCGCGCTGGGCATCCACTTCGCCCTGCTGCCGTTCTACATGCAGTACGTGCTGGATTCGCTGGGCGCCTACATCCCCATGTCCCTGGTGATCTCGATTGCGCCGATCGCGTCGATCCCGGCGTGGCTGGCGCTGTCGCGGCGCTTTGGGAAGCACCGCGTGTACTGCTTCGCCAACGGGCTCACGGCTGTGGGCTACGCAAGCCTGGCGTTCCTGCCGATCCACGTCGCGGTATGGCTGCTGCTGGCCACCGCGGCGCTGCGCGGCTTCGGGAACGCGGGCACGATGATCCTGCCTGCGTCGATGGGCGCTGATGCGGTCGACTACGACGAATGGCGCTGCGGCGTGCGCCAGGCCGGCGCGCACATGGCCTTCCTGGCGTTCGTCCAGAAGCTCGGCCTGGCCGGCGGCGCAATCGGGCTGGTGTTCATTTCCTGGTTTGGCTTCAAGGAAGCGGCCGGCGTGCACACCGAGCAGGCGCTCGCGGGCGTCCGTTTCGGTGCCGCCTGGTTGCCGGCGATCATGCTGATTCCGGCCGTTGCGCTGATGTGGAACTTCCCGCTGGATCAGCGGCGCCACGGAATCCTGCGGCGCCGCCTCGACGGCAGGGCGAAGGCCGCCGCGAAGGCCTGGCCACACTTGTCGATTTCCTGCACTACGCTCACCCGAGGACGCCTTCGATGACAACGCCGACCGCCAGCCCGCAACAAGTGACCGAGCAGCTCGTGGGCCTGCTGGGTGCTGAGCACGTGCTCACCAGCGCTACGGATCTCGATTACTACGCCATGGATGCGTACAACCAGCTGGCGCTGCCGATCGCGATCGTTTTCCCCGGCTCGATATCGCAGCTGCAGGACGTGGTGCGCCTCGCGGCGCGTCACGGCGTGAGCTTGTCGCCCCGCGGCGGCGCCGCCTCGTACACCGACGCCCACCTGCCGTCCACGCCGAACTCGCTCATCGTCGACACCGCTCGACTCAATCGCATCGTCGAGATCAACGAGCAGGACATGTACGTGACGGTGGAGCCGGGCGTGACCTGGCACGACCTGTGGCAGGCACTGGCGAAGAAGGGACTGCGGGCGTCGTTCTGGGGACCGTTCTCGGGGCTGAAGGCGACGGTCGGTGGTTCCACATCGCAGAATGCCGCGAGCCTCGGTTCCGGCAACTACGGGATCACCGCCGACGCCGTCCTCGGATTCGAGATCGTGCTCGCCAGCGGCGAACTGCTGACCACCGGGTCGGCCGCGAAGCCCAACGGGGCACCGTTCTTCCGCTGGGACGGGCCGGATCTCACCGGGCTGTTCTGCGGCGACGCGGGGGCGCTGGGCATCAAGTCCAGGATCAGCCTGCGCCTCATCAAGGAGCCGCCGTTTTTCGGGGCCGTGTCGTTCAGCTTCGACAATTTCGCCGGGATGGCGGCGGGCATGGCAGCCGCGGCTCGCGAGAACGTGACCGCGGATACCTTCGCCGTGGATCCGAAGCTGCAGCAGGCCCAGCTGGGCAGCGTGAGCACCAAGGACGCGGTGGCGGCGGCCGTGGCTGTCATGAAGAGCTCGCGCAATCCGCTGGATGCCGCCCTCCGGCTGGGCAAGATGGCGGCCGCGGGCAGGCGCTTCCTGACCGGCTGGAACTATTCCGCGCACTACACGGTGGAAGGCGTGTCCGCCGGCGAGGTGAAGGCCAAGCTCGCCTTGCTGCGCAAGGCCATGTCAGGGCACGGCCAGGAGATTGCCGCCACGATTCCCACCGTGCTCCGGGCGATGCCCTTCGTGCCGCTCTACTACATGCTCGGGCCCAAGGGTGAGCGCTGGGTGCCGCAGCACGGCGTGATGCCGCTCTCGCGCATTGACGCGTTCCACAAGAGCCTCATGCAGCTGTATGCGGGGTACGCCGACCGCATGAAGCAGCTCAGCGTGGAGCCGGGCGCGATGTACACCGCGATCGGCACCAACGCCTTCCTCTACGAGCCGGTCTTCTACTGGCAGGACGAGCTCACCTCGTACCACCGGCGCTACCTGCCGGCCGACTACGTCGGGTCCCTGCCGACCTACCCGCCAAACCCCGCTGCGCGGGAGCTGGTGCGGGAGCTGCGCGACGAGACCAACAAGCTCTTCGCCGCCGTCGGCGCCGTGCACATGCAGCTGGGCAAGTCCTATCCCTACCTGGAGGGCAGGCAGCCGGCGGCCGCCGCGGCGCTGCGGCACATGAAGCAGCACCTCGATCCGGGCGGCATCATGAACCCCGGCGCCCTGCAGCTATAGCGGCATCAGCGCTTGTCGAGGACGTCCTTCCACTTTTCCTCGAAGGCCCAGACGTCCTCGAAGCCCACCATCCGGCAGAAGTCGTCGAAGCCGAACAGCGGCACGTCGGGGCTCAGGCTCGTGCCCGTCGCCTTGAGGTGGCGCATCGCCTTCTCGATCGCGGCGCTCGCCGACAGCGCGGCCAGTGCCGGCCAGATGGCGCAGGCATAGCCGATCTCGGCAAGCTCGCTGGCCGGATGGATGGGGGTGCGACCGCCATCGGACATGTTGGCCATGAGTGGGGCAGGGATGGCCGCGCAGGCCCCGCGCATCTCTTCGACTGACTGCAGGGACTCGACGAACACGATGTCCGCGCCGGCCTCGGCGAACGCCACGCCGCGCCGGATGGCCTCGTCGTAGCCGAAGCCCGTACGCGCATCGGTTCGCGCGATCACCAGCATGTTGGGGTCCCTGCGGGCGTCGACTGCCACGCGCACCTTGGCGACCATGTCCTCGATCGGCACGACGCGCCGGTACGGCGTGTGGCCGCACTTCTTCGGGAATTCCTGGTCCTCGATCTGGATCGCCGACACGCCGGCCTGCTCGTAGCCGCGCACGGTGTGATGCACGTTGAGCAGGCCGCCGAAGCCGGTGTCGGCATCGGCGATGACCGGGACCGACGACTTTTCGACGACCTTCGACACGCGGTTGAGCATGTCGGTGAACGTGGCGATGCCCGCGTCCGGAATGCCGAGGTAGGAGGCGGTCAGCCAGTATCCGGATGCGTAGACCGCATCGAAGCCGACACGCTCGGCGAGCATCGCCGAAATCATGTCGAACACGCCTGGCGCCAGGAAGAACTCCTTGTTCGCCAGCTTCTGCTTCAGTCTAGGGTCTGCCATGGGTACTCCGACATCCGGGGGAGGGGGTGCCGGGAATCCTAGCAGGGTCGGGTCGGATGCAGGGGCGCACGAGCCTTTGCCGCGCCCCATCACCTCGGACTGTGGCCTCCGCCCGAAAAAAATGCGAGGCTTCAATTACAAGCGTTACAGGGTCCATAATCATCGGGCATGACGCCGTGTAATGACGTGAGGGACTGACGATATGCAGATTCAGCAGCTCCACCACTTCCTGGCTGCCGTCACCTACGGCAACCTCGGCCGGGCAGCCGTCTACTGCAACATCACCCAGCCCGCCATCACCCGCAGCATCCAGCGCCTCGAGGAGACGCTGGGCGTCCAGCTGCTCGAGCGGTCCGGTCGCGGCGTCACCCCGACGGAAGCCGGCAAGGTGCTTCACGAATACGCGCGCCAGATGGTGCGGGACACGCGGCTGGTCCGTCAGCGCCTCGACGACGTTTCGGGGCACGCACTCGCCGAGGTCCGTGTCGGCGTGAGTGCGAATTTCGCGCACGACGGCCTCGCGAAGGCGCTCGCGTCGGTGATCCGCAAGTGGCCTGACCGCAAGATCAGCATCTGCCAGGACTTCTGCTCCGCACTCATCGAAAGGCTGTCGGCGGGCGAAATCGACGTGGTCGTCGCGCTGGTGCCCGACAACCTCGACGAGCGCGACTTCGCGATCCTGCACCTGTTAGACCTGCCCGGCGGTGTCGTCGTCGGTGCCGGACATCCCTTGTGCACCCGCGGCACGATCCCGCTGGCCGAACTCGCCACCTACAAGTGGATCGCCCTGGAGACCGAGACCGCCGGCTACCTGTCACGCAAGTTCGGGCCCTTCGATATACGTGCGCCAGACGTTCCGGTCCGTACTGACTCGCCCTCACTGATGAAACAGTTGCTGATGGTCAGTCAACTGGTCGGCCTGGCGCCGGCTCGTCTCTTTGCCAACGATGTGGCCAGGGGAGACCTGGTGCGCATACCCAATGAACTCGATCCGCTGACCGCGCGCGGCTGTCTTGTGCACCGCAAGAACTCCGACCGCTCGCCGCAGCTGGCGCAATTCATCGACGAATTCCACGCCGCCGTGCGTTCGACGATCACGCCTGACATGCGCTGAGCTGGGCGCCTCCGTCCAACGGCGCTGGTGTGCGCACCGCGCCGTCGCGCATGCCTAAAAGGCATGCACGTATCCAAAAAGCAAATGGTTCCCCGCTATGGTCGGATGCAGACTCGGCCGGACTGCCGTTCACGCGTGTGTGACGGGGTCTTGTGGCGACAACATGCTGTGGGGGACCTGTCCGTGAACAACGATAGCTGCGTGCGAAACACACTGCTGCGGGCTGCCGTGCTGGGCGAACTTGTCGCCGCGGCTGCCGGGATGGCGTTGATGACTCCGATGGTCGCGATCGCGCAGGAACAGGCGCGTCCGACCGCTCTCGAGGAAGTCGTCGTCACGGCCCGCAAGCGTGAGGAAACGGTCCTGGAAGTGCCTATCGCCATTTCGGCGATCAGCGCCAAGGAGATCGCCGCCGCCGGCATCACCAACATCAACGACCTCAACGGAGTAGCCCCCGGCCTCAATTTCATCGGTGGCGTCGGCAACGGTCCCGGCGGCCGGTCGCAGGGCAGCGTGGTCTTTCGCGGCATGGCGCCGACGACCGGCGCGATCAGGGAGCAGTCCGGGTCGCTGTTCGTCGACGGCATGTACGTGTCGGGCGGCCCGGCCGCGGTAGACACCTCCGACGTCGAGCGCATCGAGGTCCTGCGTGGCCCGCAGAACGCCTATTTCGGCCGCAGCACCTTCGGCGGCGCCGTCAATTTCATCACCCGCACGCCGGGCGAGGAACTGAAGGGCGAGGTGTCACTGTCCGGCGGCAACTTCGGGTCCTGGGGCGCCAACGCAAGCGTGGAAGGCGGCCTGATCGACGGCAAGCTGACCGGACGCTTGTCCGGGGTAAGTTTCAAGCGGGGTGCCCAGTACACCTCGGCCGACGGTGGCGCCCTCGGCGAAGAAAAGACGCAGTCCATCACCGGCACGCTGTATGCGACCCCGACCGACAACTGGTCGATCCGCTTGCGCCTGCACCTGCAGCAGGACGACGACGGCCCAGTCACCAACTCCTACATCCGCGGCATGCAGTATGGCTCGACCTGCCCCGGCGAAACGTTCCGGGGCGCGGACGCGGACGGCAATTCCGTCAGCTTCGCGCTGAGCCGGCCTTATTTCTGCGGCTCGAACCCACTGCCCTCGATCGACTCGCTGCCGGATCACTTCATCACGGCCAATACCAGCATGTATCCCGCCGTACTCGCGAGCATCGGCCGGCCGAATCTCTGGCACGACCTGGTGGTCAACAACTCGACCAACAATCCGCTCATGGCGCGTGCGCCGCACATGACCGACTTCGGCATGCGTCGCGACGTCACTCGCATCGCGCTGCAGTCCGACTACACGTTTGCGAACGACATCTCGCTCGTGACCAACTTCGGCTACAACGAGAACTCGCAGATCACCGTGTACGACGTCGACCGCGCCGACGTGGAGAACGCCTATGCAGCCCTGCCGGCGTTCGACGACAGCTGGTCGGCCGAGCTCCGCCTGCAGTCCGGCCAGGAACAGAAGCTGCGCTGGATGATTGGCGCCAGCTACTTCGAATACAACGTTGAAAACCAGCAGATCGGCTACCAGATCAACGTCAGGTACGGCGGCGCCCTGCCGACGGCGCCGTATGCGAACACGCGCACCGACGAGACCTATACGGTGCCGGCGCTGTTCGGCTCGATCGAGTACGACATCCTGGACAACCTGACCGTAGGCGCCGACGCGCGCTACCAGAAGGACAAGACCGAGACGGTGAATTTCACCACCAGCACCACCTCGAGCTTCGAGTTCACGAACACGCTGCCACGCGTATTCGTGCGCTACGAGCCGATTCCGGACCTCAGCCTGTATGCGACCTGGGGCCAGGGCGTGAGCCCGGGCCAGTTGAACGGCAACTTCGCCAACTACACCGAATCCCAGAAAGCAGAGATCTGCGCGCAGTTCCCGACCTGCGGCGCCCTGGCTCCGCTGCCCGAGGTCGACAACTACGAACTCGGCATCAAGCAGCGCCTGTTCGATGGGCGCGCGCAGTACTCGGTATCCGTCTACCAGATGGACTGGAAGAACATCAACACCGGCGTCTCGGTGGTCGTGAGCACGACTCCGTTCGTGCTGGGCTTCATCGCGCCCAACAACGCGACGATGAAGGGCATCGAGCTGGAAGGCAGCATGCTGATCACCGACGCCTGGGACGTGGGCATGAGCCTCTCGTACCAGAAGAACGAGTACGACGACTTCTACAATCCCACGGTCGGCACGCTGACGAGCGGCGTGACGCACTTCGACGGCAACAACCTGCCCAAGGCGCCGGACAGCACGGCGATGCTGACCTCGACCTATCGTGGCGCGCTGGGCAATTCGTGGAACTGGTTCGTGCGCGGTGACGTGATCTATACCGGCAAGATCTGGGACAGCGAGGCCAACATCTATCAGATCGATTCATACACCAAGATGAATGCGCGCCTCGGGTTCGACAATGAACAGTTCAGCATAGAGATCTACGGGCGCAACCTCTTCAACGACGACAGCTGGGTGTACACCAACCGGTCGACGTCGCTGTCCGAGCCGGGCGCGCTGCTGCAGGTTCCCTATAACGGCAGCGTCACCACCGTGCAGGGAAATATCCTGACGCCTTCCAGCAAGCGGGAATTCGGGGCGAAGGTGACGTACAGGTTCTGAGGCCGGACGGCCACACGCTTGGCAACAGAAAGGACGCAGACAATGACCATTTCCCGGCGGCAATTGATCCTCGGCGGTGTAGCCGTTACGGCCGGGTCCCTGCTCGGGCCGCGGCGTGCCGCTGCGGCGGGCGAAGAGGTGGATACGATTGTCATCGGCTCGGGACTGGCCGGCCTGTACGCGGCGATGGTCCTCGGCGATGGCGGCGCCTCGGCGCTGGTCCTGGAGGGCGCAGGCAAGGTTGGCGGTCGCTGCCAGACCGCGTACGACTGGGACCCGCGCATCGAGCTCGGTGGCGTGCAGATAGGCCAGATGTACGCCCGGGTTCGCTACATCGCGGGACGCCTGGGCATCGAGCTCGGCGAGGGTGCGCACATCAACGCGCCTTACTCGTTCGTGCTCGACAAGCAGCTCATTGCCGCGGGGAAGTGGGAATCGTCGCCGCTGAACAAGCTCAGCAGCGCCGAGCGAAAGATTCCCCCCCATGCGCTGCGTTCCCACTACGTCGAGGCAATGAACCCGTTCGAGGCTCTCGACGACTGGCTGAAACCGTCGGCGGCCCAGTACGACGTGACCCTGGCCCAATGGCTCGACCAGAAGGGTGCCTCGCCGGTCGCCAAGCAGCTGATCAGGGCGACCCAGGGTGGCGAGGATTCGACGAAGTTGGGCCTGCTGC
>JADZCS010000170.1 GCA_020851435.1 Gammaproteobacteria bacterium | reverse complement strand
TGGTGATGCCCGGGGACAACATCAAGATGGTGGTGGACCTGATTGCGCCGATCGCGATGGAAGAGGGCCTGCGTTTCGCCATCCGCGAGGGTGGACGTACCGTCGGCGCCGGCGTCGTCGCCAAGATCCTCGTGTAACAGAGAGACATATGGCTACCAACCAGAACATCCGCATCCGCCTCAAGGCCTTCGATCACCGCCTGATCGACAACTCGGCCCGTGAGATCGTCGAGACCGCGAAGCGCACGGGCGCCACGGTCCGCGGGCCGGTGCCGCTGCCGACCAAGATCGAGCGCTTCACGCTGCTGGTTTCGCCGCACGCCGACAAGGACGCGCGCGACCAGTACGAGATCCGCACGCACAAGCGCCTCATGGACATCGTCAACCCGACCGACAAGACCGTCGACGCGCTGATGCGCCTCGAGCTGCCGGCCGGCGTGGACGTGCAGATCAAGTTGAACTGATCTGCCGATTGACGCTTGCAAAGTTTGATTGGGTCGCTATAATCGGCGGCTCGCTTTAGCCCCGGCCGTTCGCGCTTGCGCGTATCGGTGGTTTTCGGGGTGTGAGGCCCGGCAGGCGCGGCTCCTGGACAAAGTGTCCTGGGGTGCGCCGGGGAAAGACAAGTTGCAGCGCCGGCCAATCGCAGCCGGCGCGGTGAAACGAGGACAAAGGTCATGACCATTGGTTTGGTCGGCCGCAAGTGCGGCATGACTCGAATTTTCACTGACGCGGGTGAATCCGTGCCGGTGACGGTCATCGAGGCGCTGCCTAACCGCATCGTGCAGGTCAAGGCAGAGAAGCCAGATGGCTATCGCGCGATCCAGGTAACCGTGGGTACGCGCCGCGCTTCCCGTGTCAGCAAGCCGGTCGCCGGGCACTTCGCCAAGCAGGGCGTCGCCCCGGGTTCGACGACCCTCGAGTTCCGCCTCGCCGCCGGCGAAGGCGCGGAGCTCAAGGCTGGCGGCGAGCTCAACGTCGAGCTGTTCAAGGTCGGCCAGGTCGTCGACGTGACCGGCACGACGATGGGCAAGGGCTTCGCGGGCGTCATGAAGCGCCACAACTTCGCGGGCGGCTATGCTTCGCACGGTCACTCGGTGTCGCATCGCGTCCCGGGTTCGATCGGCCAGCGCCAGACGCCGGGCCGCGTGTTCCCCGGCAAGCGGATGGCTGGCCACATGGGCGCCATCACCCGCACCGTCGAGAATCTCAAGGTCGTGCAGATCGACACTGCGCGCAACCTGCTCCTGGTCCATGGTGCGGTGCCTGGCACCGAGGGTGGCCGCGTGGTCGTTCGTCCGTCGGTGAAAGCCGCCGGCCAGACCCGCCGCAAGATCCTTGCTCCCAGCAAGGTCACCCCGGCCAAAGCCGTAAAGAAGTGATCCGAGGCTCACGCGATGAAGCTTAAGCTGGTCAATGGCGGGGCCTCAGGCTCCGAAATCGAAGTCAGCGATACGACGTTCGGCCGTGAGTACAACGAGCCGCTCGTCCATCAGGTCCTGACTGCCTATTTCAACGCTGGACGCTCCGGCACCAAGGCGCAGAAGACTCGCGCCGAGGTCAGGGGCGGTGGCAAGAAGCCCTGGCGCCAGAAGGGCACGGGCAGCGCGCGCGCCGGCTCCATCCGCAGCCCGATCTGGGTTGGTGGTGGCCGCGCCTTCGCCGCGAAGCCGCGCAGCTTCGAGCAGAAGGTCAACCGCAAGATGTACCGCGGCGCGATCCGCTCGATGCTCTCCGAGCTCGCGCGTCAGGATCGCCTGGTCGTCACGGGTGCCCTCGAGCTCGAGGCTCCCAAGACCAAGATGCTCGCGGGCAAGCTCAAGGAGCTGGGCCTCGAGAACGTCCTGATCCTGATCGAGGCTTTCGACGAGAAGCTGTACCTGGCTTCGCGCAACCTGCCGTCGGTGGCCGTGCTGACCGTGGCCAGCCTCGACCCGGCGAGCCTCGCGCGTCACGACAAGGTCCTGACGACCGTCGGCGCGCTCAAGATGCTCGAGGAGAAGCTGGCATGAGCACCCCGAACCCCGCTACGAAACGGGTCGCCTCCAGGGAGCGGCTCATCAACATCCTGGTCGCCCCGCACGTGTCCGAAAAGGCCGCGCGCGTTGCTGCAGACCACAACCAGTACGTTTTCCGCGTGCGTACCGACGCGACCAAGGCCGACATCAAGGCTGCCGTCGAATTCATGTTCGACGTCAAGGTCAGGGCGGTGCAGGTGGTTAACCAGCAGGGCAAGGAAAAGCGTTTCGGCCGCTTCGAGGGCCGTCGCTCTGACTGGAAGAAGGCCTACGTCAGGCTGGTCGAAGGCCAGGCGATCGATTTCGCCGGCGGCGACAAGGCCTGATAGGCGCCACGAGAACAGGAAGGCAGGACGATGGCACTCAGAAAGCTTAAGCCGACCTCCCCGGGAACGCGCTTCCAGCTGCGTCCGGACCGGTCCGGCCTGCACAAGGGCGGGCCGTTCGAAGGTCTGGTCAGCGCACAGAAGTCGACCGGTGGTCGCAACAACGTCGGTCGCCTGACCACCCGTCACAAGGGCGGTGGTCACAAGCAGAAGTACCGCGTGATCGATTTCCGTCGCGACAAGGACGGGATCGTCGGTACCGTGGAGCGCGTCGAGTACGACCCGAACCGCTCGGCGTTCATCGCGCTCGTCCTCTACAAGGACGGCGAGCGCCGCTACATGCTCGCGCCGAAGGGCCTCGCGGCCGGCGACCAGGTGCAGTCGGGCGCAGAGTCCCCGATCAAGCCGGGCAACGCCATGCAGCTGCGGCACATCCCGGTCGGCTCGACCGTGCACAACATCGAGCTCAAGCCCGGCAAGGGCGGGCAGATCGCGCGCGCGGCCGGCAACTCCGCCCAGTACCAGGGCCGCGAGGGCGCGTTTGCGCTGCTCCGCCTGAAGTCGGGCGAGATGCGCAAGATCAACATCGACTGCCGCGCGACGCTCGGCGAAGTCGGCAACGACGAACACAACCTGCGTGTGTTCGGCAAGGCCGGCGCCAAGCGCTGGAAGGGCATCCGCCCGACCGTCCGCGGCGTCGTGATGAACCCGATCGATCACCCGCACGGTGGCGGTGAGGGTAAGTCCGGTCAGGGCAACCCGCACCCCGTTTCGCCGTGGGGCTGGCACACGAAGGGCAAGAAGACGCGCAACAACAAGCGCTCTGATGCCTTCATCGTGCGTCGTCGCAAGTAAGGAGTCCGAGGAATGGCACGCTCCCTGCGCAAGGGCCCGTTCGTCGACCTGCACCTCGCCAAGAAGGTACAGGTTGCCGCCGAGAAGAACGATCGCCGCCCCATCAAGACCTGGTCGCGCCGCTCGATGGTGCTTCCGGAGATGGTCGGCCTCACGATTGCCGTGCACAACGGCCGCCAACACATGCCCGTGCTCGTGACCGAGAACATGGTCGGACACAAGCTGGGTGAGTTCGCTCCGACGCGTACCTTCAGGGGTCACGGCGGCAACCGAAAGGCTGGTACGGAGTAAGCCATGCAGGTTTCAGCCAAGTTGCGCAACGCGCGCATCTCGCCGCAGAAGTGCCGCCTCGTCGCCGACCTGGTGCGCGGCAAGCCCGTGGGCCACGCGCTCCACGTGCTGCAGTTCACCCCGAAGAAGGGCGCCGAGATCATCAAGAAGGTGCTCGAGTCCGCGATCGCCAACGCCGAGCACAACCTCGGCGCCGACATCGACGAACTGAAGGTGTCGCAGATCATGGTCGACACGGCGCCGGTGCTGAAGCGGTTCGCCGCTCGCGCCAAGGGCCGGGGTAACCGCATCGTCAAGCGCAACAGCCACATCACTGTGGTCGTGGCCGGGAAGTAACGGAGCAGCGCATGGGCCAGAAAGTCAACCCGATCGGCATCCGCCTCGGCATCACCCGCGACTGGGCGTCCAGGTGGTATGCGTCGAGCAAGAACTTCCCCGCGTACCTGCAGGCCGACCACGTCGTCCGTCAGTTCCTGCGCAAGCGTCTTGCCGAAGCGTCGATCAGCCGCATCCACATCGAGCGCGCCGCCAAGAAGGCCAACATCACGATCCACACGGCACGGCCGGGCATCGTGATCGGCAAGAAGGGCGAGGACATCGAGAAGCTGCGCCTGGAAGTGGCGCGCCTCATGAAGATGGCCCTGCCGGACGTGCGCATCAACATCGCCGAGATCCGCAAGCCGGAACTCGACGCGCGCCTGGTCGCCGAGAGCATCGCGCAGCAGATCGAGAAGCGCGTGATGTTCCGCCGCGCCATGAAGCGCGCGGTCATGAACACGATGCGCAGCGGCGCGCTGGGCATCAAGGTGCGGGTCGCCGGACGCCTGAACGGCGCCGAGATCAGCCGCTCGGAGTGGACGCGCGAGGGTCGCATTCCCCTGCACACGTTCCGCGCCGACATCGATTACGGCACCGCGGAAGCGAACACCACCTACGGCGTCATCGGCGTCAAGGTGTGGATCTTCAAGGGCGAGGTCTTTGCCGAGACCGAGACCGCCGAGGCCGAAGCCGCTGCCCCGCAGGCAGTCGTGGAACAGCCGGCCTGAGGGGCCGCCGGAACCGGGCGCCGCGAGGCGCCGGACCTGGCAGCCAGAGTACGGAGTACTTGAGAAATGATGCAGCCTAAGCGGACTAAGTACCGCAAGCAGTTCAAGGGCAACCTCGCCGGCACCTCGGTGCGCGGCAGCACGGTCGCCTTTGGCGAGTTCGGGCTCAAGGCCACCGGCCGTGCGCGGATGACCGCGCGCGAGATCGAGGCCGCGCGCCGTGCCATGACCCGTCACGTCAAGCGTGGTGGCCAGATCTGGATCCGGGTCTTCCCGGACGTTCCGATCACGGCCAAGCCCCTTGAAGTGCGCATGGGCAGCGGCAAGGGCAACGTCGAGTACTGGATTGCCAAGGTCACCCCGGGCAAGGTCCTCTTCGAAATCGAGGGCGTCACCGAGGAGATCGCTCGCGAGGCCTTCCGGCTGGCTGCAGCCAAGCTTTCCGTGTCCACCATGTTCGTCAGGCGGCAGGTGCGGTGATGGACGTCAAAGAACTTCGTAGCAAGAACGCGACCGAGCTGAGGGACGAGCTGATCCGGCTGCGCCGTGAACAGTTCAACCTGCGCATGTCGGCTGCGGCTGGCCAGCCGGCCCGCCCCGACCAGCACAACAAGGTTCGCAAGAACATCGCACGCGTGAAGACCGTGCTCACTGAACTCGCGGCTCCGACCGTGGGAGGCAAGGCGTGATGACCGACAACCAGGTGGCCGCCGCGACGCCCGAGAAGGGCACGCGCACGCTGACGGGCAAGGTCGTCAGCACCAAGATGGACAAGACGATCACCGTCGCTGTGGAGCGGCTGATCAAGCACCCCAGCTACGGCAAGTACGTCCGTCGCACCACGAAGCTGCTCGCGCACGACGAGAACAGCGAGTGTGGCGAGGGCGATACGGTCACGATCTCGCCGTGCCGTCCGTTGTCGCGTCGCAAGTCCTGGCAGCTGGTCCGCGTCGTCGAACGCGCGGCCGGCTGACCGCGGGAGTATAGCCATGATCCAGATGAGGAGCCGGCTCGCCGCCGCCGACAATTCCGGCGCCCGTGAGCTGATGTGCATCAAGGTCAAGGGTGGCACGCGCCGCCGTTACGCCGGCGTGGGCGACCTGATCAAGGTGAGCGTCAAGGACGCCATCCCGCGCGGCAAGGTCAAGAAGGGCGAAGTCTACGACGCAGTCGTCGTGCGCACCCGCAGCGGCGTCCGCCGCGGCGACGGTTCGCTGATCAAGTTCGACGGCAACGCGGCGGTGCTGCTGACCAACAAGCTCGAGCCGATCGGCACGCGCATCTTCGGGCCCGTGACTCGCGAGCTGCGCACCGTGCAGTTCATGAAGATCATCTCGCTCGCGCCTGAAGTGCTGTGAGGGCGGTGGAGACACGATGAACAAGATCCGCAAGGGTGACACGGTGGTGGTGAACGCGGGCCGCGACAAGGGCCGCACGGGAACCGTCATCAAGGTCGACGGCGACAAGGTCGTCGTCGAGAACCTCAATATCGTCAAGAAGCACCAGAAGCCGAACCCCCAGAAGGGCGAGGCGGGTGGCATCAAGCAGATGGAGGCTCCCCTCCATGTGTCGAATGTCGCGCTCTGGAACCCGGCGACCAAGAAGGCCGACCGCGTGGGCGTCAAGACGCTCGAGAACGGCCGCAAGGTCCGCTGCTTCAAGTCGAACGGCGAAGTCGTCGACGCCTGACGGCCGGCGCACGGAGTAAATGGGAATGGCGAACGAAGCCAGGTTGCACAAGCACTATCGCGACGTGATCGTGCCGAAGCTCAAGAGCGAGCTCGGCTACGCGAGCGTGATGCAGGTGCCCCGCATCACCAAGATCACCCTGAACATGGGTGTCGGCGAGGCTGTCGCCGACAAGAAGATCATCGAGAACGCCGCCGGCGATCTCGCGAAGATCACCGGCCAGAAGCCGCTGCTCTGCAAGGCGCGCAACTCGTTTGCGTCCTTCAAGGTGCGCCAGGGCCTGCTGATCGGCGCGAAGGTCACGCTGCGCGGCAAGCGCATGTATGAGTTCCTCGATCGCCTGATCAGCATCGCGATGCCGCGTATCCGCGACTTCCGCGGCGTGAGCGCGCGTTCGTTCGACGGCCAGGGCAACTACAGCTTTGGCTTCAAGGAACAGATCATTTTCCCCGAGATCGCCTACGACCAGATCGACGCGCTGCGCGGGATGGACATCACCATCACCACGACGGCCGGCGACGACAAGTCAGGTCGTGCGCTCCTCGAGGCGTTCAACTTTCCGTTCAGGAAGTAAGCGATGGCCAAGACGAACATGCTCGAGCGTGAGAAGCGCCGCGAGAAGACGGTCAAGAAGTACGCCGCCAGGCGCGCCCAGCTCAAGGAGCTGATCCGCGCCCCGGGCACGTCGCCGGACGACCGCACGGCTGCCGTCGAGGCGCTGCAGAAGCTGCCGCGCGACTCGAGCAAGAGCCGGCTGCGCAATCGCTGCGCCATCACGGGCCGCTCGCGCGGCAACTACGCCAAGTTCGGCCTCGGCCGCAGCAAGCTTCGCGAGGCCACGATGGCCGGCGAAGTGCCCGGCCTCCGCAAGGCGAGCTGGTGAGCAGGAGATTCGCATGAGCATGACCGATCCTATCGCGGACCTGCTGACCCGCATCCGCAACGGCCAGATGGCACGCAAGCCCGAGGTCAGCATGTCCTCGTCGCGCGTGAAGGAAGCCATTGCGCGCGTGTTGAAGGAAGAAGGTTACATCGCCGACTACGCGGTCACCGCGGACGGCAACAAGGCGACGCTGACGGTCGCGCTCAAGTATCACGAGGGCAAGCCCGTGATCGAGCGCCTGGAGCGTGTGTCACGTCCCGGCCTGCGGCAGTACCGCGGCAAGGGTGAGCTTCCCAAGGTGCTCGGCGGCCTGGGCATCGCGATCGTCTCGACGCCCTCGGGCGTCATGACCGACCGCGAGGCGCGTCGCGTCGGCCAGGGTGGCGAGGTTCTCTGCGTAGTGGCGTAAGCCGCACGCGGACGTTGGCGGCCGAGGCCGCCGTTGAACGAAGGGTCCGATTCCATGTCTCGAGTCGCCAAAAAGCCCGTGCAGCTGCCGCAGGGCGTCAGCGTCGCGGTGAACGACGGAGCGGTCACGGTCAAGGGTGCCAAGGGTGCCCTGAGCCTGGCCCTGACCGCCGGTGTCACCGTCGCGCAGGAGCAGCAGAACGTCGTCGTCCAGTACGACGGCGCCGCACCCAAGGCGCTGGTCGCACGGGCCGGTTCCACGCGCGCGCACATCGCCAACATGGTGACGGGCGTCAGCAAGGGCTACGAGCGCAAGCTCGAGCTGGTCGGCGTGGGTTACCGCGCGGCAGTGCAGGGCAAGGCCCTGAACCTGACGCTCGGCTTCTCGCACCCGGTCGCTTACGAGGTCCCGGAAGGCATCTCCATCGAGACGCCGACCCAGACCGAGATCCTCATCAAGGGCATCGATCGGCAGAAGGTTGGCCAGGTGGCCGCCGAGATCCGCTCGTACCGTCCGCCTGAGCCGTACAAGGGCAAGGGCGTCCGCTACTCGGGCGAGAAGATCGAGCTCAAGGAAGGAAAGAAGAAGTAATTCCATGGCACAGCTCACCAAGATGGACAAGCGTCAGCGGCGTGCTCGCCGTACGCGCGCCAAGATCCGCGAGTTGAACGTGTTGCGCCTGACGGTGCACCGTACGCCGCGGCACATCTACGCCCAGATCATCTCTGCCGACGGCGGCAAGGTGCTCGTGGTCGCCTCGACCGTCCAGGACGAGGTTGCCAAGGGTTTGACTGGCACCGGCAATGCCGCTGCGGCCGCTGCGGTGGGCCGCGCGATCGCAGAGCGGGCCAAGGCCGCCGGAATCACGCGGGTCGCGTTCGACCGCTCCGGCTTCATGTTCCACGGCCGCGTCAAGGCGCTGGCTGAGGCCGCCCGCGAGGCCGGCCTCGAGTTCTGATCGGAAGGAAATCGCAATGGCACGAGTCGAAAAGCCTGGTCCGAGCGACGACCTGCTCGAGAAGCTGGTCGCGGTCAACCGCACGGCAAAGGTCGTCAAGGGCGGCCGCCAGTTCGGGTTCACGGCGCTGACGGTGGTCGGCGACGGCGCTGGTCGCGTCGGCTTCGGCTACGGCAAGGCACGCGAAGTGCCGGTTGCCATCGCCAAGGCCATGCAGGCCGCGCGCAAGAACATGGTCAACGTCCCGCTGCGCAACGACACGTTGCACTACGCGGTCAACGGCAACCATGGCACCACCCGCGTGTACATGCAGCCCGCGTCCGACGGTACCGGCGTCATCGCTGGCGGCGGCATGCGCGCGGTGTTCGAGTGTGCGGGCGTGCGCAACGTGCTCGCCAAGAGCTACGGCTCGCGCAACCCGATCAACGTCGTGCGCGCCACGTTTGACGCCTTCGCCAACATGACCTCCCCGGAGTCCATCGCGGCGAAGCGCGGCAAGACTGTCGAAGAGATCATCGGGTAACCCCATGTCCAATCCTCGCGTGAAAGTGACGCTCACTGGCAGCGTCTACGGCCAGCTCAAGAACATCCGCGCGTCGGTGCACGGCCTTGGCCTGCGTCGCATCCGCCACAGCCGGGTCCTCGAGGACACGCCGGCGGTCCGCGGCATGATCCGCGCCGCCCAGCACCTGCTCAAGGTCGAGCAGGCGTAAGGAGTCGAACATGCGTCTGAATACCGTCAAGCCCGGTCCGGGCAGCAAGAAGCCCCGCCTCCGCGTCGGTCGCGGCGCGTCCGCCGGCCAGGGAAAGACCTGCGGCCGCGGCGTCAAGGGCCAGCGCGCCCGCAAGGGCGGCTACCACAAGGTCGGCTTCGAAGGCGGCCAGATGCCGTTGCAGCGTCGCCTGCCGAAGACCGGCTTCCGGTCGGCCATCAAGCCGACCCGCGCCGAGGTCACGCTGAGCGACCTCACCAAGATCAAGGACAGCGTGATCACCCTCGAGGCGCTCAAGGCTGCCAGCGTCGTCCCGGCCAGCATCGAAAAGGCCAAGGTCATCCTGTCCGGCACGATCGACCGCGCAGTGACCCTGCAGGGGCCGGCCGTGACCGCCACCAAGGGTGCCCGCGCTGCCATCGAGCAGGCTGGCGGAAAGATCGAGGCCGGTACGGCCGCCTGAGGCGGCCACGGTCATACGGAGCACACCCTTGTCCATCTCGAACCCGGCACTGGCGCTTGGTGAGGCAACCCGCTTCACCGAACTCCGTCAGCGCCTGTTCTTCCTGCTGGGCGCGCTGGTCGTTTATCGGATCGGCACGTTCATCGCTGTGCCGGGCATCGACCCGGTCGCGGTGACGCGCCTGTTCGAGCAGCAGGAAGGGACGATCCTAGGGCTGGTGAACATGTTCTCCGGCGGCGCCCTGTCCCGCCTGTCGATCTTCGCGATGGGCGTCATGCCCTACATCTCGGCGTCGATCATCATCCAGATGATGGCCGTCGTGGTGCCGTCGCTGACCGCGCTCAAGAAGGAAGGCGAGTCGGGCCGTCGCAAGCTCACCGACTACACGCGCTGGTTCACGGTCGTGCTGGCCTTCTTCCAGGGCTTCGGCGCCGCCACCGCGTTCCAGAATCAGGGCGTCGCCATCGCCCCGGGCATCGGCTTCGTGTTCGTCGCGACCATGTCGCTGACGGCCGGAACGCTGTTCCTGATGTGGCTCGGCGAGCAGATCACCGAGCGTGGCATCGGCAACGGCATCTCGATGATCATCCTCGCCGGCATCATCTCGGGCCTGCCCGCCGCGATCGGCAGCACGCTGGAGCAGGTCCGCACGGGCGAGATGAACCCCGCCTTCGCGCTGATCCTGATCCTCATGATCGCCGCGGTGACCGCCTTCGTGGTGTTCGTCGAGCGTGGCCAGCGCCGCATCCCGGTGAACTACGCCAAGCGCCAGGTCGGCCGCAAGATGTACGCCGGCCAGACCAGCCACCTGCCGTTCAAGCTGAACATGTCGGGCGTGATCCCGCCGATCTTCGCCTCCTCGCTGCTGCTGTTCCCGGCCACGATCGCGAGCTTCTTCGCGACCAGCGCCGGCGACGGCTGGGTGCAGGTCGCCCTGCAGAACGCTGCCGCCGCCCTGGGCTACGGCCAGCCGCTGCACATGATGTTTTATGCCGCGCTGATCATCTTCTTCTGCTTCTTCTACACCGCGCTGGTGTTCAACTCGCGCGAGACGGCGGAGAACCTCAAGAAGGGCGGTGCGTTCATTCCAGGCATCCGTCCCGGTCAGCAGACCGCCGAGTACATCGACAAGGTCCTGACACGGCTGACCGTGTGGGGCGCGATCTACGTCACGGCCGTCTGCCTGCTGCCCGAGATGCTCATGGCCTACGGGCGCGTGCCGTTCTATTTCGGCGGCACGTCGTTGCTGATCATCGTGGTCGTCGTGATGGACTTCATGGCGCAGTTGCAGGCGCACATGATGTCGCACCAGTACGAAGGCCTGCTGAAGAAGGCGAACCTGCGCGGCGCCGGCCGTCCAGGGTCGCCGCGCTGACCGGGCCTCGCCCGAGGAGTCGATAGAGATGAAGGTTCGTCCATCCGTCAAGAAGATCTGCAAGAACTGCAAGATCGTCCGCCGGCGCGGCGTCGTCCGGGTCATTTGCTCGGATGCCCGCCACAAGCAGCGGCAGGGCTGACCGCAGGGCTTTTGCCTTGCGGAACAGGTAGGTTTCACGTATAATTCCGCGTTTTCCGCGCGGTCCAGAGGTCGAGTGCAATGGCGCGTATCGCCGGCATAAATATCCCGGTCAATAAGCACGTGGTGATCGGGCTGACCCACATCTACGGCATTGGCCTCTCGCGTTCGCAGAAAATCTGCGAAGCCGCGGGCGTGCAGCCCAACACCAAGGTCCGGGATCTCACCGAGGCCGAGGTTAACTCGCTGCGTTCCCAGATCTCGAAGTTCGCGGTCGAGGGCGACCTCCGCCGTGAGAACTCCATGGCCATCAAGCGGCTCATGGATCTGGGCAGCTACCGTGGCATGCGGCACCGCAAGGGCCTGCCGTGCCGTGGTCAGCGCACGCGCACCAACGCGCGTTGCCGCAAGGGCCCGCGTCGTGCCGCGGTCAAGACCAATGCGCAGCCCGGCAAGTAATTGCCGGCTGACCGTCAACTAATTCAGGTATCACGATGGCTGAGCAGAAGCAGGGTGGGTCCGCCGCAGGCAAGACCCGCAAGAAGGTTAAGCGCCAGGTGTCGGACGGCGTCGCCCACATCCACGCGTCCTTCAACAACACCATCGTCACGATCACGGATCGTCAGGGCAATACCTTGTCCTGGGCGACCTCGGGTGGCTGCGGTTTCCGCGGTTCCCGCAAGAGCACGCCGTTCGCTGCGCAGGTTGCCGCCGAGAAGGCCGGCAATGCGGCGCAGGAGTACGGCCTGAAGACGGTCGAAGTGCGGGTCATGGGCCCCGGCCCTGGTCGCGAGTCCGCGGTGCGTGCCCTGAACGCCTGCGGCCTCAAGGTCACCAGCATTTTCGACGTCACCCCGATTCCGCATAACGGCTGCCGCCCGCCCAAAAAGCGGCGCGTCTAACAGGATAAGAGCGCATGGCGAGGTATCTCGGTCCCAAGTGCAAGCTCTCGCGCCGCGAGGGCACCGACCTGTTCCTCAAGAGTGGCGTCAAGCCGCTTGAGAGCAAGTGCAAGCTCGAAGTGCCCCCCGGTGGCATCAAGGGCGAGCGCAGGTCGAGGCTGTCTGACTACGGCGTGCAGCTGCGTGAAAAGCAGAAGCTGCGCCGCATGTACGGCGTTCTGGAGCGCCAGTTCCGCAACTACTACACGAAGGCCGCTGGCCGCCCCGGTTCGACGGGCGAGAACCTGCTGCGCTTCCTGGAAGGGCGGCTGGACAACGTCGTTTACCGCATGGGCTTCGCGGCCACGCGCGCCGAGGCGCGCCAGCTGGTGTCCCACAAGGCGGTCACCGTCAACGGCGACCTCGTGAACGTTCCCTCGTACCAGTGCAAGGCTGGCGATGTCGTCGGGATCCGCGAGAAGTCGCAGGTCCAGGCGCGTATCGCGGCGGCGCTGGCCATCGCAGCCCAGGTGGGCTTCCCCGACTGGGTCGAGGTTGACGAGAAGAAGTTCTCGGGCGTCCTCAAGGCCCTGCCGGACCGCGATCAGATCCTGCCCGACATCAACGAGAATCTCGTCGTCGAGCTCTACTCGAAGTAATCAGGTGCCGCACATGCAGGGTTCCGCCACCGAGTTCCTCAAGCCCAAGTCGGTCAAGAAGATCGAAGAACGGGCGCGTCACGCACGTATCGTGATCGAGCCGTTCGAGCGCGGCTTCGGCCACACGCTCGGCAACGCGCTGCGTCGCGTGCTGCTGTCGTCGATGCCCGGCTGCGCCGTGACCGAAGTCGAGATCGACGGCGTGCTCCACGAGTACACCAGCATCGAAGGCGTCGAGGAAGATGTCGTCGACATCCTCCTGAACCTCAAGGGCATTGCGATCCGCATGCACGCCCGCGAAGAGGCCGAGCTGCGCCTGCACAAGAAGGGCCCGGGCCCCGTGACCGCCGGCGACATCCAGCTCGACCACGACGTCGAGATCGTCAATCCCGAGCTCGTGATCGCGACGCTGACCAAGCCCGTCGAGATCAACATGACGCTCAAGATCGAGCGCGGCCGTGGCTATCGCCCGGCGGCGACCCGCATCGAGTTCGAGGAGCAGACCCGTCCGATCGGACGCCTGCAGCTCGACGCGTCGTTCAGCCCGGTCCGTCGCGTGACCTACAACGTCGAGTCCGCGCGCGTCGAACAGCGCACCGACCTCGACAAGCTGGTGCTCGACATCGAGACCAACGGCACGATCGATCCCGAGGAAGCCATCCGCCGCGCGGGTTCCATCCTCAAGGACCAGCTGAACGTGTTCGTGGACCTCGAGGGCCAGGGCGAGGCGTCGATCAAGCCGTCCGAGTCGGCTTTCGACCCGATCCTGCTCCGCCCGGTCGACGAGCTCGAGCTCACGGTCCGCAGCGCGAACTGCCTCAAGGCCGAGAACATTCACTACATCGGCGACCTGGTGCAGCGCACCGAGGTCGAGCTGCTGCGCACGCCCAACCTGGGCAAGAAGTCGCTCACCGAGATCAAGGAGGTCCTGGAAAGCCACGGCCTCACGCTCGGTATGCGCCTCGAGGGCTGGCCGCCGGCCAGCCTGCGCCGCGAAGACGAACTCAAGACCGCCTGAACGCTGTTCTGAGCGGTACTGCTGAAACGTAAGGATCCAGGACGATGCGCCACCACCTTTCCGGCCGCCAACTGTCGCGTAATTCATCGCACCGCAAGGCGTTGATGCGCAACATGGCCGCTGCGCTGCTCCGCTACGAGACGATTCGCACGACCGTGCCCAAGGCCAAGGAACTGCGCCGCGTCGTCGAGCCGCTGATCACCCTCGGCAAGGACGACAACCTCGCCCGTCGCCGCCGCGCGTTCGCGATGCTGCGCGACGACGCGCTGGTCGTGAAGCTGTTCGAGGACATCGGCCCGCGCTTCAAGGCGCGTGCCGGCGGTTACACCCGCATCCTCAAGATGGATCCCCGCCCGGGCGACTCCGCGCCGATGGCGCTGATGCAGCTCGTCGACCGGGCCGCGGCAGCCGCCGCGCCTGCGGAGGAGCCGAAGGCCAAGAAGAAGGCCGCTGCCAAGAAGAAGCCTGCTGCCGAAGGCGCCGAGGCGGCCACCGAGGCCAAGCCGCGTCGCCGCAAGGCTGCTGCGGCGGGCTGACGCCCAGCCGCCGCGCCTCGCGCGGTGGCTTCGATCGAAAAAGCCGGGGCTCGCCCCGGCTTTTTTGTTGGCTGTCGGGAATGTCGGACGAAGCAGGCCTTCCGTTGCGAAGGTCTAGCCACTACAGTTCGATCACTGCCGCCGAGGGCGGCCCAGGATCAGCGTCGCTGTCTACGCACGGTCATTTCACGGGGGGATTAGCATGAGTCTGGCCAAGGAATTCAAGGAATTTGCCATGCGCGGCAACGTCATCGACCTCGCGGTCGGTGTCGTGATCGGCGCGGCTTTCGGCAAGATCGTCTCGGCGCTGGTCGAGGCCATCGTCATGCCGGCGCTCGGCTGGCTGATCGGGGGCGTCAACTTCTCCGACCTCGTGATCACGCTCGGCACCAACGTCACCACGGGCGAGCCCGTGAACATCGGCTACGGCCGGCTGATCCAGTCGATCGTCGACTTCGTGATCATCGCCGCCGCGATCTTCATGGCCGTCAAGGCGATCAACTCGCTCAAGAAGCCCGCCCCGGCCCCCGCCGCCGCGCCAGCCGCTCCGCCGCCGCCGCCGCGACAGGAAGTGCTGCTCGAGGAGATCCGCGACCTGTTGGCCAAGTCGCAGAAATAACTGGTTTCCGCCAGCGGTACGCGGGATAGGAGTGGCTCCCCGGGGCCAGCCGCCCCCGGGATACAAGGTCCTCCGCGCGCGGAGGACCGCGCTGATTGCTACGGACCTTGCATCCCGTGCGCGGCTGGCCTGTATTGCCACGACCGGCGGACGGTCACAGGCACCCCGCGTGGCTGTTCTGCGTCTCGGTTGCCGGCCGGCCGGCCGGAAGGTCGTGCCACGGCCGCAGACTGCGCCAGTGCCGGCACCCCGCCCGTTGGCGGGCGGTCAGCGGCGCCCCGACGCAGCGCGGTGGCGACACGTGAGGGTCGGCCCGTAGCGATCAGGCGCCGTCCGGCGCCGCGGAGGGCCGACACCCCTCACGGGGCGCCACCGCGCGTGAGCGCGGGGCTCTGCCTCACCCGCCCAGCGCGGCGAAAGCGTCGCGGGTGAGGTTCTCCGCGCCGCCCTGGCGCGCCACCACGTTGTCCTCGATCCGCACGCCGCCGAAAGGCCGGAACGCATCCACGCGCGCCCAGTCGATCGCGGTGCCCGCGGCCGTGCCCCTGGCGGCCTCGAGCAGCGGGTCGATGAAGTACAGCCCGGGCTCGATGGTCACTACGAACGATTCCTCGAGGCGGCGGGTCAGGCGCAGGTAGGGGTGGCCGGGCGGGCGGGGGCGTTCGCCGCCGGCGGGGCCGGCCGCGAGGCCGGCCACGTCGTGGACCTGCAGGCCCAGCAGGTGGCCGATGCCGTGCGGGAAGAACACCCGCGTGACGCCGGTTTCGACCAGCGCCTCGACACTGCCGCTGGCGATGCGGAAGTCGGACAGGATGGCGGCGATCTCGCGATGCGCGGCCAGGTGGATGTCGGCGTAGTCGACTCCCGGGAGCACCTGGGCGGCGAGCCGGCGTTCCGCGGCATCGACGGCCGCCACCAGTTGGGCGAACTCGTCCTGCGCGGCGGACCAGGTGCGCGTGATGTCGCTGCCGTAGCCCAGGCACGGTGCGCCTGCGTCGATCAGGAACGACGGCGCCGAGGCGGGGCGCACGCGGTCCAGGTGCTGGTAGTGCAGCACCGCGCCGTGCCGGCCGTAGGCGATGATGTTGTTGTAGGGCAACTCTTCTTCGCGCGACTTGATCGCGTGGCAGAAGGCGATGTGCGCGTCGTATTCGCTGGCGCCGGTGCGATAAGCCGACTCGGCGGCGCGGTGAGCGATGGCACCGAGGAAGCTCGCGCGGCGCAGGCAACCCAGCTCGTAGGGGGTCTTGGCGGCGCGGTGCCAGTCCAGGGCCGCGATCAGCGCGGCCGGGTCCGGCTCACCCAGTCCTTCCGCCGGCCCGCAGGGCTCGCCCAGCAGGGCCCAGCGCGGGCCCTTGCGTACGTGCTGCGTCAGCTCCGCGGGTTCGCGGATGACCGCGACGTCGAAGTGCCGAGCCCACCAGGCCGATGGCAGTTCCGGCGGCGCGTGCCAGTAGTCGACGGCCTGGTGGAACACCAGGACCGGGCGCTTGCCCGGTTCGAACACCACCGCGCAGTCGGGCGCGGGCTCGGGCACCCACAGCCGGAACTGCGGATTCGGCTTGAACGGGTACGAGTGATCGTCCCGGAACAGCATCCGGAGACCGCCTGCGGGGATGACGGCGCCGTCGAATCCGGTGGCGGCCAGTGCCGCGGTGTAGCGGTCGGCCACAGTCGCGAAATGCGCGGCGTACAGGCCTTCGAGGGCCGATTCCGGCGGCGGGATGCGAGTGGGCGTTTCGGCGTTGCTCAAGGGGCCTCCTGAAATCACGGCGCTAAATCGCCCGTTTCTGGCTGCGGCCAGCGCCTGTCGGCAGGGCGCAACACAAAAAAACTATATAAAACACCATCAAGCCGATTGAAAAGCGGCAGAAAAACTCTACAATTTGCGACCGCGATGTATTTCGGGCCGTTAGGCGACTATAGCCCGCAATGTGCGCGGACGTAACCTTCCCACTCTCCTGATATCTGGGGTACAGACTGATGAACGCGAAGATCCTTGGCGCCGTTGCCGTGGCGCTTGTGCTGAGCGCCTGTGGTGGCAAGAAGGAAGAGGCCGCTCCGGCTCCTGAGGCTGCGCCGGCTCCTGCCGTCGAAGCTGCTCCGGCTGCCACCGAGGCCGCTCCTGCTGCCGACGCCGCTGCTGCTCCGGCTGACGCCGCTGCTGCTCCGGCCGATGCCGCTGCTGCCCCGGCCGCTCCGGCCGAGGCCCCGCAGCAGTAAGATTTTCTTACTGCCGACGGTTGAACACGCCGGGCGGGCGGTGCGGGTAAAACCGTACCGTCCCCCGGCGGTTCTTTTTCAGGGCCTGTGAGCGTCACGATCCGCGATGCCCGGAATTCTCCCGCTGATCGGGAGTGGATTTCGCGTGCCTTCCGCGGCTATCTCGACGACCTGTCGGCCGGCGGCACCGGTGTCTTCCCGGCGCTCACCGAGGCAGGTCTCAGCGAGCCCGACCAGGTCCTGGACTGGTTTCGCGACGAGCGCTCGCGGCCGCTCGTGCTGCTGAGCGCCGGCCAGCCCGTGGGTTTCGCCCGGATCCTGACGGGACCTCATCTTCCGGGCTCAGCCCTTCCCGGTTTCCGCCTCGCCGATTTCTTCGTGCAGCCGCGGCACCGCGGCCGCGGCGTGGGCCGTCACGCCGCCTGCCTCATCTTCGCGCGCTTCGAAGGCCAGTGGCTGGTCACCGAAGAGACGCGCAATCCCGGCGCGGTGAGGTTCTGGCGCAAGGTCGTCTCCGAGTTCACCGGCGGGCGCTACACCGAGCGCGTCGCGGGTGCAGAGGTGCGGCATACTTTCGTCTCGCAGGGCGCAGTTCATCCCGGCAGCGCCTGATTCCCGCAAGGGGTTAAGCATGCGCTCCCACAGCTTCGTCACGTTCCTGTTGCTGGCACTCCTGCCGGCGCTTTCGCTGGCAGACGACGGCCGGCGTCCGGTCGGTGCGCCGTTCGCCACGCGCTCGGTGGTATACGCGCCGCAGGGCATGGCGGCGACCAGCCATCCGCTCGCCACCCAGATCGCGATCGACATCCTGCGCCAGGGCGGCAGTGCGGTGGATGCCGCGATCGCGGCCAACGCGGCGCTGGGCCTCATGGAGCCCACCGGTTCCGGGATCGGCGGCGACCTGTTCGCGATCGTGTGGGACCCGCGCACGCAGAGCCTCAAGGGACTCAACGCCAGCGGCCGTTCGCCGAAGTCGCTGTCGCTCGAGTACTTCACCTCGCGCGGCCTCGAGCGCATTCCGCCGCGCGGCCCGCTGCCCGTGTCCGTGCCTGGCGCGGTCGACGGCTGGTTCCAGCTGCACGGCCGCTTCGGGCGCCTGCCGATGGCGCGGCTGCTGGCGCCGTCGATCGCCTATGCGCGAGACGGTTTCCCGGTCACGCCGGTGATCGCGCGGCTGTGGAAGATCAACACCGAAGCGCTGCGCGAGTTCCCCGGTTTTGCCGAGACCTTCCTGCCGGGCGGGCGGCCGCCCGAGGCCGGCGAGCGCTTCACCAATCCGCGCCTCGCGGCGACCTACGAGAAGATCGCGCGCGGCGGCCGCGATGCGTTCTACAAGGGCGACATCGCGCGCAGCATCGCCGCCTACATGAAGGCGCAGGGCGGGTTCCTTTCCTACGAGGATCTCGCTTCGCACAGCTCGGAATGGGTCGAGCCCGTGTCGACGCGTTACCGCGGCTACGACGTCTGGGAATTGCCGCCGAACGGCCAGGGCATCGTCGCGCTGCAGATGCTCAACATCCTGGAGGGCTACGACCTGCGCGCGATGGGTTCCGGCAGTGCCGACTACCTGCACCTGCTCGCCGAGGCGAAGAAGCTCGCCTTCGAGGACCGCGCGCGCTGGTATGCCGACCCGCAGTTCGTGAGCCTGCCCGTGGCGCGACTGCTCTCGAAGGAATACGCCGCGGAGCGCAGGGCGTTGATCGACCCGAAGCGCGCTGCCAGGGCCTACCCGGCCGGCGACATGCCACCGGGCCCCAACGACACCATCTACCTCACGGTCGCGGACCGCGACGGCATGATGGTGTCGCTGATCCAGAGCAACTACCGCGGCATGGGCTCGGGCATGACGCCCGGCGACCTCGGCTTCATCCTGCACGATCGCGGCGAGAACTTCTCGCTGAAGGCCGGGCATCCCAACGTCTTCCAGCCCGGCAAGCGCCCGTTCCACACCATCATCCCGGCGTTCATGACCCGCGACGGCGAGCCCGTGATGTCGTTCGGCGTCATGGGCGGCGACATGCAGCCGCAGGGACACGTGCAGGTAGTGGTCAACATGGTCGACTTCGGCATGGACCTGCAGGAGGCCGGCGACGCGCCGCGCCTGCGTCACGAAGGCTCCAGCCAGCCCACCGACGAGGTCATGACCGACGGCGGCTATCTCGTGGTCGAGAACGGGTTCGCGCCGGCCGTGATCGACGAGCTGAGGCGTCGTGGCCACGTCGTGAAGGTGGCCGAGGGCGACTTCGGCGGCTACCAGGCGATCCGTCGCACGCCCGCCGGCTGGGCGGGTGCCTCCGAATCGCGCAAGGACGGCCAGGCCGCCGGTTACTGAGCGTGGTGCGCGTGCGGGTCCGTTGCGGCCGGTGAGGCCGCGACGACGTTCGCCTCGACCTTGACCTCGCCGCCGGTCTCGAAGCGCAGCGTGAGCGGCAGTTTCTCGCCCGCCAGCAGCGGGCTGCGCAGGCCCATGAGCATCACGTGCGTGCCGCCCGGTTCCAGCACCAGCCGCTCGCCGGCCGCGATGTGCAGGGGATCGACGCGGCGCATGCGCACCTGGTCCAGTTCGCGGATGGTCACGTGCACCTGCGCCGACTCGGCGCGCGGCGTCGAGATGGACAGCAGCCGGTCCGCGCGACGGCCGCGATTGTCGATGACCAGGTAAGCAGCGCCCATCGTGGCGCCGGGTGCGGTCGCGCGCGCCCAGGCGCGCTCGACGGTGGGCGTTGCTGCAGCCGGGCCGGCGGCCAGGGCATTGGGCGACAGCAGGGCTACCAGCGCGATCGAGCCCAGCAGGCGGCGTGTCAGGTTCATCGTGAAGTCTCCGTTGGCAGCGATCAGGCGCCCGGCGCGCGGCTGCGGCGCAGCCGGGCCCGCTCGAGCACCGGCCCGAGGTAATGGCCCGTGTGCGATCCGGCGTTCGCCGCGATGTGCTCCGGCGTGCCGACCGTGAGTACCTGGCCGCCGCCGTCACCGCCCTCGGGGCCCAGGTCGACGACCCAGTCCGCGGTCTTGATCACGTCGAGGTTGTGCTCGATGACCACCACGGTGTTGCCCTCGTCGCGCAGCCGGTGCAGCACTGCGAGCAGCTGCGCGACGTCGTGGAAGTGCAGGCCGGTGGTCGGCTCGTCCAGGATGTACAGGGTGCGACCGGTCGAGCGCTTGGAAAGTTCCTTGGCGAGCTTCACGCGCTGGGCCTCGCCGCCCGACAGCGTGGTCGCGTTCTGGCCGAGCCGCACGTAGGACAGGCCGACGTCGAGCAGCGTCTGCAGCTTGGGCGCGACGGTCGGCACGTTGCGGAAGAACGGCAGCGCGTCCTCGACGGTCATCTCCAGCACTTCGTGGATGTTGCGGCCCTTGTAGCGCACCTCGAGCGTCTCGCGGTTGTAGCGCTTGCCCTTGCAGACGTCGCAGGGCACGTAGACGTCGGGCAGGAAGTGCATCTCGACCTGCAGCACGCCGTCGCCCTGGCAGGCCTCGCAGCGCCCGCCCTTGACGTTGAAGCTGAAGCGGCCTGGCTCGTAGCCGCGGGTGCGGGCCTCGGGAACGGCGGCGAACAGCTCGCGGATGGGCGTGAACAGGCCGGTGTAGGTCGCCGGGTTGGATCGCGGCGTGCGGCCGATCGGGCTCTGGTCGATGTCGATGACGCGGTCGATGTGCTCGAGTCCCTCGAGGCGCTCGCAGGGCGCGGCCTCGCCGGTGGAATCGTTGAGCAGGCGCGCCACGTGGCGGTACAGCGTGTCGTTGACCAGGGTCGACTTGCCCGAGCCTGACACGCCGGTGACGCAGGTCATCACCCCCAGCGGGAAGTCGACCGTCACGCCCTTGAGGTTGTTGCCGCGCGCGCCGACCACGCGCAGGCGGCGCGAGGCCTCGATGGGCGTGCGCCGCTCGGGCACCTCGATGGCGCGGCGGCCGGAGAGGTACTCGCCGGTCAGCGACGCGGGGTTGCCGGCCACCATCGCGGCCGTGCCCTCGGCCACGACGCGGCCGCCGTGCACGCCGGCGCCGGGGCCGAGGTCGACGACGTGGTCGGCCTGGCGGATCGCGTCCTCGTCGTGCTCGACCACGATCACCGTGTTGCCCAGGTCGCGCAGGCGGTGCAGCGTGTCGAGCAGGCGCTGGTTGTCGCGCTGGTGCAGGCCGATCGAGGGCTCGTCGAGGATGTACATCACGCCCACCAGGCCCGAACCCACCTGGCTGGCGAGCCTGATGCGCTGCGCCTCGCCGCCGGACAGTGTTTCCGCGCTGCGGTCCAGCGTCAGGTAGTCGAGTCCGACGTCGACCAGGAAGCCGAGCCGGTCGCCGATCTCCTTGACGATCTTGGTGGCGATCTCGCCGCGCCAGCCCTCGAGGGTCAGTTCGCGGAAGAAGGACTGCGCGCGGCCCACCGACAGCGCGCTGACTTCCGGCAGGCTGTGTCCCGCGACCATGACGTTGCGCGCGGAGCGCGTGAGGCGCCCGCCGTGGCATTCCGGGCAGGTCTGCGTGCCGAGGTAGCGCGAGAGGTCCTCGCGCACGGACATCGACTCGGTCTCGCGGTAGCGCCGCTCGAGGTTGGGCAGGATGCCCTCGAAGGCGTGCTTGCGCTTGGCCGTGCCGCCGCGGCCGTCGAAGTAGCGGAACTCCACTTCCTCGGTGCCGCTGCCGTTGAGCACGACGTCGCGGGCGCGCTGCGGCAGGGTTTCCCAGGGCGCGTCGGCCTCGAAGCGGAAGTGTTGCGCCAGCGCCTGGACCATCTGGTAGTAGTAGGCGTTGCGCTTGTCCCAGCCGCGCACTGCGCCGTTGGCCAGCGACAGCTTCGGGTCGCCCACCACGCGCGCCGGGTCGAAGAACTGCTTGTGGCCCAGGCCGTCGCAGGTCGGGCAGGCGCCCGCGGGATTGTTGAACGAGAACAGCCTGGGCTCGAGCTCCTGCAGCGAGTAGCCGCAGACGGTGCAGGCGAAGCGGTCGGAGAACACGACCTCCTCGCGCTCGGGCTCGTCGATGAACGACAGCCGCGCGACGCCCTCGCCGAGGCGTAACGACGTCTCGAAGGATTCCGCGAGGCGCTGCTGCAGGTCGGGCCGGACCTTGAAGCGGTCGACCACGGCCTCGATGGTGTGCTTGCGACGCAGGTCGAGCTTGGGCGGGCTGTCGAGTTCGGCGACCTTGCCGTCGATGCGCGCGCGCACGAAGCCGCGGCCGCGCAGGTCCTCGAGCACCTGCAGGTGCTCGCCCTTGCGCTCGCTGACGACAGGCGCGAGCAGCATCAGCGCCGTGCCCTCGGGAAGGCGCATGACCTGGTCGACCATCTGGCTCACGGTCTGCGCCGTCAGGTCGAGGCCATGGTCCGGGCAGCGCGGAATGCCGGCGCGCGCGTACAGCAGGCGCAGGTAGTCGTGGATCTCGGTGACCGTGCCCACGGTCGAGCGGGGATTGTGCGAGGTCGACTTCTGCTCGATCGAGATCGCCGGCGACAGGCCGTCGATGGAGTCGATGTCCGGCTTCTCCATCATCGACAGGAACTGGCGCGCGTAGGCCGAGAGCGACTCGACGTAACGCCGCTGTCCCTCTGCGTAGATGGTGTCGAAGGCGAGCGAGGACTTTCCCGAGCCCGACAGGCCCGTGAACACGATCAGCCGGTCACGAGGCAGGTCCAGGTCGATGTTGCGCAGGTTGTGGGTCCGCGCGCCGCGAATTCGGATGTGTTGCATGGCGTCGTTTGGTGGGGCAGCCTGATAGCATAGCCATCCCCGCCCGCCAGCGCCAAAGGGGTGTACACGGCGGGCCGGCGGGCCCCGGGGCCAGGAATCTGGCTGAACGCCCTCGATAGAGCGCTGTGATCCACGCGGGTCCAGCCACTACAATGGGCCCAACACGAACTTCCATTGCAAGGAACTCCCATGGCACGCGGCGTCAACAAGGTCATCCTCCTCGGCAACATCGGTCAGGACCCCGAGACGCGCTCGATGCCCAGCGGGCGCCAGGTCGTCAACCTGCGCCTCGCGACCAGCAAGTCCTGGCGCGATCGCCAGACCAACGAGCAGAAGGAAGCGACCGAATGGCATACGGTCGTGATGTTCGACAAGCTGGCCGAGATCGCCGCCGAGTACCTCAAGAAGGGCTCGCAGGTCTATATCGAGGGCGAGCTGCGCACCCGCAAATGGCAGGACAAGAGCGGCAATGACCGCTATTCGACGGAGATCGTCGCAAATGAGATGCAGATGCTCGGCAGCCGCGGCGGGCAGGGCGGCGGGCAGGGCGGTGGCGAGCGCGAGGCCCGTCCGGCCCGCGCCGCGGCTCCGGCTCCGGCCGGCGGCGACTACGACTCCATGAACCAGGCCCCCGCGCGGGGCGCCGAAGACATGGACGACGACATTCCGTTCTAAGGCGCCCGGTTGACCGCAGACTCGCAGCCATCCTCGGCTCACTGGACCGGTCGCGTCGCGGCCGGCCTGGTGCTGTGGGTCCTGGTCGCGATTGCGTGGCTGCAGCTGGGGTTCGGCGGCGACGAGGTCGTCGGTACGGTCGGGCTGTGGGCGGACGCCCCAGCCGGCATCGTAACCGTCCTGCTGGCGTGGGCTGCCTGGCGCAGCGTCGTCGATCCCGTGCTGCGACGGACCTGGGCGCTCCTGACGCTGGCCCTGGCCATGATGTCCCTGGGCGGCCTGATCTCCATCTGGTTCGCGCTCACCGGCCGCGACCCGTTTCCCTCGGTCGTCGACCTGCTCTACATCGGCTTCAATTTCGTGGTGCTGGCGGCCCTGGGCGGCATGCTGCGTGCGACCACCGGCCGCATCGACTGGAGCCGCCTCGCGATCGATGCCGGCATCGTGGGCCTCGGCTTCGGCGCAGTGTTCTGGTTCGTGGTGGTCCAGCCGGCCGCGGCCAGCGTCCATGAACGGGACGTGCTGCGGCACGCCTTGAGCCTGTTCTACATCTCCTTCGACTGCCTGCTGCTGCTGGGCTTCGCGCTGCTGCTGGTCAGCGAGCGCACCAGTGGCGCCGCGCTGCGAAGGCGAACGCTGTTGCTGCTGACCACTGGCTTCTCCGTGCTGTTCGTCGCCGACATGTTCTGGGCGGTAGCCAAGCTGCGCGGCGAGTATTTCTTCGGCGGCTCATCGGATGCCCTGTACCTGCTGGCCTTCATCCCGCTGGGCCTGGCTGCGCGCGAGCAGGTGCGTTCCGGATCCGCGATGACGGCCGCGGAACCGACGGTCGCGGGCCCTGCCGTGCGGCTGCTCCCCTACGCCGCGATGGCGATCGCCTTTCTCGTGCTCGTGTACCACGAGAATGCCGACAGCAACGACGCCGTGACGACCATGCTCGCCGTGATTTTCGTGCTGACGATGCTGGTCATCCTGCGCCAGAGCATGATGTTGCGCGACGAGGCGCGGGCGCGGGAACAGATCGCGGCGGGACGCGTCGAGGCGCGCTTCGCCTCGCTGATCCAGAACGCCTCGGAAGTGGTGATGGTCGCGGACGGGGAAGGCAGGCTGCGCTTCGTGTCGGCGGCGGCGGGCGGCGTGCTGGGCGCGACACCTGCCGAGCTCAACGGCACTCACCTGGCCGACCTCTGGCAGGGGCCCGAACGCGCGCGCGTCAGCTCGTTCCTTGCCGATGTCGCGGCGTCGGCGGGTATCGTCGTCGGTCCCCTGGAACTCGAACTGGAGGGTGCGGGCGGCCAACGCCAGCTCGAGGTCATCGGTCGCAACCTCATGGACGACCACGCGGTCGAGGGCCTCGCGCTGACCGTGCGCGACGTCAGCGAGCGGCACCTGCTCGAGGAGCAGTTGCGGCAGCTGGCCTTCTACGATCCGCTGACGCGGCTGGCCAACCGACGCCTGTTCCTGGACCGCGTGGAGCACGCCCTGGCACTGGCGCGGCGCTCGGGCACGCGCGTGGCCCTGCTGTTCGTCGACCTCGACGATTTCAAGGACGTCAACGACACGCTCGGCCACGAGGCGGGCGACCAGGTCCTGCGGGAGGCGGCCATCCGGCTGCTGGGTTGCGCCAGGGCGGTGGATACCGTCGCGCGCTTCGGCGGCGACGAGTTCGCCATCCTGGTCGAGGGGGTCGGCGCGTCGGTCGACGTCGAGCGCGTCGCGACCGGCGTGGTGACGGCGCTGGCCAGGCCCATCCAGGTGTCCGCGGCGCAGGAGGCGAGGGTCGCCGCGAGCGTGGGCGTGGCGCTGTCCCGGCCCGGCGACCATGCCGAGGCGTTGCTGCGCTCGGCCGACCTGGCGATGTACGAGGCCAAGGCGCGCGGCAAGGGCCAGCACGCGATGGCGGCTGCCGAGGAGCCGGCCGGGCCCGCCTGACGCGTTTCAGGTTCATTCCCGCCCATGGAACAGTTACCCTAGCAGGCCTTTCCGCACCCCCTGCCCGCCATGCCCGGTCGCCTCTACATCACCACCTTCGGCTGCCAGATGAACGAGTACGACTCCGCCCGGATGGTGGACGTGCTGCGTGAGTCGCAGGGCCTCGAGCTCACGGACAAGCCCGAGGAAGCCGACGTCGTGCTGCTCAACACCTGCTCGGTGCGCGAGAAGGCGCAGGAGAAGGTGTTCTCGCACCTCGGCCAGTGGCGCCTGCTCAAGCAGCAGAAGCCCGGCCTCGTCATCGGCGTGGGTGGCTGTGTCGCGAGCCAGGAGGGCGAGGGCATCCTCGAGCGCGCGCCGTTCGTGGACCTGGTGTTCGGTCCGCAGACGCTGCACCGCCTGCCGGACATGATCGCCAGCCTGCGCGCCAGCGGCCGGCCGCAGGTGGACGTCTCCTTCCCCGAGATCGAGAAGTTCGACCGCATGCCCGAACCGCGCGCCGAGGGCGCGACCGCCTTCGTGTCGATCATGGAAGGCTGCAGCAAGTTCTGCAGCTTCTGCGTCGTGCCCTATACGCGCGGCATGGAAGTCAGCCGGCCGCTGGCCCAGGTGCTGGCGGAGGTCGAGGCCCTGGCTGCGCAGGGGGTGTCCGAGATCACCCTGCTGGGCCAGAACGTGAACGCCTACCAGGGCACGATGGCCGGCGGCGCCGACTGCGACCTCGCGACGCTGATCCGGCTCGTGGCGCGCATCGACGCGATCGAGCGCATCCGTTTCACGACCTCGCACCCGGTCGAGTTCACCGACGCGCTGGTGGAGGCCTACGCCGAGGTCCCGAAGCTCGCCGACTACCTGCACCTGCCGGTGCAGAGCGGTTCGGACCGCATCCTCGCCGCGATGAAGCGCGGCTACACGGCGCTCGAGTACAAGCAGAAGATCCGGCGCCTGCGCGCGGTGCGGCCGGGCATCAGCGTGTCGTCGGACTTCATCGTCGGCTTCCCCGGCGAGACCGACCGCGACTTCGAGCAGACGATGAACCTCATCGCGGACGTCGGCTTCGACCAGTCCTTCAGCTTCATCTACAGCCGTCGCCCCGGCACGCCGGCGGCCTCGCTGCCGGACGACGTGCCGCGCGAGGTCAAGCTGCAGCGCCTCGACGTCCTGCAGGCGCGCGTCGACCAGCAGTCCCAGGAAATCAGCCGGCGCATGGTCGGCACGGTCCAGCGCGTGCTCGTGCAGAAGCCCTCGCGGCGCGATCCGCGCCAGCTCGCGGGTCGTACCGAGAACATGCGCTGGGTCAACTTCGACGGGCCGGCCACGCTGTTTGGCCGTTACGCCGACGTGCTCGTGACCGAGGCCATGCCCAATTCGCTGCGCGGCCGGCTCGTGGAGCCCGATGAACAGCGCGTGGCCGCCAGTGGCTGAGCGCAGGACCCGCGTGAATCCCTCGACCAGCGAGGTCGTGTTCGAAGGCGCCGACAACGACCGGCTCGCCGCGCTGTGCGGCCCGCTGGACGAGCACCTGCGGCAGGTCGAGCAGGGCATGGCGGTCGACATCCGCCGGCGCGGCGCGGAATTCTCGGTCAGCGGCGAGCGTGCCGACGCCGCCGCGGACGTGCTGCGCGCGCTGTACGCACGCACGGCCGGCGAAGTGCTCGAGGCCGACCAGGTCCATCTCGCGATCCAGGAGGCGGGCATGGAGCGCGCCGCCGAGGACGAGGCTGCCGTGCGCACCGAGCGCGGCTGGATCCGCGGCCGCGGCGCGAACCAGGCCGAATACGTGCGCAACATGCGCGCCTACGACCTCACCTTCGGCGTCGGCCCCGCTGGAACCGGCAAGACCTACCTCGCGGTGGCCTGCGCGGTCGAGGCGCTGCACCGCGACACCGTGCGCCGGCTGGTGCTGGTGCGGCCGGCGGTGGAAGCGGGCGAGCGGCTCGGCTTCCTGCCCGGCGACATGGCGCAGAAGATCGATCCCTACCTGCGGCCGATGTACGACGCGCTGTACGAGATGCTCGGCTTCGAGCGCGTCGCGAGGCTCATCGAGCGCCACGTCATCGAGGTCGCGCCGCTGGCCTTCATGCGCGGCCGCACGCTCAACGAATCCTTCGTGATCCTCGACGAGGCGCAGAACACCACGGTCGAGCAGATGAAGATGTTCCTCACGCGCATCGGCTTCGGCTCGCGCGCCGTCGTCACGGGCGACGTGACCCAGACCGACCTGCCGAGCCACCGCCAGTCCGGCCTGCGGCACGCGCTCGAGGTCCTGCAGGGCGTCAAGGGCATCTCGTTCACGCAGTTCTCGGCGCGCGACGTGGTGCGCCATCCGCTGGTCGGGCGAATCGTCGAGGCCTACGAGCGCGACACGGCCGCAGGCGGCCCGCGATGAGCATCGAGGTCGCCGTGCGTTACGCGACGCGGCGCCCCTGGGCGCCGGCACCCGTCTCGCTGCGTTGCTGGGCCGAGGCCGCCGCAAGTTCTGCAAGGGCGCACGGCGAACTCGCGATCCGCGTGGTCGGCAGCGCCGAGGGCCGCCGCCTCAATCGCGGCTATCGCCGCAAGGACAAGGCCACCAACGTGCTGTCCTTCGTCCCCGGTCCCGTGCCGGCGCGCATCGAGAAGCCGCTCGGCGACCTGGTCATCTGCGCGCCCGTCGTGGCGCGCGAGGCGAAGGAGCAGGGCAAGTCGCTGCGCGCGCACTGGGCGCACATGGTCGTTCACGGCGTGCTGCACCTGGCGGGGCACGACCACGAGCAGGACGCCGAGGCGCAGGCGATGGAGTCGCTCGAGCGCCGCATCCTGGATCGCCTGGGTTTTCCCGATCCGTACGAGGCCTGATGCATGGCTGAGGACAAGGGTGGCGCGGGCTGGTTGAAGCGCCTCGTCGGCGGGGGCGAGCCGCGCGACCGCGCCGAACTCGTCGAGGAACTGCGCGAGGCCGGCGCCCGCGGCCTCATCGACGCCGACGCGCTTGCGATGCTCGAGGGCGTGCTGGGCGTCGCCGAGCTGCAGGTCCGCGACATCATGGTGCCGCGCTCGCAGATGGTCGTGGTCGAGCGCGACGCGCCGCCCGAGGAAACCATCGCGGCGGTGGCGGAATCCGGGCACTCGCGCTTCCCCGTCATCGGCGAGGACCGCGACCAGGTGGTCGGCATCCTGCTCGCCAAGGACCTGCTGCGCTGGTATTCGGAGGGCGGCGAGGGCTTCGACATCCGCGAGGTGCTGCGTCCCGCCGTGTTCGTGCCCGAGAGCAAGCGCCTCAACGTGCTGCTCAAGGAATTCCGCGTCAGCCGCAATCACATGGCCATCGTGGTCGACGAGTACGGCGGCGTCGCCGGGCTGGTCACCATCGAGGACG
>JADZCS010000169.1 GCA_020851435.1 Gammaproteobacteria bacterium | reverse complement strand
CCTCCGGATCCTCGGCGCCGGCCGCGGCGCGCAGCAGCAGGAAGTCGTAGGCCGAGCGGAAACGCGGGTGCACCAGCAGTGCGAGCGACTTGCGCCCGTCGCGGCGATGGAAGCGCGGCTGCAGCGCCAGCATCTCGCGCAGCGGGATCGAGAAGCGCTTGGGAATCGAGATGCGCGAGGCCTGCGAGCCGATGACCTCGTCGCAGGCATCGGCGATGGCGTGCGAGGCGGGCTGGCCGTTCTCGAAGCGGCGCTGTGCGGCGGCCGAGATCGGCCCGAACAGCAGCACCGCGAAGACGAAGGTCGGCGTCACCGACTTGCCCGCCGCCACGCGCTCGTCGGTGGCGGCGAGGCCGGCATCCAGCAGGTCGCGGGCCATGCCGGTCGGCTTGTGCTTGAGGTACTTGGCGACCTGCGGCAGCAGGTGCTCGAGCAGGTGCTGCTGCGACAGCAGGTCGAAGGAGCGGCGCGCGAAGCCCGCCAGGAACAGCTTCGAGAACTCGTCGAGCAGCCGCGCGGGCGGGATTCCGTCGAGCAGGCGTGCCAGGTGCTTCATCGGCGCGTGCGTATCGTGATGCAGCGTGAAGCCCAGCTTCGCCTGGAAGCGCACGGCGCGCAGCATGCGCACCGGGTCTTCGCGATAGCGGGTCTCGGGGTCGCCGATCAGGCGCAGCACGCGGGCCTGCACGTCCGCGACGCCGCCCGTGTAATCCCAGATCGAGAAGTCCTCGATGTTGTAGTACAGCGCGTTGCAGGTGAAATCGCGGCGCCAGATGTCCTGGTCGACCGTTCCGTACACGTTGTCGCGCAGCAGCCGGCCGCTGTCGTCCTGCTGGCCCGCATCCGTCGACGGCGCATCCATCGCGTCGTCGTCGACGTCGTGCATGCCCTCGTCGTCGAGGGTCGCGAGTTCCTCGGGCTCCTCCGGATCGTGCGGCGCGCGGAAAGTGGCGACCTCGATGATCTCGTCGCCATAGCGCACGTGCGCGAGGCGGAAGCGCCGGCCGATCAGGCGGCAGTTGCGGAACAGCCGGCGCACGTCCTCGGGGTGGGCGTCGGTCGCGACGTCGAAGTCCTTGGGCTCGATGCCCAGCAGGATGTCGCGCACGCAGCCGCCGACCAGGAAGGCCTGGTAGCCGCCGTCCTTCAGGCGATAGAGCACCTTGAGCGCGGCATTGGATACCAGCGAGCGCGACACGGGGTGCTGGTCGCGGGGAATGATGACCGGAGGGTGGGTCCGGTAGGGCAGGTCGTTCAAATATCCGGTTCCGCTTGTGGTCGGAAAGTAGCCGGCTATAATACACGCCCTCGAAACAAGGGCAGCCTCCGCCCGTCGAGTCAGCGCTCCCATCGTCTAGAGGCCCAGGACACAGCCCTCTCAAGGCTGGTACGAGAGTTCGAATCTCTCTGGGAGCGCCATTTCATTCAATCGGTTATGGAAACCTGGCCTGCCGTGATGGCAAGCCACGATGCCCCGCGCCGCCGCGCTCGCCTACCCTGATTTCCATTCAGTCCCGGGGATCGGAGCATGGCAACGTCGTTCCAGAAATCACAGGCGCAGCTGAAGTCGACCGCGGCAGTCTCGATCGTGCCCGCGGACCATTGCTGCGAAGCCTCCAGGAACCCAGGCCACGTCCGGCACCTCGCCGGCGACGCCGCGCGACTGCGGATGCACGGCTCGCTGGGCGACGTCTGGTACGCCGGCCACGAACAGCTGCTGCGGCCTGAAGGCCGTCGCACCAACGACTAGTGGACAAGACCTGGCACAAGCGTGGCGGAATCGCCGCGGTCGTCGCGGTGTGCCTGCTGTTGTGCGCGGGCGGCTTGTTCGCGGATGCCCTGCTGCCGGTCTTGCGCTACGAGCGCAGCGGACTCGCCGCGGGAGAGTGGTGGCGCCTCGTCTCGGCCCACTTCGTCCACATCGATGAAGCTCACGCAGCGCTCAACGCGGCAGCCCTGCTGCTGATCGCCTGGCTCGGCACGGGCCAGGTCACGCTGCGGCAGTGGCTGTGGCTCACGCTGGCCTCGATGGCCGCGGTCGACATCGGCCTCTACTGGCTGGCGCCCGAGACCACCTGGTATGCCGGCGCGTCAGGCGTGTTGCACGGCGTGTTCGCGGGCACCAGCCTCATCCTCGCGCGCCGCGCGCGCGAGCCGATCGGCACCCTGATGCTGCTGCTGCTCGCGGCCAAACTCGCCTTCGAGCAGGTCTCGGGAGGTCCTTCTCCCTGGATGGGCTCGGCAGGATTCAGGGTCGTGATCGAGGCGCACCTGTACGGCGCACTGGGCGGCCTGGCCGCCGCCAGCGCCGCTAGCGCGATCGGCGCGTCTCGATCCTGACCAGCCTGCGGCGACCCTGGCTGCGCCAGAGCCCGAGCAGCGCGAGCCCGAGCACGGCCAGCACGCCGGTGCTGCCACCTCCGCCCCCGCCGTCCCCGCCGCCCGACTCGCCGCTCGACGTCTTGGCGCCCAGGAAAGTGCCCACGGCCTGCAGGTCGGAGGTCGGCAGGCAGCTCAGGTACTGCATCTTGCGCTCGTCACCGATCGCCTCGCGGGTCTTGCCGGCGCTCGAACCACGCACCCCCTCGCTGACGCGCCCGCCCCGTCCGTCGTTGCCGTGACAGCCGGCGCAGGCCGACACATAGCGCTGCTCGCCGGTCGCCTCGCGCGAATTGAGATAGCCGGCGATCGAGCCGATCTGCTCAGACGTCAGCTGGCGATTACCGTAGGCGACCATGTCCGGCACGCCCTGCGGGAACACGCTGGTGCCCGTAATTGCGCCGCTGATCGTGCAGGACCGTGAGCCTGCCACCCGCTTGAGTCCGGGCAGCGTCGTATCGACCGCGGGCCCGCTCCAGGGGTCGCCGTGGCAGGCACGGCAGTTGGCCGCATAGAGCGCCTCGCCGCCGCTGAGGGCCTGGACCACCACCGAGGTGGCGACCGCGGCACCCTGAAGCCCCGAGTTGTCCGTCACGCGCAGCGTAACCGTATAGGTACCCGCCGCCGTGTAGGCGTGGCTCGGCGTCGCGCCGGAACCCAGCCCGCTGCCGTCGCCGAAGTCCCAGGCGTAGGACGCGACCGTGCCGTCCGGGTCGGACGAGCCGCGACCGTCGAAGGCCACGGCCACGCCGGGGCTGCCAGTGTACGGGCCGCCGGGATTCGCGGTCGGGGCGCGATTGCTGGCCGCGATGGTGGCCGTGGTCGTCGCCGTGCTGGTTTTCGCCGAACTGTCGGTGACCTTCAGCTCGACGGTGTAGGTGCCGGCGGCGGCGTAGGCGTACGTGGGCGTTGCGCCCGAGGCCGTTCCGCCGTCGCCGAACTTCCAGTCGTAGCTGACGATGCTGCCGTCGGGGTCAGAGGACGCCGCGCCGTTGAACGACAGGGCCTGCCCCACGAGCCCGGTGTACGGGCCACCTGGCCGCGCGACGGGCGGCTGCAGGCCCGTGCCATCGGTGACGTTGACCGTGACGCTCGCCGAGTTGCTCAGGCCATCGTTGTCGGTGACCGTGAGCACCACGGTGTACGAGCCGCCGGCCGCGTAGGTGTGGACGGGCGTCGCACCTGCCACGGCCGCGCTGCCGTCGCCGAAGTTCCACGAGTAGCTCACGATGCTGCCGTCAGGATCCGTCGAGGCGGCGCCGCTGAAGCTGATGGCCACGTTCGCCGTGCCGCTGTAGGGACCGCCGGTGTTCGCGACCGGCGGTCGCGTGTTGGCGGTGACGCTGACCTGCGCCTGGGCCTGGTTGGTGGCGCCGGCGTTGTCGGTGACCGTCAAGGTGATGGTGAACGTGCCGGCGCTCGCGTACGTGACGCTCGGCGTCGCGCCGGATCCGCTGCTGCCGTTGCCGAAGTTCCAGGCATAGCTGGCGATCGTTCCGTCCGGATCGCGCGAGGCCGAGCCGTTGAGGCTGACCGCCACGCCGACCGCGGCGGTATACGGCCCGCCGGCGTTGGCGACCGGCGCCTGGTTGGCGGTCGGGTCGAGCGCCGTGAGCCCGGCGGGAACGCTGCGGCCGTTGTTGTCGCAGCCGGCCACCGCGCACCAGCCTGGCTGGGTATTGCTCGTGATTTCGACGAGGTTGGAGTGGCCTTGCTTGTCGGAGTCGATCGCCTCGATCGCAGCGAGCCGCAGGGCCGTGGTGGCGGCAGCGGTGGCCGCCAGGTCGCGGCCATAGGCATTGAAGGTGCTCGTCGAACCGCCGTGGCAGGTGTTGCAGCCGGCGCTCGTGCTGGTCGTCGAACCGGGGTAGCGGGCGTTGAACGCCGAGAGAACCCCGGAGGTCGCCAGCGCGTCGCCGCTCGCGAGACAAGCCAAGCCCAGGAGGGTCGCGTGCACCATGACGGTGCGGAACGATCGTTGTGTTTTCAACTGAGCTCGCCTCCTGGCGTGTCGCCGGGCCAGAATGCCGGCAAATGACACATGAGGCATACAGCCCAGTGTCTGCGGCTGGCGACAGACCGGAGCCTGCCGCGGCTTGGTCGGCGATGGGCATCCACCTGCCTTGCTACACTCTGCCAGGTTCCGCGAAAGACGGTCGACGAGGTCGGATGCACCACCCGAAGATTTTCGGCCTCGGGCTGTCGCGGACCGGCACCACCAGCCTGCATGCGGCCCTGGTGCTGCTGGGCAAAGCGTCATGCCACTATCCCGCGGTGGCGGCACGGCATTGGCTGGCCGGCCAGTTCGAGTCCGACCCGCTTTCCGAAGTGGAAGCCTGCGTGGACCTGCCCACACCGGTCTTTTTCCGCGAACTCGACCGCGCCTATCCTGGCTCCCGGTTCATCCTGACCGTGCGCGACGAAGGCCAGTGGCTGGAGAGCGTCGGCCGTTTCCTCGGCGGCACGGCGCCGTCCGGCCCCCGGACCATCCTGCGCGACATGATCCGCGTCGCCACCTACGGCATGGCGGGGTTTCATGCCGAGCGCTTCCGTGAGGTGTTCCGCCAGCATCGGCGAGCCGTCGAGGACTATTTTGCCGATCGCCCCGAGACCCTGCTGGTGATGGACATCAGCGCAGGTGACGGCTGGGAGGCCTTGTGCCGGTTTCTCGGCATCGGCGAGCAACCGTGCCGTCCGTTTCCGAGACTGGATTCACCGTATCTCGGCCAGCTCTCAAACGTGACCTTCAGCGACCTGGACCACAAGCGCCCGTTGCTCGAACGGCATCTCGACGACCCATCCGGCGTTGCCGCGAATGCCCGCTAGCACGCAGATACACCTGCTCAACCCCTTCGCGAATGCCGCAGGTGGCAGCGAGTGGCGCGCGCTCAAGCTCTACGACCTGCTGAGTCCGCATGCGGAGGTCAGCCTCTGGACAGAGGACGCGCCGGCCGAGAACCTCACTGCGCAGTACCCGATCCGGCGGATCTCGATGGAGGCCGGGGCCTTCCCAAAGGGTGGAATCATCGTGTTCGTCGGCTGCTTTCGGCCACCGGGGCCGTGGGTTCGGCTGGCGAAGGCGGACCGCACCATCGCCCTCCACAACACGGTGCTGCCCACGCCGCTGATCCGGATGCTGCTGGCGATATCGGCCCTGGGCGCGCCGATCGAGATGGTCTACGCGTCGAAGTGGCTGCGCGACTCGATCGGTCATCCGGGTCCCGTGCAGGTGTCACCGATCGACCTGGACACTTTCGCGCCGCCATCGGCCAGGGTCGGTTCCGACGGCAGCTTCAGCGTCGGCCGGCTGAGCCGCGACTCGAAGGTCAAGCACTTCACCGGGGATGCCTGGCTCTACCGCGGCCTCGCGCGCTCGGGTGCCCGGGTTCGGCTGATGGGCGCGATGTCGCTGCGGGAACACATGGCTGCCGAACCCGGCATCGAACTGCTGCCCGAGTGCGCCGAGCCCGCCCACAGCTTCCTGCAGGGCCTCGACTGCTTCTACTACCGGACGAGCGACCGCTGGGTCGAACCCTCCGGCCGCGTGGTGATGGAAGCGATGGCGACGGGACTTCCGGTCGTGGCGCACCGCAACGGCGGCTACGCGGAGTGGATCACGCACGGCCGCGACGGGTTCCTGTTCGATACCCAGCAGCAGGCATTCGAACTGCTGGCGGCGCTGCGGAAGGACCCCGCGCTGCGCGCTGCGATCGGCAAGCAGGCAAGGGCCAGCATGGAACGAACCTACAGCGACGAGGCCATGCGCGAGCTGCGGGACTTCTACCTGTCCGCCACTGCGCCGGCCTGAGGGCTGCTGACGCGCTTCACCCGCGCTCAGCGCGCGGCCGCTTGTGCTGCCGGCGCAGGCGCACGTAGATCGCACGCGCCGGCCCGCCGCCCAGCACGCGTTCGTCGATCTCGAAGGCGTCGATCGCCGCGACGAGGTCGCCGAGTTTCCGGTACCCGTAGTTGCGGGGATCGAAATCCGGCTGCTGCTTGGCGATGTTGCTGCCCACGGATCCGAGTTGCGCCCAGCCGCCGTCGTCGGAGGACGCCTCGATCGCCTGCCGGAACAGGTTGACCAGCTTCTGGTCGCGCTTGAGTTCGGTGACGACGCCCCCTCCGCCCGGCGTCTCGCCCGCGGCTTCGGCCAGCAGCACTTCCGTGTAGATGAACTTGTCGCAGGCCGAGACGAAGGGCTTCGGCGTCTTGCGCTCGCCAAAGCCGTAGACCGTCAGGCCCTCCTCGCGCACGCGCATGGCGAGGCGCGTGAAGTCGCTGTCGCTCGAGACGATGCAGAAGCCGTCGAAACGCGCCGTGTAGAGCAGGTCCATCGCGTCGATGATCATCGCGCTGTCGGTGGCGTTCTTGCCCGTGGTGTAGCGGAACTGCTGCACGGGCTGGATGGAGTGCTCGAGCAGCATGGCCTTCCAGCCCACGAGCTGCTGGGTGGTCCAGTCGCCGTAGATGCGGCGCACGCTGGCCACGCCGTACTTGGCGACCTCGGCGAGCAGGCCTTCCGTGATCGAGGGCTGGGCGTTGTCCGCATCGATCAGGACCGCGAGGCGGGCCTGGGCGTGGGTGATCTCCGGCATGACAGGACTCCTGCCGGCAATGGCCGGACACATGAAAGCACCCTCCGCCGCGCCGATCCCGGGCGCCATGACCCCGGCTTGCCCGGTCGCGTCAGGCCAGTTGTCTCTGCTAGCCTTTGCGCATGAGCAACTTCACTCCGCACGTCCTCACCCTCGCCCTCGGCATCGCCTTGTCCGCCTGCGCCACGGCACCACCGCAGGCGCCCGCCCCCGCGCCCGCCGCGGCGGCTGCGCCAGCCTGCGCCGGCGATTACATGACGCCCGGCGGCACCCTGCATGCCACAGCCTGGATGCAGCGCTCGGCCGAATACCGTGCGCTGACGTCGACCACCTACCGCCAGGCGATTCCCGCGCTGGCGCGCCTTCTCACGGATGCGGCGGCGAGCGCCGACCTCAAGCAGGCAGGGACGGGTGCAACGCTGCCGCCCGCAGTGGTGATGGATCTCGACGAGACCGTGCTCGACAACTCGGCGGCGCAGGCGCGCTGGCTGGCGACGGGCCGCTGCACGGGCGATTTCGAACCGTTCTGGGACGAGTGGACGGCAGAGGCCAGCGCCGCGGCCGTGCCCGGCGCGATCGGCTACATCCGCAGCGCGCGCGCGATGCGCGACCCCGCGGGCCGCGCCGTGCGCGTGATCTTCGTCACCAACCGCGAGTGCCGCGCGCCTGCCGGCGGCGCCGATCCCTGCCCGCAGAAGCAGCAGACGCTGGACAACCTGCGCAAGCTGGGGCTCGACTCGCCGACGCTGGCCCAGGACACCTTGATGAAGGGCGAGCAGCCGGGCTGGGGCAGCGAGAAGCAGACGCGGCGCGACGTGGTCGCCCGCGACTACCGCATCCTTCAGCTGGTCGGCGACGACTTCGGCGACTTCCTCGAGGGCGCGCGCAGTTCCCCGGTCGACGAGCGCGAGGCGGCGCGCTGCCGCTACTCGGCGCTGTGGGGCGAGCGGTGGATCCTGCTGCCCAATCCCGTCTATGGATCCTGGCAGGTCAGGCTGGTGCACTCCGGCCGGCCGCCGCTGGAGCCCGGGCGGCCGCCGGTCACTTTCGAATGCCCGCAGCCCTGAAGCCCGCCTAGCGGGCGTTGGCGACGCGCTGCGCGAGCGTGGTGAAGCCGCGCAGCTCCGCGGCTTCCTCCGCCGACATGCGGTCGCCGTTACGCAGCTTGCGATCGGCGCCCGCGCGCAGCAGCAGGTCGCACACGGCCGCATGGCCGCCGCGCGCAGCGCCTATCAGCGGCGTATCGCCGAACTGGTTTTGCCCGTCCAGCGCCACCCTGCGTTGTAGCAGCAACGCCACGACATCTTCACTACCGCGCGCCGCCGCCAGATGCAGCGGCGTATCGCCGTTGCGGCCCTTCGTCGAGGCTGATGCGCCTGCAGCCATCAGCACTTCGACGACGGCTGCGTGACCCGCGCCAGCAGCAGCAGCCAGTGGCGTGACGCCGTCAGCGTCGCCAGCATCCGGCACGGCGCCCGCGGCGAGCAACGCGCGCGCAACGCCAGCGTGACCCTGGGAAGCCGCCATCCACAGAGCAGTGCGCATCTGCGCCGTAGTGATGTCGACTGCCGCCCCAGCCGCGAGCAGCATCGCGACGAGGTCCTCGCGTCCCTGGCCAGCGGCGAGCATCAGCGCGGTCCGGCCGTCTGCGCCGACCTCCCCCGAGCGGGCTCCCGCCGCGAGCAGGCGACCTGCGACCTGGGCGTGGCCACGCCGCACGGCGGCGACGAGCACTGGCTCGTCACCGCGCACGATCGCTGCGACAGGCACCCCCGCCGAAAGCAGGGCATCGACGCCGGTGAGGTCGCCTCGGGCGACGGCGCTGGACAAGACGCTGTGCGCGGCGTGATCGGGGGCGCGAGCGTCCGCCCCGGCGGCGAGCAGCGCGACCAGCGACCTGTACGCATGGGCATCCAGGGCCACGTGCAGAAGGCTGTCGCCTGAAGGTGTGATGCCCCGCGGATCGCCGCCTGCATCGAGCTGCGCCTGCACGGCCTCCGGCGAGTCACGACTCACGGCCACGGCGAGCGCCGTCCAGCCTCGGTGCAGTTCGCCCGCTCGCGCCGGGTCAAAGCCGTGGCCCGCGCGCACGTCCGCCACCGCCGACGAGCGCGTCGGCGCACCGGCGGCCTTGAGCGCCGTCGCTGCGGCGGCGCGCTCGCGCAGCAAGGCGATATCGAGCGCGGCAAAGCCACGCGAATCCGCCAGGCCGGCGTCGGCGCCGACATCCAGCAGCACCGGCACCTGGTCCGGCCGATCAGCCCAGGCTGCGTACATGAGCGGGGTGCGCCCGGACTTGTCGCGCGCGTTCACAGCGGCGCCGGCAGCAAGCAGCGCGCGCGTCACCGCTACGTGTGGCGAGCGCGCGGCGAGCATCAGCGGCGTCACGCCGTCCGGATCGACGGCAGCCACGTCGGCCCCGTGGCCGAGCAGCCATGCGAGCGCCGAGGCCGCGCCGGCCTCGGCCGCGATGTGCAGGGGCGTCCGGCCGAAACTGTCGCGCTCGTTGACGAGTTCGACCGCCGCTACCCCGTCCAGCGCCGTCACATCGTCGTGGCCCACGGCATAACGGACAAATGCGGCTCGCAGGCCACGTTCGTCGTTCGGCCCAGGCCGCTGCGCAACGGGCGGTAGTCCACCACCTGCACGCGACTCAACTGCCAGCGGATGTTTGAGGTCGGCCGCGCGGGCTAGCCACTGCCGGGCCTCGGCTTCGCGCGTGGAGCCCTGGCTGGCCAGCAGCCCGGACAGCGCATAGGCCGCAGACGCGTGGCCCTTGCCTGCGGCCGCCGCGAGCAGGCGCTCCGCCTCGACCGGGTCGGCAGTCACTCCCAGTCCCCCGAGGCACGCCAGGCCAAGCAGGTACTGGGCCTCGACATCACCCGCCCGCGCTGGCTTCTCCAGGCGCGACGCCGCCAAGGCAAACTGCCGCAGGCGAACCCCGGCGCGTGCGGCCTCGACGGCATCGGCCGCTGCTGCGGGGACCGCCTTGGCAGCCGCTGTGGTCCCGGCCGCCCGTGCGGGCTTCGCGGGCAAGGCCAGCCCGAACATCACGGCGGCCAGGACCACGGCGCTGGCCAGTAAACCAGGAGGGGATGCATCGTGCATGAGTCAGGCGGTTCCGTACTTGGTTTCGACAACGATTCCGATCGAGCGCAGGAATTCAGTCGGCAGCACACCGCCGGCGTTGACGATGACATCATCGTTTGGCAACTCGAGCTCGTGGCCGGCGTGATCGATGCGGACCGACCCGGTGGTGATCTCGATCACGTTCGACTTCATCAGCGCCTTCAGTATGCCGCTACGCATCGCTGCCTCGACGCGCTCGCGGTTGCGCTTCTTGGCCCGGCCGAACGCCTCGCCGCGATAGGATAGCGTCACCGCCGCCGCACCCGCCTCGGCCACGCTGGCCGCCGCCTCGAGCGCGCTGTCGCCACCACCGACCACCAGGACGTGCCGCCCCAAGTACTGGTCCGGGTCAATGAGCCGGTAGACGACCTTTGGCAGGTCTTCACCCGGCACGCCGAGCTTGCGCGGCGTGCCTCGCCGGCCAATCGCCAGCAGCACTTGCGCAGCGACGAACTCCCCGCTGGACGAGGTCACGCGAAAGACGCCCTGTTCCGTTCGCTCGATGGCCGAGACATGTTCCTGGTAACTGATGCAGAGTTCCTGCTCTTTCTCGACTCCCTGCCAGAACTCCAGCAGAGCTTCCTTCGAGGTCGTCGTCAGGCGCACCTCGCCGACGATCGGAAGAACCGCGGGTTGGGTCATCACGAGCTTGCCGCGCGGATATTGAAACACGCTGCCGCCGAGCGAATCCTGCTCCAGGACCCGATAGCTCAGTCCGTGAGCCTTGGCCGCGAGCGCAGCGGAGAACCCTGCAGGCCCACTGCCGACGACGAGCAGGTCGAGCGCGCCGTCGGGCTTCGGTCGCCGGGCCTTCGCTATACCCTCGACCGCTTGCCGACCCTGCGTGAGAGCGTTACGGATGAGGCCCATGCCGCCGATCTCCCCGGCGACATAGAGGCCAGGCACGCTGGTCTCGAACTGCGACGAGACCAGCGGCAGCGTGACGCCCCGCGCTTCCGTACCAAATACCAGGGTGATCGCGTCCATCGGGCAGGCCACGCGACACGCGCCGTGGCCGATACAGTCCGCCGGCGACACCAGTTGTGCCTTGCCGTTGATCAGGCCGAGCACTCGATGATGAGGTTGCTCGGGGCACGCGGTCACACAGGAACCGCAGCCCAGACACTTCAGCGGGTCGATGACGGGGTGAAGCGAAGCCGGTTCGACCAGCCCAGCGTCCCGGTTGTCGACTAACGTGGCGAGGACGCGTGACTCTTCTCGCCGGCGGCGCAGCGCATACGCCGCGGCGAAGCCGATGACGGGAAGCAGATAAGCAAGATAGAACGCGTTGATAGACATGATATTCGGGAAGTTTGCCCTTCGGCCTGCCTGAAGTAGCGGGCGAGACACCAATTTTGTGACGTATTGCGAACTATTCGCTTTACCCCCCTTGAGAAGTCGGCGACTCTAGCCCAGTATAACTATTGAAACCCCTTTTAAATCAGTGAGTTAATGTCGCCGTTTTGCGACAGCGGGCAGTTGACGGGGAGCGTCGAGTTGGAGCCAATCATGTTCTGGACTATCGCGGCAGTCGTGGCGGCCCTGTGCTCAGCGGCGCTTTTGGGCCCCCTATACTGGCTGCGACGCGTTCCGGACGGCAGGGGACTGCCGACAAGGATGTTCGGGGCCGGAATAGTGGCGGCTGCGCTGCCACTGGGAATCATCGTGGGCTACCTCCTGCTCGGTTCGCCAATGCCATTGCGCACCAATGCCACCGCCAACGCGGCGGCGAGTGCGGCCATCCAGTGGGAAACCGCAGGCGCCCCGTCGCCACCGGCCGCGGCCGCTGCCGGCGATAGCGCCCTGGAGGTCGAGGCCCAGACCGCGCGGAGGGAAAGGGATTTCCCGCGTGCCATCGCCGCCTTCGAACGACTCTCCGCCCAGGGCGGGATGAGCGCCGACCTGTGGGCCGATTATGCCGACGCTGTTGGCGCTGGCGACGGTGGGCTGGCGAAGGCTGAGCCGCAGATCCTGCGGGCGCTCGCGCTTGATGCCCGCCACGCCAAGGCACTGTGGCTGCTGGGCAGCCTGCAGACCGAAAAGGGCGACACCGCCGCGGCTTTGGCGACGTGGAACAGGCTGCTCGCCGTGCTGCCGGAGGGCAGTTCCGACGCGAAACTGGTAGCCGACAACCGGCGCGAGGCGCAGGCACTCCTTGCAGGAGGGGGAGCCGGCAGCGGCGGCTCGTCGTCGTGGGCCTGGTCCCCACGCACTCCGGCGCCCTGACTCCAGACACACCAAGATTATGACGCCGAGGATCTGATGAGCGCCACCGCCATGCATGCCACCCAGTCAACCCCAGCCATCGACCGACGGGCGCGGCCGCGCCGGCCGCTGTTCACCGTGGTACGCAGCGGCTTCATGCTGGCTGCCATCCTGGTCGGGATGGGCTATTACCTGCCGACCGAGCGTTACCTGTCGCCGGAGCACGGCGTCGGCTATGCATTGGGCATTGCCGGCGGCAGCGCGATGCTGCTCTTGCTCATTTACCCGCTGCGCAAGCGCTTCCGCACACTGGGTCCGCTCGGCACCATCAAGGGCTGGTTCCAGTTGCACATGGCTTTCGGCGTCGCTGGGCCGGTGCTCATCCTCTATCACTCGAACTTCACCCTGGGCGCGGTGAACAGCAATGTCGCGCTGGTGTGCATGCTCGTCGTCGCCGGCAGCGGGATTTTCGGCCGACACTTCTATACGCGCATCCACCATGGCCTGTATGGCCGCAAGGCGAGCTGTGCCGAATTGCAGGCGGCGGCGGAGCAACTGCGGCGGCAGGCCGCGGGCCTGCAGCATGTCCCTGATCTGCACGAACGCGTCGGCGCGGCTGAAGCAAAGCTCCTGGCCTGGTCGCACGGTCCCGTCCTGAGCCTGCTCCGGCCAGTCGTCGTTACCCGGCGGCTCTATCGCGAGCGGCGACGAGTCATGCGCGCCGCGCTCGCTCAACTGCGCGCCAATTCCCCGGCCGGCGACGTGGCCAGTCACGAGCGGCTGCTGCACGCCTACGTAAACCGTCGCCTGCAGGCGACCCGGCGCGTGGCGGAGTTCGAGGCCTACGAGCGGCTGTTCTCGCTGTGGCACGTTCTGCACCTGCCCCTGTTCTTCATGCTGGTGATCGCCGGCATCGTTCATGTCATCGCGGTGCATGTCTACTGAGTCCACACCTCGCTGGCGGCCAGTCGCCCAGCGATGCGGGGTAGGGTTGGCTTTGCTCGCCAGCCTGTGGCCCCTGCTGTCCCCGGTTTCCGTGGCCCATGCCGCCGGCGTTGAGAACCTGCTGATGCCGGGCAAGGTGAGCCGCGCGCACGTCAAGCAGGAAGACGACTGCGATTTGTGCCACGACCGCGGCGACAAGACCCGGCAAGCGGCCCAATGCCTGGACTGCCACAAGGACGTGGCAGCCGACGTCCAGAAGGCGCAGGGACTGCATGGTCGCCTGCCGAACATCGGCCGCACGCAGTGCAAGGCCTGCCATACCGAACACCTCGGTCGCGGCGGCGATATCGTCAAGTTCGACCGGGCCAGTTTCGACCACCGCCGCACGGACTTCGCGCTCGAGGGTGCACACCTGTCGGTGGCCTGCACCGATTGCCATAAGCAGGGCAAAAAGTGGCGTGAGGCGCGCGCCGCCTGCGCCGACTGTCACGAGAAGTCTGACGCCCACCGCGGCCAACTCGGGCGGGACTGCGCGTCCTGCCATGGCAAGCAGTCCTGGGCTGGAGGCAGATTTGACCATGGCAAGACCAGGTTCGCGCTGACGCATTCCCACGCAACCATCGCCTGCGACGCCTGCCACCTCGGCGGGCGCTACAAGCCGACGCCGGCGCGATGCGTCGCCTGCCACGCGCCGGACGATACCCATGCGGGCGCGCGCGGCCAGGATTGCGGCGGCTGCCACACCACCGAGGCATGGGACAAGTCACGCTTCGACCACGCCAAGACCGGATTCGCGCTGCTCGGGCGGCACGTGGTGATCGCCTGCGGAACCTGCCACAAGAGTGGCCGCCTCGAGGACGACCTTCCGCGTGACTGCCAGGGTTGTCACCGCGCCGACGACTCGCACGCCGGTCGGTTCGGCCTCGACTGCAGCAAGTGCCACGGCAACGACAGCTGGAAGGTAAAGGCCTACGATCACGCGGCACGCACCGGCGTCCCCCTCGATGCCCGGCACGCTACCCTGAGCTGCCATGCCTGCCACACCACAGACATCAAGCGGCAGGCGCCGCGCAAGGCCTGCGCGGACTGCCACCGGCAGGTGGACCCGCATGCCGGCAAGCTCGGGTCGACCTGCGACAAGTGCCATGGCACCACCAAGTGGCGCGAGGGTATCCGCTTTGACCACGACCTGACTGACTACCCGCTGCTGGGCCTGCACGTACTGCCAACCTGCGCGCAGTGTCACACCTCAAAGTCGTTCAAGGGCGCGCCGCGTGACTGTCTGGGCTGTCATGCACTTGCCGACGTCCACGCTGGTGGCCTCGGCAAGGACTGCGCGACGTGCCATTCGCCCAATGGGTGGAAGCTATGGGAATTCGACCATGCGCAGCAGGCGCGGTTCGAATTGACGGGCGCCCACGGCCGCATCGCATGTGTCACGTGTCATCACAAGCCCGCAGGGGTAGTGAAGCTCGCGCGCGACTGCGCGGCGTGCCACCGCAAGGACGATCGTCATCTCGGCCAGTTCGGCCAGCAGTGCCAGCGCTGCCACAACACCCTCACCTTCAAGGGCGCGAGAATCCAATGAGGTCAGCCGCCATGGTCGTCTTTCGCCTTGTTCCCGCACTGCTCGCGGCCTTGGTCCTCGTTTCCGCGGCATCGGCCGCAACGCCGACCAGCCAGCGTTTTGACCACCTGACCACGGGCTTCGAACTCGACGGCCAGCACCGCGACGTGCTCTGCGAGTCCTGCCACGTGGATGCGGTGTTCCGAGGCACGCCACGCGACTGCGCGTCCTGCCATGCCAAGGGGACGCGCAGCAACGCACTGCCAAAGTCGTCGGACCATATCCTCAGTACCGAACACTGCTCCGCCTGCCACTCCACCACGTCGTTCTCACCTGCCACCCGGTTCGACCACGCCCAGGCGCTTGGCGGCTGCGCGAGCTGTCACAACAACGTCCAGGCCCCCGGCAAGTCAGCGAGCCACCTGCAGACAAGCGCCGGCTGCGAGTCCTGCCACAAGACCTCGGCGTGGCGACCAGCCGCGTTCGATCACGGCAACATCACCTCCAACTGCTCGGGCTGCCACAACGGCACCCGCGCAACCGGCAAGAACCCTGCCCACATCGCCAGCAGCAACACCTGCGAGTCCTGCCATCGCAGTTCGGCCTGGCGGCCCGCCACACGGGTCGACCACAGCCACGTGACGGGGACCTGCGCGTCCTGCCACGACGGGCGCGTTGCCGTCGGCCGCAGCGCCAACCACATCCCCAGCGACGCTAACTGCGCCAGCTGCCACACCACGGTCGCGTGGCGTCCGGCGAACTTCAGCCATAACGGCATCGCGGGGAGTTGTTCGACCTGCCACAACGGCGTCAAGGCCGCCGGCAAGCATGCGACGCACATCGCGTCCACGACCACCTGCGAGAGCTGCCACTCGGTGGTCGCATGGAAGCCCAGCACGCGGGTCGACCATACCCAGGTCACCGGCGCCTGTGCGTCCTGCCACAACGGCACGACCGCGGCCGGCAAGCACCCCACGCACATCACCAGCGACAACTCCTGCGACAACTGTCACAGCACAACGGCCTGGAAGCCTGCCAACTTCAAGCACGACGGCATCACCGGCAGCTGCAGCAGCTGCCACAACGGCGTTCAGGCGGGCGGCAAGAACAACACGCACATAGCGTCCAGCGCATCCTGCGAGAGCTGTCACTCGGTCGCCACCTGGAAGCCAGCCACGCGCGTCGACCACACCCAGGTCACCGGCACCTGCTACGCCTGCCACAACGGCACGATCGCGGCCGGCAAGCACCCCACGCATATCGCCAGCAGCACTGCCTGCGACACCTGCCACACGACCACCGCCTGGAAGCCGGCCAACTTCAAGCACGATGGCATCACCGGCAGCTGCAGCAGCTGCCACAACGGCGTACAGGCCACCGGCAAGAACCTCACCCACATCGCGTCGAGCAGCGCCTGCGAGAGTTGTCACTCGGTCGCGACCTGGAAGCCGGCAACGCGGGTCGATCACACCCAGGTGACGGGAGCCTGCGCCACCTGCCACAACGGAACGACCGCGACCGGGAAGAACCCGTCCCACATCGCGAGCACGAGCGCCTGTCAGGCCTGCCACACGACCGTCACCTGGTCGCCCGTCACGCGGGTCGACCACACCCAGGTCACCGGTACGTGCTTCTCCTGCCATAACGGCACTACCGCAACGGGCAAGGGCAACAACCACCTGCCCACCGGCAACACCTGTGAGAGCTGCCATACGACAACGGCCTGGACGCCAGCCAGGTTCGACCATGCCGGCGTCTCGCCCGGAACCTGCAGCAGCT
>JADZCS010000168.1 GCA_020851435.1 Gammaproteobacteria bacterium | reverse complement strand
CCCGACCACGCCCAGCGGATGCCACTGTTCATACATGCGGTGCTGCGGCCGCTCGGAGTGCATGGTCAGGCCGTAGAGCATGCGCGACTGGCCGACCGCGAAGTCGGCGATGTCGATCATCTCCTGCACTTCGCCGTCGCCCTCGGGCTTGATCTTGCCCATCTCGAGCGTAACCAGGCTGCCGAGCAGATCCTTCTTCGCGCGCAGCGCCTCGCCGCACAACCGGATCGCCTCGCCACGCTTCGGGGCCGGCACTTCGCGCCAGGCCTTGAACGCAGTGACGGCGGTCGCCATGACGCGCTCGTAGTCGGCCGCAGTGGCGCAGCGCACGCGCGCGAGCACCTCGCCGGTGGCCGGGCAGCGCGATTCGATGAGGGGCGCGCTGGCGTCCGCCAGCCAGCCGCCGTCGCCGCACCAGGTGCCGGCGTTGATCTCCGTCAGCCCGAGTCCCTTGAGGATGTCCGAGACCTGCATGATCAGGCTCCTGCGTACAGGCTGCGCTGGTGCCCAGCCTTGCCTTCGACCACGACCTGACCCGAGATGCCCTTGTCGCTACCGACCGTGTACCAGCGGCCGAAGCGGTTGGCGAGGATCTCGGGAAGCGAGAACTGTTCCTGGCGCACGAAGCCCTGGTAGTCCTTCGGCGAGGACAGCACGAGGTCGACCACGGCGGTGATGCCGGCGGCGGTCGTCACCTGGATCGCCGACCACAGCCTGCCGGCGATCAGCTGCGGGTAGACCTTGTTGACGTAGTTCTCTTCGCGCAGTTCGCCTTCCTGCTTGCCGGCGACTGCGACGTAGATGACGACCACGTCCTGCAGCGTCTGCGGCACCGCGTTCTCGAGGATGCGCTTCAGCGTGGCGCGATCCTGGTTGAGCTTGAGGTCGTTCATGAGCAGGCGCATCTGGGTGCAGTGCCCCGGATAGCGCATGGTCTTGTAGTTCATGGTTTCGCAGCGGTCGCCGTGGGTCTCGCCCAGCGAACCCAGGCCGCCCGAGGTGTTGAAGGCCTCGTACAGCGTGCCGTCGATCTCGATTTCCTCGAGACCCTCCAGCGGCGCCGCCTCGACCAGTCGGCCGTCCGAAATGGCCAGGCAGGGATTGCCGTACTCGTTGATCAGGCCCTCGGTGGACCAGGTCAGCGAGTACTTGAGGACGTTGTTGGGGTGCTGGGGCAGGGCGCCGACGCGCAGCTTGACCGAGCGCAGCTCGTCGAAGTGCGAGACCAGTTCGTTGGCGGCGATCGAGATGAAGCCCGGCGCGAGGCCGCACTGCGGCACGAAGGCGTGGTTGGCTCCCTCGGCGATCTCGCGGACCTGGCGCGTGACTTCGACGTCCTCGGTCAGGTCGAAATAGTGGATGCCGGCGTCGCGGGCGATGCGCGCCACGCCAGGGTTGCAGTAGAAGGGCAGCGAGGACACCACGGCGTCCACCGGGTGGGCCTTGATGTGGTTCGCGAGGGCGGCGGTGTCGGACGCGTCGAGCGTGTGGGCAACGAGGTTCGGCTGCTGGTGGGCCTTGACCACGGCGGCGGCGGCGGCGCCGTTCACGTCGTCGAGGTCGACCTTGTAGTGCCCGGATTCGGCGAGCAGGCCGGAAATGAGGGCGCCGATCTTGCCGGAGCCGAGGACGAGTACACGATGCATGGAGATTCTCCCGGGACGGGCCCGCGAAAAAGGGAGCATTCTGCCTACCCATCCCTGTATACACCACCCCGTACTCCACGCAATTTTTGCAGCGCAGTGGAGGCCTGTGTACGATCGCCACCATGACCAAGCCAGACCGACTTCACGATTGGCATCCGCGCAGCTGGCAGCAGAAGCCCGCGCTGCAGCAGCCCCGCTATGCCGACCAGGCGCGCCTCGACGGCGTCATCGCCGAGTTGTCCCGCTTGCCGCCGATCGTGGTGTCCTGGGAGGTCGACAACCTTCGCGACCAGGTCGCCCGCGCCCAGCGCGGAGAGGTATTCCTGCTCCAGGGCGGCGATTGCGCCGAAAGCTTCGAGGACTGCGAGTCCGACCAGATCGCGCGCAAGCTCAAGATCCTGCTGCAGATGAGCCTCGTGCTGCTGCACGGCCTCAAGAAGCCGGTCGTGCGCATCGGCCGCATGGCTGGCCAGTACGCCAAGCCGCGCTCGACGGATTTCGAAACGCGCGACGGCCTCACGCTGCCCTGCTACCGCGGCGACATCGTCAACCGCTCGGAATTCACGCCCGAGGCCCGCGAACCCAATCCCGAACTGCTGTTGCGGGGCTACGAGCGCGCAGCGCTGACCCTGAACTTCGTGCGGGCGCTGGTGGACGGCGGATTCGCCGACCTGCACCACCCTGAATACTGGAACGTGGGGTTCCTGCAGCACGCCGAGCTCAAGGACGCCTACCAGCGCATCGTCGAGTCGCTCAAGGACTCGCTGGACTTCTTCGAGGGCATGTCAGGCACCAAGGTGCACGACGCCAGCCAGGTGCGCTTCTTCGCCAGTCACGAAGGCCTGCACCTGCATTACGAGCAGGCCCAGACCCGCTATATCCAGCGCGTCGGACGCTGGTACAACCTGTCGACCCACCTGCCCTGGATCGGTTTCAGGACTGCACAGCTCGGCGGTGCCCACGTGGAGTACTTCCGCGGCATCGCGAACCCGATCGGGGTCAAGGTCGGTCGCGGCATGGATGCGGCATGGCTGCGCGAGCTCGTGGAGATCCTGAATCCCGACGACGAGCCAGGCCGGCTCGTGCTGATCCATCGCTTCGGCGCCCGCGACATCGAATCCGGCCTGCCGGAGATGATCGAGACGGTCCGCGCGACCGGGAAGCGGGTGCTGTGGATCTGCGATCCCATGCACGGCAACACCGAGTCGACGCCCCAGGGGCTCAAGACGCGGCGTTTCGAGAACATCCTGTCAGAGGTCGAGTCGGCATTCGGCGTGCACGATGCCTGCGGCTCTGCCCTCGGCGGCGTGCACTGCGAACTCACCGGCGAGGACGTCACCGAGTGCACGGGCGGCGCGCGCGGCCTCTCGGATGCCGGGCTGGCGCGTGCCTACCGCACCAGCGTGGACCCGCGGCTCAATTACGAGCAGGCCCTCGAACTCGCGATGCTGATCGCGCGTCACCGCCGCCGCTGAGGGCGGTTGGCGAGGGCGAGTTCCGCGGGCGTCAGTTCCCGCCACTGGCCCGGTGCGAGCCCGTCAAGGGACCACGGGCCGACGGCCCAGCGGATCAGGCGCAGGGTGGGGTGGCCCACCGCCGCGGTCATGCGGCGGACCTGCCTGTTGCGACCTTCAGTGATCACCAGTTCCAACCACTGGGTCGGGATCTCCCGCCGAAACCGGATCGGCGGATCACGTGGCCACAGGCCCGCAGGCTCTACCACCAGCCGCGCGCCTGCCGGTCGGGTCAGCCCGTCCTTGAGCAGAACGCCCTTGCGCAAGCGCTCGAGGTCTTCCTCGTCGGGAACCCCCTCGACCTGCGCCAGGTAGGTTTTCGGCCAGTGGCTGGCCGGGTCGGAAATCCTGGCCTGGAGCCAGCCCTCGCTGGTCAGCACCAGCAGGCCCTCGCTGTCCTGGTCCAGTCGCCCGGCGGGGTAGACCCCGGCCACCTCTACCAGGCCCGCAAGGGTGGGTCTTCCGGTGGTGTCGGTGAACTTGGTCAGCACCCCGAAGGGCTTATTCAAGACTAGGGTGCCCAAGCTAAATTCCTAGTTGAAAATCGCCGGAGTCGGACTTGCACGCGCGGCATTTGAACCCTATT
>JADZCS010000167.1 GCA_020851435.1 Gammaproteobacteria bacterium | reverse complement strand
GCAGGGCCGCGGCCATCAGCACGCCGATCGGCTTGAGCAGTCCGCTGAGGTTCTTCTGCAGCTCGTCCGAGCGGCGCACCGCGTAGCTCGACACGTAGGCCAGCAGCATCACGCGTGCCGCCTCGGAGGGCTGGAAGTTCAGGGGTCCGGCGCGCAGCCAGCGGCGGCTGCCGTTGACCTCGTGGCCGAGACCGGGGATCAGCACGAGCACGAGCAGCGCAAAGGCCGCCATGAGCAGCACCGGCGACAGGCGCTCCCACGCGGCCATCGGCACGAACAGCAGGCCGGCCGCGAAGATGCAGCCCATCACCGCCGAGAAGGCCTGGCGCTCGAGGTAGAAGAACGGGTCGCCGGATTGCCGGTCGGCGATGGTGACCGAGGCCGAGGTCACCATGATCAGCCCGAGCAGCACGATCGCGAGCGTGGTCGACACGATCACCGGGTCGATCACGAGCCGGGCCTGCCGGCCCGCGGAGCGTGAATACTGGATAGCGGCCGCGGTGGTCATGCCGGCAATCCCTGGGCAGCCGCGGCGAACACCTGGCCGCGATGCGCGTAGTCGCGGAACATGTCCAGGCTCGCGCAGGCCGGCGACAGCAGGACGGTGTCGCCGGCGACGCTGGCGCGATCGGCCGCGGCGACGGCGTCTTCGAGCGTGGCGGCGTATTCGACGCTGCAGGTGCCTGCGAGCGCCGCGCCGACGGCCGCCGCGTCGCGGCCGATCAGCACGCAGTGCCTGACCTTGCCGCTGAAGGCCGGCGCAAGCGGCGAGAAGTCCTGGCCCTTGCCGTCGCCGCCGGCGATGACCACCAGCGGGCCCGACAGGCCCGCGACGGCGGCCAGGGTGGCACCGACGTTGGTGCCCTTGGAGTCGTCGATCCAGCGCACGCCGCGGCGCTCGGCGACCAGCTGCGTACGGTGCGGCAGGCCCGTGAACTGGCCGAGCACCTCGCGCATCGCGCTGCGCGGCAGGCCGCAGGCATCGCCCAGCGCGAGCGCCGCGAGCGCGTTGGAGGCGTTGTGCAGGCCCGGCATGGCCACTGCCGACAGGGGCATGACCGGTTCGCCACAGGCGACCAGCCAGGGACCACCCTCGCCCGCCTCGAGCCGGTAGTCGGCGGAGGCGTCGACGAGGCTCATCGTGACCGAGCGCTGCCCCGGACGCGGCATGACGCGCACGAACTCGTCGTCGATGTTGACGACTGCCGTCGCGCAGCGTTCATAGATGCGCGCCTTCGCCGCGCCGTACTCGGCCATGTCGCTGTAGCGATCCATGTGGTCCGGCGTGAGGTTGAGCACGACCGCCGCCTCGGTCGCCAGCGAGCGCGTCGTCTCGAGCTGGTAGCTCGACAGCTCGAGCACATAGAGTTCCGCGGCCGCGCCGCGCAGCAGGTCCAGCGCAGGCTCGCCGAGGTTGCCGCCCACGCGGGTCTCCAGGCCGGCGACCCGGGCCATCTCGCCGACCAGGGTCGTGACCGTGCTCTTGCCGTTGGTGCCGGTGATGGCGACGACGCGGCCGCTGACCTCGCGCGCGAACAGCTCGACGTCGCCGACCACGTCCAGGCCGCGGCGCACCGCCTCCTGGAGCAGGGGTTCGCGCAGGGATACGCCCGGCGAGACCACCACCTGGTCCGCGCCGTCGAGCAGCGCGACGTCGAAGCCGCCGGTCGCGACCCGCGCGCCGGGCGCGATCACCGCGAGTTCGGCGAGGCCGGGCGGGTTGGCGCGGCTGTCGGTGACGCGCAGCTCGTGGCCGTGCGCGGCCAGGTGGCGCACGCAGGAGACGCCGGTCTTGCCGAGGCCGACCACCACGCTGACGGCGCGGTGCAGGGCTTGCGGGGCGGTGTCGTTGCGGTCCTTCATCAGCGCAGCTTCAGGGTGGCGAGCCCGACCAGGACCAGCACGAAGGAGATGATCCAGAAGCGGACGATCACCTTCGGCTCGGCCCAGCCCTTGAGCTCGAAGTGGTGGTGGATGGGAGCCATGCGGAAGATGCGGCGGCCGCGGAGCTTGAACGAAGCCACCTGCAGCACCACCGAGACGGTCTCGAGCACGAAGATGCCGCCCATCACGGCCAGCACGATTTCCTGCCGGACGATCACCGCGGCGACGCCGAGCGCGGCGCCCAGCGCCAGCGCGCCGATGTCGCCCATGAACACCTGCGCGGGATAGGTGTTGAACCACAGGAAGCCGAGGCCTGCGCCGACGATCGTCGAGAGGAAGATCAGCATCTCGCCGGCGCCGGGCACGTACGGGATCTGCAGGTAGGTCGCGAACTTGATGTTGCCGGTGACGTAGGCGAACACGGCCAGGCCGCCCGCGACCATCACGCAGGGCATGATCGCCAGGCCGTCGAGGCCGTCGGTGAGGTTGACCGCGTTGCTGGAACCGACGATGACGAAATAGGTGAAGACGATGAAGCCGACCGCCCCCAGCGGGATCGCGACCTGCTTGAAGAACGGGACGTACAGCATGGTCTCGGCCGGCACCTGCGCCGTCGACCAGAGCGCGACCGCGGCGCCGAGGCCCACCACCGACTGCCACAGGTATTTCCAGCGCGCCACGAGGCCGCGCGGATCGCGGATCACCAGCTTCAGGTAGTCGTCGTAGAAGCCGATCACGCCGAACGCCAGCGTGACGCCCAGCGCGATCCATACGTAGCGGCTGTGCACGTCGCCCCAGGCGATCGTGCCGGCCGCCATCGCCACCAGGATCAGCGCGCCGCCCATCGTCGGCGTGCCCTTCTTGCCGAGGTGGGTCTGCGGGCCGTCGCTGCGCACGACCTGGCCGATCTGGTTCTCGGCGAGGCGCCGGATCATCCAGGGCCCGACCAGCAGGGCGATCGCCAGCGCAGTGAGCGCCGCCATGATCGCGCGCAGCGTCAGGTAGTTGAAGACGCGGAAGCCGCCGTAGTACTGCGAGAGCCAGTCGAAGAATGCCAGCAACATGACTCAGTGCCCCCCGCCGGTGTCGGCTACGCCCGTCAGCGCGCCCACGACGCGCTCGAGCCGATTCATGCGCGATCCCTTGACCAGCACCGTCGTCCCCGCGGCAAGGCCCGCGCGCACTTCAGCAGCGAGCGCCTGCCAGTCCGCGAACCACTGCGCGCCGCCGCCGAAGGCCTCGACCGCGTGCGGCGTCGTGGGCCCGACCGCGAACAGGCGTTCCACGCCGCGTTCGCGCGCGTAGGCGCCAGCCTGGACGTGGCTCGCCACCGTGTGCGCGCCGAGCTCGGCCATCTCGCCGAGCACCAGCCAGTGCCGCCCCGACAGGTCCGCGAGCACGTCGATGCCGGCGCGCACGGAATCCGGGTTCGCGTTGTAGGAATCGTCGATGAGCCAGGCCCCGTTGGCCGCGGGCACCAGCGCCAGGCGCCCGCCGACCGGCCGCATGCGCCCGAGTCCGGCCACGATTGCATCGAGCCCGATGCCGGCGGCATGCGCGGCTGCCGCTGCGCCCAGCGCGTTGACCACGTTGTGCCGCCCGGCGAGGGCCAGGCTCACGTCGACTGCGCCCGCGGGCGTGGCCAGCGTGAAACGCGTGACGAAGCGGCCGTCCTCGATGGAGCTTGCGATTGCCGTCGCGCGGAAGTCGGCGCCCGCGCCGAGACCGAAAGTCACGATGCGGCCCGCGTGGCACATCGCCCGCCACAGCGGCGCGAAGGCATCGTCGGCGTTGACGACCGCGGTCGCGGTCGCATCGAGGCCCGCGAACAGTTCGCCCTCGGCGCGCGCAACGCCCTCGAGGTCGCCGAAGCCCTCGAGGTGCTCGGCGCCGGCGTTCGTGACCAGTCCCACCGTCGGCACGGCCAGGGTGGTCAGGAATGCGACTTCACCGGGGTGGTTCGTGCCGAGCTCGACCACCGCGGCCTGGTGGCCGGCCCCGAGGCGCAGCAGCGTGAGCGGCACGCCGATGTGGTTGTTGAGGTTGCCGCGGGTCGCCAGCGACGGGCCTGCCTCGGCCAGGATCGCGGCGAGCATCTCCTTGGTCGTGGTCTTGCCGTTGCTGCCGCCCACGCCGATCAGTGGCAGCGTGAAGCGCTGGCGCCAGGCGGCGGCGGCGGCGGCCAGCGCCGCCGTGGTGTCGCGCACGACCACCTGCGGCAGCGCGACGTCGAGCTCGTGGTCGACGACCGCGGCGGCGGCGCCGCGCGCGGCGGCCGCAGCCACGAACTCGTGGCCGTCCAGGCGCTCGCCGCGCAGCGCGAAGAACAGCGCGCCGGCGCCCAGCGTGCGCGAGTCGATCGACACGTCGCCGAACGGCAGGTCGGGGCCGACCAGGCGCCCACCGGTACTCGAGGTGACGAAGCCGAGCGTGCGCATCAGGCCGCCCTCCCCAGCCGGCGGCGGACCTGCTCGCGGTCGCTGAACGGCCGCACCTCGGTGCCGACGATCTGGTAGTCCTCGTGGCCCTTGCCGGCGATCACGACCACGTCGCCGGCGCGGCCGGCCGCCACCGCCGCGGCGATCGCGGCGGCGCGGTCGCGCTCGATGTGCGCGGACGCCGGGTGCTCGAGGCCCGCGGCGATGGCGCGGATGATGGCGGCGCCGTCTTCACTGCGCGGATTGTCGTCGGTGAGCCAGACGTCGTCGGCCAGCTCCGAGGCGATGCGGCCCATCAGCGGTCGCTTGCCCGCGTCGCGGTCGCCGCCGCAGCCGAACACGACCGCCAGCCGTCCGGAACAGTGCCGGCGCGCGGCGCGCAGCACCTTGGCCAGCGCGTCGGGCGTGTGCGCATAGTCGACGATCGCCAGCGGGCCTGTGACGGAAGCGAAGGTTTCCATGCGACCCGGCGGCGGCGCGGCGCCGGCCAGCGCCTGCGTCGCGGCCGCGAGCGGATGGCCCAGCGCGAGCAGCAGGCCCAGCACGATGGCGGCGTTCTCGACGTTGAAGTCGCCGACCAGCGGCACGGTGACGCGCGCGGCGCCGAAGTCGCCGTCGACGTCCAGTTCGAGGCCGGCCGGGACCGGCTTCGCGCCTCGCAGGACCAGGCGCCGGCCGCAGCCCTGCCAGGCGGCGCCCGGCAGCACGACCGCGATCAATTCAGTGGCGGCGGGCAGGCTCGCGGCGAAATCCGCCCCGGTCGCATCGCCGACGTTGATGACCGCGCACTCGAGGCCCGGCCTCGTGAACAGCAGGCGCTTGGCTTCAGCGTAGCGCTCCATGGTGCCGTGGTAGTCGAGGTGGTCGCGGGTCAGGTTGGTGAAGCCCGCGACGCGGATGCGCAGGCCGTCGACGCGGCCCTGCTCGAGGGCGTGCGAGGAAATCTCCATCGCCGCATGGGTGGCGCCCGCCGCGACCAGCGTGGCGAGTTCGCGATGCACCGACAGCACGTCGGGCGTGGTGTGCGTGCCGGCCGCCACCGCGGGCGGGAAGCCCCAGCCGAGCGTGCCCGCATACGCGCAGTGCGCGCCCAGCGACTCGAGGGCCTGGGCCAGCAGCCAGGCACAGGTGGTCTTGCCATTGGTGCCGGTGATGCCGGTCACCGCGAGCTGCGCGGAGGGCTCGCCGTGGACGCGGTCGGCCATCGCGCCAAGGCGCGCGCGCAGTCCAGGCACGGCCAGCACGGAGACCTGCGGCGGCAGGCTCGGCGGGGCCACGCCGGGTGCAGGCTCCCACAACACGGTCGCGGCACCGCTCGCGAGCGCCTGCGGCAGGAAGTCGAGCCCGTGGCGAGTCGCGCCGGCCAGCGCGACGAACACGCCACCGTGCACGACCTGCCGGCCGTCGAGCGCGAGGTCCGGCACCGGAAGCGCGGGTACGCCCGCGACATCCGGCAGCAGCTGGTCCAGGGTGCAGCTCTGCGTGGTCATGGCGCGGCCTGCACGACAGTGGCCGGCTCGACGCTGCGCCGGTCGGCCGGGGCCACCGACATCAGGCGCAGCGCGCCCGACATCACGTTGGAGAACACCGGCGCGGCGACGTCGCCGCCGTAGTACTTGCCGCCGGAAGGTTCGTCGATCATGACGACGGCGGCGAGCTTGGGACGGGTGACGGGAACGACGCCGGCGAAGATGGCCTGGTAGCGGTTGGTGGAGTAGCCGCCTTCGCTCGCCTTCCAGGCCGTGCCGGTCTTGCCCGCGACGCGGTAGCCGGGCACGGCCGCCTTGACGCCGGTGCCGTCGGGCGTGATCACGCGCTCGAGCAGGTGGATCATGTCGCGCGCGACTTTCTCCGACAGCGCGCGCTCGCCGGGCTGCGGGCCCTCGACGCGGCGGAAGGTGATGGGCCGGTGCAGGCCCAGCGCGCCGATGGTCGAGTAGGCCTGCGCGAGCTGCAGCGGCGTCACCGACAGGCCGTAGCCGTAGGACATCACGGCGACGCCGATCGGGCGCCAGTGGCCGGAGTCGCTGAGCAGTCCGGCGGACTCGCCCGGGAACCCGCTCGCGGTGACCTCGCCGAAGCCCAGCGCCTTGAGCGTCGCGTGGATCTGCTCCGGCTCCAGCGAGAGCGCCATCTTCGCCATGCCCACGTTCGAGGACTTGGCGAGGATGGTCGCGATATCCGCCAGGCCGACGTTGTGCTTGTCCTGGATGCGCTTGATGCCGACCTGCACGAACCCGGGATTGGTGTCGATCACCGAGTCGGCCTTGTAACGCCCCGAGGCGAGCGCGGCCGCCGCGATGAACGGCTTGATGCTCGAGCCCGGCTCGAGGATGTCGGTGACGGCGCGGTTGCGGTAGCGCTCGACCTCGAACTGCTCGCGGTCGTTGGGGTTGAACGAGGGCTGGTTGACCATCGCCAGCACTTCGCCGCTGTCGATGTCGATGACCACGACCGATCCCGAGCGCGCGCGGTTCTCCTGGATGGCTGCCTTCAGCTCGCGGTAGGCCAGGTACTGGATGCGCAGGTCGATGCTCGTGCGCAGGTCCTCGCCGGGACGCGGCGCGCGGATGCTCTCGACGTTGTCGACGACGCGCCCGAGCCGGTCCTGGATGATGCGCTTGAGGCCGTCCTCGCCCGCCAGCGACTGGTCGTACGCGAGCTCGAGGCCTTCCTGGCCGGACTCGTCGACGCTGGTGAAGCCCAGCACGTGACCCGTCACTTCGCCACTCGGGTAGTAGCGGCGGTACTCGCGCTGCAGGTGCGTGCCCGCGAGGCCCAGCGCCTTGATGCGCGCGGCCGCGGCCGGCTCCATGTGCCGCGCCACGTACAGGAACTCGCGATCGAGGTTGCTGGTCACGCGCTGCGCCAGCCACTGCGGATCGCGGTTGAGCGCGCGCGCCAGGCCCTTGATGTCGTCGGGCGACTTCGCGATCTCCTGCGGGTTGACCCACACGGAGTCGACGGGCGAGCTGACCGCCAGCGGTTCGCCGAAACGGTCGGTGATGGTGCCGCGATGCGCGGGCATGCGCGCCACGCGCATGAAGCGGCGATCGCCCTGGTCGGTCAGGAACTGCCGGTCCAGCACCTGCAGCTCCACCGCGCGCGCGACGAGGCCGCAGCCGATCGCCACCAGCACGCCGATGACGACCAGCGAGCGAGCGCGGAAGCTGGGCCCGCCGTTGGCGGCGTTGTTGCGGTCCGGCTTCATTGGGAGACGATCTTCACTTCGGTGGGCTTCGGCAGGGTCATGCGCAGGCGATCGTTGGCCACCTGCTCGACGAAGCCGGGATTGGACCAGGAGCTCTGCTCGAGCTGCAGCTGGCTCCACTCGATGTTGAGGCGGTCGCGTTCCGCCGAGAGCTGTTCGAGCTCGACGAACAAGGTGCGCGCCTGGTGCCGCACGTAGACGACGCTGGCGGCCGAGGCCAGCACGAACAGCCACGCCACCGGAACCGCGAGCGCGAGCCAGCGCTGGTTGATCATGCTGCGGCCCTCGCCGCGACGCGCAGCACCGCGCTGCGCGCGCGCGGGTTCGCGGCCACCTCGGCATCCGAGGGGAATACGGCGCGACCGACGAGCTCGAGCTTCGCGCGCGCATGGGCCGGCATGTCGGGCAGGCCGGCCCAGACCGGGTCCTCCTGCGCGTGCTGGCGCATGAAGCGCTTCACGAGCCGGTCCTCGAGCGAGTGGAAGCTGATCACCGCGAGCCTGCCGCCCGGCGCGAGCGCGTCGAGCGCCTGCGGCAGCGCGTCCTCGAGCTCGCCGAGCTCGCGATTGACGTGGATGCGGATCGCCTGGAACGCGCGCGTGGCCGGATGCTTGCCGGGCTCGCGGCGCGGCACTGCCGCCGCGATCACCGCGGCGAGCTGCCCGGTGGTCTCGATCGGCGATTCGGCGCGCGCGGCGACGATGGCGTGCGCGATGCGCCGGGCGTGGCGGTCCTCGCCGTAGCGGTGGATCACCATGGCGATGTCCCGCTCGCTCGCGCGGGCCAGCCACCCGGCAGCGCTCTCGCCGCTGCCGGGATCCATGCGCATGTCGAGCGGCCCGTCGCGCATGAAGCTGAAGCCGCGCGAAGGATCGTCGAGCTGCGGCGATGAAACGCCGAGGTCGATGAGGATGCCGTCGGCCTTGCGACCGGTCGCGCGAACCTGCTCGCCGAGCGTCGAAAACGGGGCGTGGACGATGGTGGCGCGTGGATCCGCCCCGAGAAGCGCGCGGCCGTGAGCCACCGCGTCAGGATCCCGATCGATCGCAAGGAGTGCTCCCTGTTCGCCAAGCTGCGCGAGGATCGCCGCCGAATGCCCGCCGCGGCCGAACGTCGCGTCCACATAGAAACCCATGGCCTGGACGGCCAGTGCCGCCAGTGCCTCCGCCAGCAGCACCGGGGCATGCACACCCGGAACCGCCTCGATGGACGCTGCGTTGTTCACGCGGCGTCAGAGGGACAGCGTTTCGAGTTCGGCCGGCAGGCCGACAGGCGTGTCGACCGCCTGCAGCCACGCGTCACGGTGCTGCGTCCAGCGCTGCTCGTCCCACAGTTCGAACCGGTTGCCCTGTCCGAGCAGCACGCCGTTGCGGTCGAGCGAGGCGAACTCGCGCAGCTGCTGCGGCAGCAGCAGGCGGCCGTGTCCGTCGAGCTCGATGTCGGTGGCGTGGCCCACCATGAGCCGCTGCAGGCGCCGCGCCTGCTCGTTGAGGGTGGGGAGCTTCATGAGCTTGCGCTCGATCTCCTCCCAATCCGGCTGGGGGTAGATCAGCAGGCACTGGTCCCGGTCGACGGTGACCACGAGCTGGCCCTGGCAACGCTCCTGCAAGCGTTCCCGATACCGGTTGGGCATGACCATCCGGCCTTTGGCGTCGAGCGTAATTTTGTGGCTGCCGCGAAACACAGGCTCAGAACGGGCTCGTCGCCCATTTCCTCCCACTTTTTCCCACCGACCACCACTATAGGCAGCACATAGCCTGCGGTCAACGCCCCGGAGCAAAAAAAACCGTGTTACGTCAGAGACTTAGCGGCGCGCGTTCACGTGAAATTCGCCTCGAATGAGACGAGATAAATCATGCACTTAGAGAGCACTCTTCCGGTGCTTTGTTACGGACGCGGCCTGCGGGTGGCCGTCGGTGGGGCGCAGTGGCCCAAAATAAGGTGGGAGTCGGCCGATAAGCCGGGTTCTGTCGTGGGCAACCATTCCTCTGGGATGCACGTCACCGTGCACCTCAAGCAGCCTACCCGGAAGCTCACGCGGGCCACGCGTTGCGGCCTTGCGACCGCGGTGCTTCCCTATTTGGCCTTGCTCCAGGCGGGGTTTGCCGTGCCGTCCACCGTTACCGGGGACGCGGTGCGCTCTTACCGCACCCTTTCACCCTTACCAGTCCTTGCGGACTTAGGCGGTTTGCTTTCTGTTGCACTTTCCGTGGGCTCGCGCCCCCCAGGCGTTACCTGGCGCCTTGCCCTTTGGAGCCCGGACTTTCCTCCGCTTTGCATGACAAAACGGCGGTTGCCTGGCCGACTCCCGGCTGCAAGATAGGCTTCATGGACCCCGAACTCAAGCAGGCCTTTTCAGCTGCCCTGCCGCAAGGCCAGCGCCCTCGCGTAACAGTCGTTGCGGTGCAGGCCCGTGAGGCTGGCGGCAAGCCTGGCGG
>JADZCS010000166.1 GCA_020851435.1 Gammaproteobacteria bacterium | reverse complement strand
GCGAGCTCTACCAGGAAGCCTTCGTGCTGGCCGCGCCCGACAAGCATGAGTTGGCAACCCACAAGACCGTGAAGACCAGCGACCTCGCCGGCCAGACGCTGCTGCTGCTCGAGGACGGCCACTGCCTTCGCGACCAGGCGCTGGAGGTCTGCAGCCGCCTGGACGTGCACGAGGATTCCGACTACCGCGCGACCAGCCTCGAGACGCTGCGGCAGATGGTCGCCGCCGGGCTCGGCATCACGCTGCTGCCTGAGTTGTCGACCGAGGGCCCCTTCGGCAACATGCGCGGCGTCGCGATCCGGCCCTTCGCGCGGCCGGCGCCCTTCCGCACCATCGGCGCCGTGTGGCGCCGCTCGAGCACGCGCCTGCCTGCGATCACACAGGTCTGCGACGTGCTGGCCGCGGTGCTGGAGGGGCGCAAGTGACGACCCGGGTCGTCATTGCCGACGACCACCCGCTGTTCCGCGCGGCGCTGCGCCACGCCGTGGCCTCCGTGCTGCCGGACGCCGCGATCGAGGAAGCGCCCGACGTGGCCGGGCTGCGGCAACTCGCCGCGGCCCGTCCGGATCCCGACCTCGTGCTGCTCGACCTGATGATGCCCGATGGGCGCAGCTTTGCGCCGCTCGCCTGGCTGCGCAGCCAGTTGCCGGGCACGGCCGTGCTGATCGTCTCCGCGACCGACGACCCGGCGGTCATCCGCCAGGCCCAGGCCTTCGGCGCCGCTGGCTACGTGCCGAAGTCATCGCCGCCGGAAGACCTGGTCGCCGCGATCCGGACCGTGGTGGACTGCGGCGAATGGTTTCCGCGTTCGGCGGGGCCGGGCCCGCGCCGCGCGCCGGACCGCAAGCAGGAACTCGCCGCACGCCTGGCGAGCCTCACGCCGCAGCAGTTCCGGGTGATGGAGCTGCTCGCGGCCGGGCGGCTCAACAAGCAGATCGCGGGAGACCTCGGCATCGAGGAGACGACCGTCAAGGCGCACGTCTCCGCGGGCCTCGCCAAGCTCGGCGTGCGCAACCGCACCCAGGCCTCGCTGGTCTTCAACGACCTCGAGATCAGCGATACCGACCAGCTCGGGCTCGAGGGCTGAACGCGGCGCCATCCTGTATCCTTTTCGCCCCCTCTCACCCTGTTACCCACGGAGATCCACATGCAACACCGACGCATCCGCGCCAGGCTCGTCTACACCGGCCCGCAGGGCGAACGCGGCCGCGAGTCGATCGACTTCACCGTCCACTCGGACGGCGCCCGCATGCTGCGCGCCGTCACGGAGATCGACGAGGGGGAGGTGCTGCGCGACGTCACGACCGAGTACGACGCCCGTTACCGCCCCGTCGACTGCTCCATCCGCCTGCGCGTCATGGACCGCTTCGTCGGCAGCGGCTGGTTCCGCTTCAGCGAACGGCTCGCAGGCGGCGAGATGTTCACGGCCGCCGAGGGCCGGCTGAGCCAGCGCGTCGAGGTCGACGGGCATCCGCGCGCCTTCGGCTCGCACGCGATCACGTCGGACGGCATCCTGACCTCGATGTTCGACCTCGCCGGACCGAAGCGGCAGTACTTCGACAAGCTGTTCATCAGCTCGTACGCCTTCAACGGCGCCACCGGCCCCTTCCTGATGCCGCTGTCCATCGGCATGGAGTACCAGGGCATCGAGCAGGTGACGGTGGGCGCCGGCACTTTCGACTGCCACCACTTCACCTACCTGCTCGGCGGCACGGAGTTCGACTACCACCCGCCGTACGACATCTGGGTGACCACCGACGGCGACTACCTGACCGTGCGCGCCTTCGTCGGCACGCCGAAGGACTTCGCCTACGAGCTCGTGGAGTACGCGGCCAGCTGATCAGCCGGCCTGCTCGCCCAGCGCGCGCCGCAGCGCGCTGCGCAGCTGCAGCGGCTTGAGCGGCTTGCGCAGGAAGATGCAGCCCTGCGCCTCGGCCTGCGCACGAACCTGTTCGCTCGCGTCGGCCGACACGACCACGGCCGGCGCGGTGCAGGCCTCGTCGCGGCGCAGGGCCTCGATGAGGTCGAGGCCCGACACGCCGCCGTCGAGGTGGTAGTCGACCAGCAGCACGTCGAGCCGTGGCCCGTGGCGCCGCAGCGCCAGCGCGGCGTCGTCGAGCCCGGCACAGGGCAGGGCCTCGCAACCCCAGGCCTCGAGCAGGGCCACCAGTCCGCGCAGCGCGGCGGCGTCGTTGTCCACGCACAGCGCGCGCACGCCGGCGAGCGTGCCGGCTGGACGCGCCTCGGGCGCCGCGGCCGCCGGCGCGGCCGGCGCAGCGACGGGGACCTCGATCCAGAACACCGAGCCCCTGCCCGGCCGCGAACGGACCCCCACCGCATGGCCCAGCACGCGCGCGATGCGCTCGGTGATCGCGAGGCCCAACCCGAAGCCGCGCCCGGGCGCAGCCTCGGCGGCCGCGGGACCCCGGTAGAACTCCTCGAACACACGCTCGATCTGCCGGGGCTCGATGCCGCAGCCGGTATCCCAGACTTCGATGCGCAGGCGATCGCCGCGGGCGCGCACCGCCAGCATCACGCCGCCCTCGGTCGTGTAGCGCAGGGCGTTGCCGACGAAGTTCTGCAGCACGCGCCGCAGCAGCTTGCGGTCTGACCAGGCCCACGCGCGCGTCGCGCGCGTGCGCAGGCGCAGGCCCCGCTCGGCCGCCTGCAGCCGGAACTCGGCATCGAGTTCCGCCAGCAGCTCGCCCAGGTCGACCGCCGCTGGCTCGCCGCGGATCACGCCCGCATCGAGCTTGGAGATGTCGAGCAGGTCGGACAGCAGCGACTCGGCGCTCTCCAGGCAGCGGTCGAGATCGCCCAGCAGGGCCTGCTGCTCGGCCTGGTCCACCCTCTGCGACAGCGCCGCCGAGAACAGGCCCGCTGCGTTGAGCGGTTGCAGAAGGTCGTGGCCGGCCGCGGCCAGGAAGCGCGTCTTGCCCAGGTTGGCGCGTTCCGCCTCGGCCTTGGCGGCGCGCAATTCGTCGTTCATGGCGGTCAGCGCGCCGGTGCGCTCCTGCACGCGCCGCTCCAGGGACTCGTTGGCTTCCTGCAGCGCGCGCTCGGCGCGCTTGTAGTCGCTGATGTCGGTATAGCTGGTGACGAAGCCGCCGCCGGGCATGGGATTGCCGCGAATCTCCAGCACCGTCCCGTCACGGCGCATGCGCTGGTAAACGTAGGAAGTCCGGCGGCGCAGGTGCTCCAGGCGCTTCTGGACCTGGGCCTCGCCATCGCCGTCGCCCAGTTCGCCGCGCTCGGCGTTGTAGCGCAGCAGGTCCTCGATCGGACGGCCGACACCGACGACCTCCCGCGGATAGCGGAACAGCTCGACGTAGCGCCGGTTCCAGGCCACGAGCCGCAGGTCGGCGTCGACCACGCTGATGCCCTGGCTGAGGTTCTCGACCGTCGCCTGCAGCAGCTCGCGACTGAACGCGAGCGCCTGCGAGGCGCCATCGACCAGCGAGACCACGTCCTCGATCTCGAGGTCGCGCCCGGCGACCGCCGCGTCCAGCAGGCGCTGCGCCGACGCTGCGCCGACCACGGAAGCGAGCAGGCGCTGGGTCGCGTCGAGTTGCGCCTCGGTCGCCCGCGCGGCGCCGGATGCCTCGCGATCGGCGAACTCCTGTGCCGCGCGCTGGGCGCCGGCGAAGCGCTCGGCCAGGGTGCGCAGGTCGCTCACGGTGAGGGCGCGGATCCTGGGATCGAAACCCTCGGCCGGGCCGCGCGGCTCGGCGTCGACGAACACGGCCGCCTGGATGCGCTCGACGAGCAGGCGCTGGGCGCGCCAGGAGAAGGCGACGAGCGCGAGCGCTGCCGACAGCAGGCTCCAGAGCAGCCCGTGCGCCAGCGTGTCGAGCCCCTCCAGGCCGAACAGCGCCGTGGGCCGGAGCCAGCCGAGGCCGGCCGGGCCGTCGCTCACCAGCGCCGCACCGACGATGCCCGCATCGGCCAGCGCCGGCACGAGCAGCGTCCAGGTCCAGACGGCAAAGCCCGCGGCGAGGCTGGCCAGCGCGCCACGGCGCGAAGCCGCCCGCCAGTAAAGCCCGGCGACGATGGCCGGGCCGAACAGCGCCGCGGCGGCCATGCCGATTTCTCCGATCGAAGCCAGCGCGTTCTGCTGGGCGATCCAGCGGTAATAGAGCCAGGCCAGCGTTAGCAGCAGCACGATGGCGATGCGGCGGATGGACAGCAGCAGGCCGGTGAGGTCGCGACCGGTGCGCAGCGCCGGCGCGAAGCGCATCAGCAGCGGTACCGCGATCTCGTTGCAGATCATGGTCGACAGCGCCACCGAGGCGACGATCACCATGCCCGTCGCCGCGGACAGGCCGCCGATGAAGGCGAGCAGCGCGAGCCCGTCCTGGCCGGCGGCCAGCGGCAGGCTCAGCACGAAGAGGTCGGCGTCCGGCAGTCCCAGCACGCGGCCGGCGTTGGCGATCGGCAGGATGAAGATGCTGATGGCCAGCAGGTACGCGGGAAACACCCAGCGAGCGAGCGCCAGGTCGCGCGGGCCGCCGTTCTCGACGACGGCGACGTGGAACTGCCTCGGCAGGCAGAAGATCGCGAAGAAGCCGAGCACGGCCAGCGCGAGGTAGTGCGAGGTCGCGGACACCGGCGGATCGCGCGGCAGCAGCGCCGCCTGCGCCGCGAGGTCGCCGAAGCCGTCGAACAGGCCGAAGGTGGCGAACGCGCCGACCGCGAGGAACGCGACGAGCTTGACCACCGACTCGAACGCGACCGCCAGCATCATGCCCGGGTGGTGTTCGGTGGCCTCGACGTGGCGCGTGCCGAACAGCACGGCGAACAGCGCGAGAGTCGCCGCGACGTACAGCGCCGTGTCCTCGCCGACGCGCGGCGCGTTGCCGGTCGCGAGCTCGTTGAAGGACAGGTCGATGCCCTTGAGCTGCAGCGCGATGTAGGGCACGACGCTGCAGACCGCGATCAGCGTGACCGACACCGCCAGCGCGCGGTCGCGGCCGTAGCGCGCGGCCACGAAATCGGCCACCGAGGTGATGCGCTCACGCCGGCTGACGCGGATCAGCTTGTCGAGCAGCGGCAGGAAAACCAGCAGCAGCACCAGCGTGCCGACATAGGTCGGCGGCAGCGCCCAGCCCAGGGTCGCCGACTGGCCAGACGTGCCGTAGAAGGCCCATGACGTGCAGTAGACCGCCAGCGACAGCGAATAGACCCAGGGCCGCGGCACCGGCGAGCGGCCCGCCGCCGCGAGTCGATCGCCCAGCCACGCGACCGCAAACAGCAGGCCGAGGTAGGCCAGCGCGAGAGTGGCGAGCAGCCAGGGTGCGAACATCGTGACTTGCACCCGCCGCAGTATAGCGGCCCGTGCCCGGCCTCAGAGGCTGAAGAGCAGCACGGCGAGCGCGAGCCCGGCCAGCGGAACGATGGCGCTCATCGCCGCAAGCGCCGGATAGGCGCGCGAGTACTGCTCGCGGCAGATCGCCCGTATCGTGGTGACGACATACCCGTTGTGCGGCAGCGAGTCGAGGCCGCCGGAGGCGATCGCGACCACGCGGTGCAGCGCATCGGGGCTCACGCCCTGGGCAAGATAGAGGGGAGCGAGGATCGGCAGGGCGATGGCCTGCCCGCCCGATGCGGAACCGGCGAGTCCCGCGATCAGGGTCACGGCGATGGCTGCGCCCACCAGCGGGTTGCCGGGCATGCTGGTGATCCAGGCCACCGCCTCCTGGAAGGCTGGCGAGAGCTTGGCCACGCCGCCGAAGCCGACCACTGCGGCCGTGTTGGCGATCGCGATCAGCGCGCCGAGCGCGCCGGCGGCTACCGGCACGTGCAGGGCGCCGATGAAGCGGCGGTGCAGCACCAGGCTGGTCGCGATGCCACCCGACAGCGCGATGATCAGGGCCGACTCGCGCAGCACGTCGTGCAGCAGGAACGACAGGCCCAGCACCGCGACGAGCGGCAGGACGCTGGTCGCCGCCGACGGAAGGTCGCGGACCTCGTCCACCGGATCGTCGGCCCTGGCCTCGAAGCGTTCGCCGCCCGCCACCGCGCGGCTGATCATGCGCTTGAGCCACCAGTGGCCGGTCAGGAACATGAAGGCAGCGACAGGCAGCGAGACCTGCCAGCCGGCCCACGGTGATGTGCCGAGATACTGGATCGGGATCCAGTTCTGGATCTCCGGCGAGCCGGCGGTCGTCATCGTGAAGGTCACCGAACCGAACGCGAGTGCGCCCGGCAGGAACCGCCTCGGCACGTCGCCGGCCCGGAACAGCGACAGCGCCATGGGATAGACGCCGAAGGCGACGACGAACACGCTGATGCCGCCGAAGGTCAGCACGGCGCAGGCCAGCACCACCGCCAGCACCGCGTGCCTGGCGCCCAGGCGCCGGACGATCCACTGCGCCACGCTGTCGGCGGCCCCGCTCGCCTCCATGAACTTGCCGAACAGGGAGCCGAGCAGGAACATGAAGAACCAGGACGTCACGAAGCCGGAGAAGCCCGACATGTAGGCGTCCGTGAAGCTGGGGGCGCCTGGGCCCGCGAGCTGCGGGAACATCGCCATGCTGCTGGTCAGCGCGACCAGCAGCGCGCACACGGGCGCGGCGATCAGGAGTTCGACCCCACGCATGGTGAGCGCGATCAATAGCGCTAGGCCAAGGAGCAGGCCGAACAGGCTGAGCATGGTCACGACTCCGCTGCGGGTGTCGATCCCGCGCCGCGGCAGTCTTCTCCCATCGGTCCCGCCGGCAAATAGTACTAACGTACAAGTGCCGGCCGCCCGCCCGGGGCGTACCTTCCCCCGCAACCATCCGTTGCCTGCCGGCTGTGCCGTGAGCGCACGAATTGCCAGGCTAAAGTTTTTTCAAAGGGGACCGTCCGTGTCGAAACTCAAGAACCCGACCGCCAGCATCCTGGTCGCCGCCGCGGTGGCCGCGGCGCTGCCCGGCATGTCGCATGCCGCCACAGAGACCACGATGCAGCTCGACGAGGTCGTGGTCACCGCGCGCAAGCGCGAGGAAAACCTCCAGGAAGTGCCGGTCGCCGTCAGCGCCATTTCCGAGGCCCAGCTCGAGGCGCGCCAGATCACCGACCTCGCCGACATGAACGCGCAGGTGCCCAACCTGACGATCTACGCGGCCCGCGGCTCGAACAGCACGCTGACCGCCTACATGCGCGGCGTCGGCCAGGCCGACCCGCTGTGGGGCGTGGACCCGGGCGTCGCGCTGTACCTCGACGACGTCTACATCGCGCGCCCGCAGGGTGCGCTGCTCGACGTCTACGACATCCAGCGCATCGAGGTCCTGCGTGGCCCGCAGGGCACGCTGTATGGCAAGAACACCATCGGCGGCGCCATCAAGTACGTGAGCGCGCCGCTGGGCAACGAGTCCAGCGCGAAGGTGGAAGTGGGCGTGGGCAACTACAACGAACGCGACCTCAAGGCGTCGTTGAACATGGCCCCCAGCGACACCTTCGCCTTGCGCCTGGCTGGCGCCAAGATCACGCACGACGGCTATGGCGAGAACGTCATCACCGGGTCGGACGTCAGCGACAAGAACACCGAGGCGGTCCGGGCATCCGCCCGCTGGACCCCCTCGGACGACTTCGAGGTACGCGCATCGCTCGACTACACGCGTGACGGCTCGGGCATCCGCGGCGCCAAGCGCCTGGCGCCGAACCGCTTCGATCCGGCCACGCCGGACCGCCCGGCGAACAGCAACAACTACGACGTCGACAGCGACTTCGCCAACATCAACTGGACGCAGGCCAAGGGCGCCTCGGTGGCGATCGACTGGAGCCTGTCGGACAGCACGTCGCTCAAGTCGATCACCGCGTATCGCGAGAGCGCTACCGACACCTACATCGACTTCGACACCCTGCCCTCGCCCATCGCCAACGTCCGGGGGTTCTACTCGGACCACCAGTTCTCGCAGGAACTGCAGGCGATCTACGACGGCGACGGCGCTTTCCAGGGCGTGGCGGGCCTCTACTACTTCGACGGCACGGCCGGCGGCCAGGTGCGCAACAACTTCTTCGGGCTGGTTTTCGGCGACACGCAGGGCGCTACGGATACCGAGAGCTGGGCGGCGTTCGGCGAGGGCACCTACGGATTCACCGACGCCCTGAACCTGACGGTCGGCCTGCGCTACACCAGCGAGAAGAAGTCGGCCGACGTGCTGAACCGCTTCTACACCGACGGCACCTACACGACGCTGCGGCCGGTCGCGCCGATCGCGGCGGACTTCAACAAGTCCAAGACCTTCTCGTCGTTCTCGCCGCGCGTGGTCATCGACTGGACGGTCGCCGAAGACGTGATGCTGTATGCGAGCGCGGCCCGCGGCTTCAAGAGCGGCGGCTACAACATCCGCGCCAACTCCGTCGCCGTGCCCCGCTCCGCGGAGCCCTTCGACGACGAGCAGATCACCACCTACGAGGCCGGCGCCAAGACCAGCTGGGCCGACGGTCGCTACGTGGTCAACGCCGCGTACTTCTACAGCGACTACAAGGACATCCAGCTGTCGGTGTTCACCTCCTACGACGCCAACGGCGACGGCGTGGACGACGCGTTCTTCGGCGACTTCACCAACGCCGGCGCGGGCGAAGTGCAGGGCGTCGAACTCGAGCTCACGGCGCGCCCGGTGGACGGCCTGACCCTGCAGGGCATGGTCGCCTGGCTGGACACGAAGTACACCGAGTTCATGAGTGCCGGCGTCAACGTTGCCTCGACGCAGATCTTCACCAACGCGCCGGAGTGGCAGTACGGGTTCAACGGCCTCTACACGCACGCCGCCGGCGCCGGCAAGTCGCTGACCTGGCAGGTGGGTTACACCTTCCAGACCAAGGTGTTCCCGACCACCGACCTGAGCCGGGCCATCGCGCAGAACAGCTATGGCGTGCTGAACGCCTCGCTGGCGCTGACTTCCGACGACGGTCGCTGGCGCGTGGCGCTGTGGGGCAAGAACCTGCTGGACGAGGAGTACCGCACCACGGGCTACAACATCCCGACGCTGGGCGTGCTGACCGGCTTCTACGGCGCGCCGCAGACCTACGGTGTGACCGCCTCGTACAGCTGGTAATCGCGGCCGATGAACCAACGCCCGTCGGCTTGTGCCGGCGGGCGTTTTTCATTTCACTCGGGAATGCGCAGGTCCCGCCCGCGCTGCACGATCGCGTCCGCGCCCGGGTCGAGGCGCAGTTCGCCGAGGTGGCGCGCTTCGAGCGGCTCGATGCCGGCGCCGGCCAGCGCGCGCGGATGCGTGCGCACGACCTGGCTCGGCGGCAGCGGGGTGCGCTCGCGCAGGTGGCGGAACATCAGGCCGATCGCCTCCTCGAGGTGCGGCTGCATGGGCACGAAGCTGGCGGCGAACGCCGGCAGCGGCAGGAAGGCGTCGAAGTGCTGGCCGTGCTCGATCTCGTAGTAGCGCAGGCTGTCCTGGCCGGTCGCGCGGTGGCGCCCGTAATAGGCCCGCGAGGTGTGATTGACGGGCACGAGCCCGTCGCGCCGGCCGTGCATCACGATCACGGGCCGTCCGCGCAGCGCGGCGCTCATCTGCACTTCCGCCATGCCGGCAAGAACGCGCGCGTCGCCGGTCGCGAGCGCGCGCAGGCAGCTGGCGAGCTGGACGTTGCCCAGCGAGGCGAACACGCCGCGCCCGTCCGGCAGCGGCGCCACCACCTGCAGTCCCGCGGTGGGCGCCACGCCGACGCCGTCGGCGAACAGGCGGGCGCGCTCCTCGGGCGTGAGCGGCCGCGACAGGAACTGCGCGTCGACCGCCGCGAACGACAGCCCGCAGGGGGGCTCGTCCACGCCCAGGCGCCCGTGCGCGCTGGCATAGGCAGCGCCGACCGCAAGCCAGAGCCCGAACTGCGTGTTGGTGGAGCCCAGGGCCAGGGCCTCGGGCAGCATGCCGGCGGCTTCCAGCCGCTTGCGCGCGTCGCGTGCCTGGTCTTCGGCAGTCGCGCCAGCCAGCAGGCCGGCGTCGACGAGCTGCGTGCGCCACTGTTCCCAGAGCGGGCGCTGCGCCGGCAGCACGGCCTCGAGCGGCGCATCGGCGCGGTACGGCGCCAGCACGGCGGCCGGCTGGTACAGCAGGTGCAGCGTGGCGTAGTCGAGCAGCGCCAGCGCCGGCCCCTTGAACGGCGGGCGTGAACCCATGCTGATGGTCAGGCCCTCGGTCGGCTGCGGCTGGACGTTGGGTTCCGCCACAACCGCGCCATCGATCAGGCGCCCGTCATCCTGCTCGACGGCGCGCAGCACGGCGCCGCCGCCGTTCGAGATGCCGGCGGCGATCACGGTGGTGCTGCGACGGGTGACGGCCGGCCGCCCGTCGGTGCCCGGGTATTCCCGGGCGAGCAGGGCCAGGCCGAGTTTCGCGGCCTGCAGGACGTAGCGGCCCCAGTCCTTCTCCGGGTTATTGCCGGAATGCGCGTGCTTGATCGCGACGCGGCCGGGGTTTGCCGCCGCGAAGGCGCGCAGCCGGTCGCTGGCAGCGGGCCTGAAGCCCAGCAGCGGGTCATCGGCGTCGGTCGTGGGCACGCCGTCGATGCGATAGCCGGTGCCGCTGTCGAGGTCGAAGAAGCCGACGCCGGTGCCCTTGTCGCTGGTCGCCACCGCGCAGCCGTGGCGCAGGCCCCAGGCGCCGGCCGTTGGCAGCGCGCCATACACGCCGCGCGAGCCCGACGAGGCGACGACCACCAGGCACGGCTTCGCGGCATCGAAGCTCGCCGGAATCTGCAGCATGACCGTGGTGGTGCCGGCGCCATCGGGCGTGCGCACGGCCGCGAGGTACTCGACGCCGGCGATGCGCTCGTCGGCGCCGGGCCCGTGCAGGCGGCCGAAGCCGCCGGCATCGGTCGTATCCACCAGGCCCCGGTAAGCGGTGTAGATCGCCCTGCGGCGCAGTTCGCCGGCGGTCGGCTTGAGGGGATCCGCGAAGCCGGGCGGAAGGCCACGCAGGCCGGCGTGCCCGAGGCCCGCGGTCAGCAGGTCGTCCGACTTGCCGTCGTAGGCCTGCCGCAGCGGCGGCGCGGCCAGGTCGACCGGCACGGTCGCCGACGCGGGCGACGCGAGTCCGGCGGCCGCCACGCCCCCCGCGATCCAGACCCTGAAGTCCCAGCTTCCGTCGCGCGTCGTCATCGCTGCACCTGCCTGTAAGGATCGTGGACTGCCGTTGTAGGCCGCCGGACCCGTTCCTTGAATAGTACTAACGTAGGTGGCCGTCGTGGGCGCGACGCCGCAACATATCCGCCCGGATGCTGCGATTGCCCGAGGTGTGTGCCGTGATTCCCGGACCTGCCCCACTGATCCCCGACCTGCTGCGCCTCAACGGGCGCTGGCGTCGCGCGCGCGCGGCCGTCAGCTGCGGAACCGAGTCCCTCAGCTGGGGCGAGTTCGACCGCCGCACCGAGCAGGTCGCGAACGCGCTGGTTGCCCTGGGCCTGCAGCCCGGGGAGTCGGTGGCCGTGCTCATGAACAACGGCATCCCGATGGTCGAGGCCCTGTTCGGCGCCATGAAGGCAGGCGCCTGCGTCGTGCCCCTCAATCTCTCGGTCACCGACGACGGCATCGAGCGCATGCTCGTCGACGCCGGGGCACGCGTCGTCGTGGCCACGCCAGCCCAGCGCGCGCGCCTGGCCCCGATGCAGGCGCGCCTTGACCAGGTGCTGCCAGGCGGCTGGCTGTGCGTCGACGGCGGCGCCGGCTTCGCGGACTACGCGGCCTGGCGCGACGCGGCGCCCGCGACGCATTGCCAGGCGGCTCTGGATCCCGACGGTCCCTGCAACCTCATCTACAGTTCCGGCACGACGGCGCTGCCCAAGGGCATCGTGCACTCACACCGCCGTCGCATCGAGTGGACCTACGACGTCGGCGTGGCCCTGCGCTACGGCTCGAACGCCGTTGCGATCTGCCCGGTCGGGCTGTTCTCGAACATCAGCTGGGTCGCGATGCTGTGCTCGTTCCTCGCCGGCGGCTCGATCGTGGTGATGGACCACTTCGACCCGGAGGACTTCCTGGCAACGGTCGAGCGCCACCGCTGCACGCACGTCGCGATGGTGCCGCTGCAGTTCCAGAAGGTCGTCGAGGATCCGTCTTTCGCGCGCTACGACATCAGTTCGATGCGGAACCTGTGCACGGTCGGCTCGCCGATGCACCCCGACCTCAAGCAGCGCGTGGCCCGTGATTTCGGCTGCGACCTGACCGAGCTGTACGGCCTCACCGAGGGCATCATCACGACCCTCGACCCCGAGGACGTGTTCTCGCGCACCGCGTCGGTCGGCAAGCCGGTCCCGGGCACGGACCTCAGGATCATCGACGAAGAAGGCCGCGAGCTGCCCGCGGGCAGCGCCGGCGAGATCGTCGGCTGGTCACGCTTCGTGATGATCGGCTACCACAACCGGCCGGACGCGACCGCCGAGGCCCTGTGGCACGACGCCGAGGGCCGGCCCTGGCTGCGCACGGGCGACATCGGCAAGCTCGACGAGGACGGCTACCTGTACATCGTCGACCGCAAGAAGGACATGATCCTGTCGGGCGGCCAGAACATCTTCCCGGCCGACATCGAGGCCGCGATCAAGACGCACCCGGCGGTGTTCGACTGCGCCGTCATCGGCATCCCGCACGACAAGTGGGGCGAGACGCCGCTGGGCCTGGTGGTGCTGCGGCCGGGGCATCCGGCGACACCTGCCGACGCCGAGGCGATGCGCGCCTGGGTCAACGAGCGCGTGGGCCGACAGCAGCGGCTGTCCAGACTCGAGTTCCGCGGCGAGCTGCCTCGCAACCCCACGGGCAAGCTGCTCAAGCGCGAACTGCGCACCGCCTATGTCGCCCGCACCTGAGCCGCGCAGGCCAGCGTCAAGCCTGGTGTGATATAACCACCACCGCGTCAGGGACGATGCGGGGGCTGGGATGGCGGACTTCGACCCGGGGCCGGAACTGGAGGCGCTGCTGGGCGCGCGCCGGGTGGCGGAACTGCGGCAGCTGGCGGCGGCCGCGCCGCGCCGTGCCAGCGGGTGCCGCGTCTTCATCCTGCCGGGGATCATGGGTTCGACGCTGGGCGCCGCGCGCAAGCTGCTGCCCGACGACCTGCTCTGGTTCGATCCGGTCGAGATCGCGCTGGGCAGGCTCACCGATCTCGTGCCGCCCGCGCGCCGCCGGCTCGAGGCCCGCGGCGCCCTGCTGTTCGGCTACCTGCGCCTGAAGCTGCTGCTGCGCGCGGCCGGCCACGACGCGACGATCCTGCCCTATGACTGGCGGCACAGCGTACGCACGGCGGCGGCCGCGCTCGCGCGGCGAATGGCGACCGCGCCCGAGGGCACGGCCTTGGTCGCGCACAGCCAGGGCGGCCTCGTTGCGCGCGCCCTGCTCGCGCATCCGGAATCGAAGCGGCTGGGCTGCGTGGTGCAGCTGGGCACGCCCAACCGTGGCGCCTTCGCCGCGGTGCAGGCGCTGCGCGGCAGCTACCCGCTGGTGCGGCGTCTCGCGCGCCTCGACCTGGCACACGATGCCGGGGAACTCGCGGATCGCGTGTTCACGAAGCTCGCCGGCCTCGCCGAACTGCTGCCCGACACCGAGGCCTGCGAGCGCTTCGACCCCTTCGACGCCGGGCAATGGCCCGCCGGGCCGCGGCCCGACTCGCGCCTGCTGTTCGCCGCGCAGGCCGTGCGCGCCACGCTGCCGGCGCCGGACGCGCGGTTCCGGCTGGTCGCGGGCTTCGGCCGCGACACGCCCACGGGCCTGCGCCTGTCGCGCGGCGCGCTGGAGTTCTCCAGCTCGCAGGCCGGCGACGGCACGGTACCGCTCGCGCTCGCATGCCTGCCGGGACTCGCCACGTACTACTCCACCGCCGCGCACGGCGAGCTGCCCACCGATGCGAACGTCGGCCGTGCGGTTCTCGACCTGCTCGAAGGGACCACGACGCAGGCCCTGCCGACCACCCCGCCGGTCGCCCGGGGGCCGCTCAGCTGGCGGCGCGAGACCACCGCTCCCGATGCGGCCGGGAAGCTGTTCTGGGACGACCTCTCGCCCCCGGAAAGGCTCGACTTCCTGCATGAATTCGTCACGGCGGCGCCGGTGACGGTTGCGGCGCGAGCGCCGGCGCGCGCGCGCCAGCCGCTGCCGCTGAAGCTGCTGCAGGCCGAGGCCGTGGACGTGCGCAGCGAGGCGCTGGTGCTGGCGATGTTCGAGCAGGTCGACCCGGCCGGCGCCACGCTCG
>JADZCS010000165.1 GCA_020851435.1 Gammaproteobacteria bacterium | reverse complement strand
TCGGTGATGTCGAAGGCTTCGTAGCGGTTCGGCAGCGGCGTCAGCGTGGCCGGGTCGATGCCGAGCGCCAGGTCGTCGAACTTGTTCGACACCAGGTTCCAGACCGAGCCGGGCCACAGTTCCGAACCGTCGTCGCGGGCACGCAGCTTGGAACCCATGATGCCGGGGATGACGATCAGCGGCGGCTGTTCGGCCGACAGGTTGGCGCCGCGATAGAGGCGCCTGAGATCGGGCTTGGTGTCGACGGCGGCACAGGCAGCGAGCGCCAGTACCGCGCAGGCGACCAGCAGGGCGCGCCCGACGCGGCGCGCAGGAAGGAATTCAGGGCGACGGCGTGCCTGGGCGGACGTCGTTGGCGGCAAGGACATACTCGACCTCCCGGTCGTGCTTGTTGCGCACGTCGACGAGGAACGAGCCGGTCCAGCGTGGCCGCCAGCGGCACTGGGCCTCCTGGCCCGTACTCTCGTCGGAACAGATCAGGTTGTTGTACTCGTCGTAGACGTACAGGTCGAGGTCGACGTCCTCGGTCGAGTGCACGTAGACGACGGCGGCGGTCTCGCCGCGGAAGGTGAGGTCGGCCCGATCGGCGGACAGGCTGCGGACCAGCTTGGTCAGCGTCGCAACGCCGGCGGACAGCAGGGGGAGGTCGCGGCTGCGATAGGCGCGGGCATCGACGACCAGGCCGCGGATCGCGGCGTTGCCCGGCGCCAGGGCCTCGGCACGGGCCAGCAGGGCCTCGACCGCCGCGGCATCCTGCGGGCCGCCGCCGACGATGCCCTTGCGGATCTTGGCGGCCTGGATCAGCGCCACCGGATCGCTGTTGCGCTGGCCCCAGGCGGCCAGCCTGTTGGCGAGGGCCAGCCGTTCGACCGCCGACAGGGCGGGCGATTCGGCCGTGGAAAGCTTGGCGGCAGGATCGGCGTTCGGGCCGCTGCGGCCGGCGGGAACGACCGGCGCGGCCGTCGCGACGCAGGCGATGGCAGCGACGACGGCCGTGAACACAGCGTTGCGGATCGATCCCTGATGGCTCGGCATGGGCACTCCTTGAGCGCAGGCATTATAGGGCGGGCCACGCCCGCGGATAGGTGTACCTGCAGGGACGCCGAAACCGCTCCTCCGTCAGGGTCGTCCGCTCAGAACCAGTTGTAGTTGAAGCTGATGCTCACGCGCTCCTGGGCGACCGGGTTGGCCGGCACCTCGTGGCGCAGCCAGCTCTCGAACAGCACCACCTTGCCGGCCTCCGCGGGAATCGTCGTCCATGGGCGGTTCTCCGGCCGGCAGTCCGCGCGGCGCGGCGGCGCCGCCATGAAGCGGTCGAGGCGCGGGTCCTCGAACTTGATGCTGGCGCAGCCCCTCGGCGTGCGCACGTAGTAGGTGCCGCTGATGGTCGAGGTCGGGTGAAGGTGCAGGCCGTGCGCGACGTGGCGCGGCATGATGTTGACCCAGCAGTCGGTCATGACCAGCTCGCGCCCGCTCATGTCCAGCTCCAGCGCCTTCACGTAGGCCGCGACGTGCCGGCCCAGTTTCTTCTCGAGCGCGGCGAAGGTCGGCGAGATCGTCTGCATGCGGCACTGGCTGCCGTAGGACGTGAAGCCGCCCGGATAGTTGGTCTTCGACCAGCGCTGGCCGGCGACGTCGTCCACGCGCAGCTGCTCGCATTCGCGGAGCAGGCGGCGGTTGAGGTCGGCGGCGCCTGCCTTCTGCAGCGGCGCCTCGTAGACGAAGGTGGGAAACAGTTGCCGGACAGCCATGGCGGCGCAGACCTCACTCGTAGCGCAGGGCCTCGATCGGATCCAGCCGCGCCGCGCGCTGCGCCGGCCACAGGCCGAACACCAGGCCGACGCCCGCGCTGAAGCCGAACGCGAGCCCAACCGCGTCCATCGTCACGTAGGTGCTCCAGCCCGCGAGCTTGGCCAGCAGCACGGACAGCCCCCAGCCGAGCAGGATGCCGAGGATTCCGCCGAGGATGCACAGCGTCATCGACTCGACCAGGAACTGCATGAGGATGTTGCCGCGCGTGGCTCCCAGCGCCTTGCGCACGCCGATCTCGCGGGTCCGCTCGGTGACCGTGACCAGCATGATGTTCATGATGCCGATGCCGCCCACCAGCAGGCTCACGCCGGCGATGCCGGCCAGCAGGAAGCCGAGGATCTGCGTGGTCTGCTGCTGCGTGGCCAGGAACTGCTTGCGGTCGATGATCTGGAAGTCGTTGTCCTTGCCCGGCGCGATGCCGTGGGCGCGCCGCAGCACGCGCTCGATCTCGACCATGGCCTGCGCCGGCTCGACGCCCGGCGCAATTTCGACGGCGATGTTGCCGATGCGTTCCTCGCCGGTCAGGCGGAACTGCGAGGTCTCGATCGGGATATAGAGGTCGTCGTCGGGATTCTGGAAGCCGATGGCGCCCTTCTTCTCGTAGACGCCGACGATCTCGAACGGCACGTTCTTGACCGTGACCGTGGCGCCGACCAGCGTGGCGGGCGCGATCTCGAGCATCTCGGCGACTTCGCCGCCGGCCACCGCGACGCGACGCCGCGACGCGCCGTCGGCCGCAGTGAACATCGCGCCCGCGGCGATCTTGTAGCCGTTGACCTTCTGATGGTTCGGCGTGGTGCCGATCACCGAGATGTTGACGTTCTTGTTGCCCAGCTTGACCTGCTGGCGGCTCTGCTGCTCGGGCACGACCGCCGAGACGTTGTGCGCCTCCGTGCTCAGCACCGCGGCATCGTCGACCTTGAGCGTCGCCTGGTCGCGCGCAACGCCCTGCGCGAAGCGCATGCCCGTGGTCACCGTCAGGATGTTCGCGCCCAGCGACTTGAGCTGTTCGTCGACGGCCCGCTGCGCGCCCGTGCCCAGCGCCAGCATGGTGATCACGGCGG
>JADZCS010000164.1 GCA_020851435.1 Gammaproteobacteria bacterium | reverse complement strand
TCCGCAGACATCCCGCCTCTCTCTTGTCAGTGCCCGACGCAGGCGACCAGGAAACGCGGGCCGCCGGGATCCGCGGACACGGCAGCCGCCAGCACCTGCGCCGCGCCGTTGTGTCCCGGGATGCGCAGCGTACAAGAAGCCTGCCCCGCACCGCCAACCACCTTCGACATCGCGTCGCGCAGGGCCTGGGCCGAAGCGGGCTCCAGGAGGCTGTCGAATGCGCGACCCAGTACCGCATCCTTCTCGAAGCCGAGCAGGTGCGCACCGATGCCATTGAGCTCGAACAGCACGGTGTTGCGGTCGATGGTGAACAGTGCGGCGGGAGCGAAATCGTAAAGCTGGACGCTGCGGAACAGCGCCGACTCAAGCTCGGCGACCGAGCGGCGCAGCTCTTCCTCCTGCAGGTCCAGCTCGACCTGGTGGACCTGCATCTCGTGCAGGAGCTTCAGCGCGGCCCCGGCGGTATCCGGCGACATCGCAAGGTCGTGCAGGGCGCCGAGGGCCACCGAGGAATTCATCCTCGGATCCTGCCGATCGCCGTTCGGGCTGAGGCGCGCGAGCGCACGCAGGCGCAGGTCCTGCTGGGTAGTCGGTGTTTCGGGAGGATTCGGCACTGGGGTACCTCGATGGTGGATCGGCGCGGTCGTCGCCGCCCTGACGCCTTGGCGTCAGGACTTGCGCAACCGCGACTCGAGTTCCTTGGACGCCGTGATGTCCACGAAGGTGATCACGGCGCCCTGGATCACGTTGGCCAGCGTTCGGTAGGGCATGATCCGGACCGTGAACCACTGCCCGTCGGTCGTCGAGATCTGCTTCTCGGAGACGGCCAGCGTGCGCAGCGTCTCCTTCGCGTCGGCATGCAGCTGCGGATAGTTGAGCGTGCTGGCCAGGTCGCTGAGCGGCCGCCCGATGTCGCCCTCGCGCAGGTGGATGATGCGCGTGATCTGGTCGGTGTAGCGCCGCACGTTGAGGTCCTTGTCGAGGAACAGCGTGGCGATGTCGGTGCTGTTGAGCAGGTTCTGCATGTCGCTCTGCGCCAGCGCGAGGTCGTCGAGCTTGGTCTGCAGTTCGGCATTGATGGTCTGCAGTTCCTCGTTCATGGACTGCGCCTCCTCCTTCGAGGTGGTCAGTTCCTCGTTGGCGGACTGCAGTTCCTCGTTCGTCGACTGCAGTTCCTCGTTGGCCGCCTGCAGTTCTTCCTCCGAGGCACGCATGGCCTGGCGAAGCGCCTGGATGTCTTCCTGCGCGCGCGTCAGCTCGTCGCGGAGCGCCGGGTCGACGGCACCCTTGGCAACCCTGCGCCTCGACCTCGCGGCAGGCGGGTTGGGGACGTCGCGAAAGATGATCATGACCATGCCCTGCAGGGCCTTGGGCTCCTGGACCGCCTGGACGGTGACGTCGAGGCTGTGCTGCGCGTCGTCCTCGAGGCGCAGGCCGTGCAGTTCGACGGGCAGGTGCGAGTCGAGCGCCTGGCGCAACGCAGCCGCGATCTGTGCGCGGATCGCGGGGCGCGCCATCACGTGGATGTTCCAGTTGGCCTTGCCTGCGGCAGGCTCGAGGTACTTGCCCGTGCGGCCGCTGATGTAGGCGATGTCGCCGCGGGCGTTCACCAGCACCGCGGGCGGCGAAAACTCCTGCAGCAGCACCTGGTCGGCCAGCGACTGGAGGTTGGGCGGCGGATTGGTGACCTGGGACACTTTCAGCTCCTGCGACGACTTGCGGTTCGATGCCAGCCGGTTGACCGGGAAATCGAACCAGCCGGCGTCCGTTGCGATGTCGCTGCGCCGGTAGATGCGCGACCTCGAACCCAGCGGCGCAAACATGTTGTGCGCCTGCCCGACCGTCTCGGACCCGCCGAGCACCAGTATGCCGCCTGGCAGCAGGCTGTAATGAAATAAGGGAATCAGCCGCCTCTGAAGGGCGCTGGTGAAGTAAATCAGGAGGTTGCGGCAGCTCAGGACATCGAGCCTGGTGAACGGCGGATCGAGGATCACGTCGTGCTGCGCGAACAGCACCATCTCGCGGATCGCCTTGGCGACGACGAAGGTGTCGTCCTCCCTCACGAAGTAGCGGTCCAGGCGCTCCGGCGTCACCTCGTCGACGATCCGCAGCGGATAGCGTCCGCGTCGCGCCACGGCGATGGCGTCGACGCTGAGGTCGGTGGCGAAGATCTGCAACGACAGGGTCTCTGGCTTGGGCGTGGCGTCGGCCACCTCCCTGAACAGCATGGCCAGGGTGTAGGCCTCTTCGCCAGTCGAGCAGCCGATCACCCACGCGCGGAACCGCCTGGCCTGCGCGCCCTTCTCCTGCAGCGCGGTCAGCAGCGCCTCCCGAAGATCCTGCCAGACCAGCGGATCGCGGAAGAAGCCAGTCACGCCGATGAGCATCTCCTTGAACAGCAGGCCGAACTCGTCGGGATTGCCGCGCAGGAACTGCTCATAGGCGAGCATCGTGTCGAGACCGTGGACGCCCATGCGCCGTTCCACACGGCGCTTCAGCGTGCTGGTCTTGTAGAGCGAGAGGTCGTGCTTGCTGTGTTCGCGCAGCATGCCCAGGATCGACTCCAGGGCCTGCGGGCCGCTGTCGTCCGGCGGCGAGGCCGGCTGCGACGTGCCGCGCTGCGTGCTCAGGACCCGCATGATCCTCGCCGGAAGCTCCTGCGGCGGAGCGACGATGTCGGCCGCCACCGCGGCGATCGCGCTGCGCGGCATCGAGTCGAACTGCGCGGACTCCGGCTGTTGCGCGAGCGTCAGCCCGCCCTGCGACTTGATCGCCTGCAGGCCCAGCGTGCCGTCCGCGCCCATGCCCGACAGCACGACGCCGATCGC
>JADZCS010000163.1 GCA_020851435.1 Gammaproteobacteria bacterium | reverse complement strand
TGAGGCAGCGGCGCACCGCGACCTGGCGAATCCAGGCCGTCAGGGGCGCGCGCGCCTCCCAGGTACCGATATGGCGCATGACGTCGACGAAGGTCTCCTGCAGGAGTTCCTCGGCCACGGCGCGACGGCGCACCAGGCGACAGATCAGCGTGAACAGCGGCCCGGCCACCGCACGGTAAACGGCCTCGAGCGCGACGCGATCGCCGCCGCGGGCCCGCTGCACGGTGATGTCGTCGAGCGCAATGTCGGAAAGCCTGGTCATCACATCCTGGGATGCGGCAACGGGCAAAAAGGTCGCAGCGAACGCAAAAAAAATTGTCGCCCGCGGACCCGGTCAGGCCAGGTCGGGTTCGCCCAGGCGCTCGAGGATGCGCCGCCGCGACTCGTCGCGGGTGTTGGTGACCGAGTGCGGGTCGTCGGGGTCCGGCGCCGGCAGCGGCTCGAGGATCTCGACCTCCAGGCGGCCGGGCCGCGGCAACTTGTCGTTGGCGCCGAAGGCCCGGCGCGTGCCGCGGATCACCACGGGAACGACCTTCAGCCCGGCCTGGCGGGCGGTGGCGAAGGCGCCGACGTGGAAGCGGTGCAGGCCGGGCTCCGGGTGGAACGTCCCCTCGGCGAAGAACACCACGGAGTCGCCGCCCAGCGCGGCGCGCAGGATGCGTCGCGCGTCGGCCGCGCCCTCGTGACGGTTGAACCGGTCCACGAACTTGTGGCCGAGCCGGTTGAGCAGCAGGGCCGCGAACCTGATCTTCGTGACCTCCTTCTTGATCACGAAGCTGAACCTGGGCGGCAGCACGCCGAACAGCAGCGGGCCGTCCAGGTAGCTGGCGTGGTTCGAGACCACCACGCAGTTGCCCTCGGGCAGGCGCTCGAGGCCCGTCACGCGGCAGGGCATGAGCGCCACCCGGAAGAACAGCCGGGCGCAGCCTGCGGCGAAACCGCGGCGCCAGGCCAGGTCCGGCAGGACCAGCGCCAGCAGCACCGACAGGAACACCAGCAGCGCGAACACCACCGCTGAAACGAGGCCCCAGACCGTCTCCAGCGCGCGCCGCAGCAACGAAACGGGCTTGTTTATGTCAATGACCACGTGTTTATGTGAAGAAGGTCACGACGGGGTGAGGGCCCCCGGTTTCATACTTCACCGCAATTCTGGGTTAGCCGTGAGCATTAAGCCACCCATACCGGGGGCGATCGCGGCAGGTGACAGGCGCAATCTATGAACGCAGTCTCCAAGTCCTCCGCAGCGGTTCGCGCCGCCACGCTCGCCGTGGCCGCCGTCGGTGAAGATGAAAAGACCGACCCCGCGATCGGACGCTTCCTCGACGCCGTCTGGATGGAGCGAGGCCTGTCCCCCAATACGCTGGCGGCCTACCGCGCCGACCTGGTGGCCCTCGACCGCTGGCAGCGCAACCGTGGCGTGCCGATCGTCCGGACCAGCCGTGCCGACCTGCTGTCGTTCATCGCCTGGCGCGTCGAGACCGGCGCCCAGCCGCGCTCGACCGCGCGCCAGCTCTCGAGCTTCCGGCGCTTCTTCCGCTTCCTGGCCCGCGAAGGGCTGGTCCAGGACGACCCGACCGCCCAGATCGCCATGCCGAAGATCGGCCGGTCGCTGCCCAAGTCGCTGACCGAGACCGAGGTCGAGGCCCTGCTGATGGCCCCGGCGGTCACCGACCCGCTCGGCCATCGCGACCGCTGCATGCTCGAGGTCCTCTACGCGACCGGCCTGCGCGTCACGGAACTCGTGAGCCTCCACCACAACCAGGTCAACCTCAACCAGGGCGTGATCCGCATCGTGGGCAAGGGCAACCGCGAACGGCTGATCCCGCTCGGCGAGGAAGCCGTGCGCTGGATCACCGATTTCCTGGCCGGCCCGCGCAGCGAGATCCTCCTCGACCGCCAGACCGACTGCCTGTTCCCGACCCGCCGCGGCGACCGCATGACGCGCCAGGCCTTCTGGCACATCATCAAGCGCTATGCCGAGAAGGCGGGCATCCAGCGCGAACTGTCCCCGCACACGCTGCGGCACGCGTTCGCGACGCACCTCCTGAACCACGGCGCCGACCTGCGCGTGGTGCAGATGCTCCTGGGCCACAGCGATCTGTCGACGACGCAGATCTACACGCACGTGGCCCGCGAGCGCATGAAGGACCTGCACCGGCAGCACCACCCGCGCGGCTGAACGCGGCCCCCGGCCTGCTACAATCCGGCGCCCCGGAACTGCGGCGTCGCCGCGGTGTCCCATGGATGAGCACCCCGCGAGGTCACCGTGAAGCTGAACCGTTCCCAGGCCCTGTCCTCGATCGCCCTTCTCGCACTGGCCTGGTCGGTCGGCGCCGCCGCGCAGGCGCAGCCTGCTGCCGCGAAGAAGCCCGACGTGCGGGCCGAGATCGCGCGCAAGCTCGAGGTCAAGCCCGAGAACGTGCGCCCGTCCGCCATCCCTGGCCTGTTCGAGGTCGCCGACGGCACCGACATCGGCTACGTGTCGGCCGACGGCAAGTACTACCTCAACGGCGACGTGTTCGACCTCGACTCGCGCCAGAACCTCACCGAGACGCGCCGCGAGTCGGCGCGCGCCGCACTGATCGCCGCGGTACCCGACTCGCAGGCCATCGTGTTCTCGCCCGCCAACCCGAAGTACACGCTGACGGTGTTCACCGACGTCGATTGCGGCTACTGCCGCAAGCTGCATTCCGAGATCGCCGAGATCAACAAGCGCGGCATCAAGGTGCGCTACCTGCTCTACCCGCGCCCGGGCCCGGGCAGCGATTCATGGCGCAAGGCGGAAGCGGTGTGGTGCAGCCCGAATCGCAGCGAGGCGCTGACGCGCTCCAAGCAGGGCGCCGACGTGCCGTTCACGCCCTGCGCAACGCCCATCGCGCGTCACTACAAGCTCGGCCAGGAAGTCGGCCTGCGCGGCACGCCCGCACTGGTGACCACCAAGGGCCAGATGATCGGCGGCTACATGCCCGCCGACCGGCTCGCCGAGCACGTCAAGGAACTGATGGAAGGCAAGGCGCCGTAAGCGCGCCGGCTCAGCGGATCAGCTGCGACAGCTTGCCCTCGACGCCCTTCCACTCGTCGGCGTCGGCGGGCTGCTCACCCTTTTCGGTGATGACCGGCCACTTCCTGGAGAGTTCGGCGTTGAGCTGCTTGAACTGCTCCTGGCCCTTGGGCAGTTCCTCTTCGGAATAGATGGCCTCTGCCGGGCACTCGGGCTCGCACAGCGTGCAGTCGATGCACTCATCCGGGTCGATCACCAGGAAATTGGGGCCCACGTGGAAGCAGTCCACCGGGCAGACTTCCACGCAGTCCATGTACTTGCACTTGATGCAGTTCTCGGTGACGACGAAGGTCATCTAATCCAACCTCTAAGAATAGGATCGCGCCGCCCGTCAGGGTCGCCGCAAGGAATGCGGATTCTGCCACAGCCCGGGCGGGATCAAGTAGCCGGGTAGCCGAGGCCGCTGCGGCGGTCGAAATCGGTGAAATGGACGTCCTCGCGGCCGCTGGCCCGGTCGTGGAGGTAGTGCTGCAGGGCAAAGCGCACGCTCGGGAAGGCGATGTCGGCCCAGGGAATGTCCCCCGGCAGGTAGAGGGCGGTCTCGAGGCTCTCCTCGCCGACGCCGAATTCCGGGACCGGCAGGCGGGCCCGGAACATCACGTGCACCTGGTGGGCGTGCAGCACGTGCACGACGGCCAGCAGCGAGCCGATCTCGACCCGCGCCAGGGCCTCTTCCCAGGACTCGCGGGCCGCCGCCTGCTGCAGCGTCTCGTCGTTTTCCATGAAGCCGGCGGGGATGGTCCAGTAGCCCAGGCGCGGCTCGATCGCGCGCTTGCACAACAGGATCCTGCCCTCGTGCTCCGGCACGCAGCCGACGATCAGCTTCGGGTTGTGGTAGTGGACGGTCTCGCAGCCGCTGCACACGTGGCGTGGCAGGTGGTCGCCGCTGGGAACCTCGACGCGTACGGGCGCGCCGCAATCTGGGCAGAATTTCATGGCGGCATTGTCGCCCGCTCCGACGTCCGCCGCCAGAGCCGCGGTGGTAACAATCGTGCCTGGCACGATTGTTACCAC
>JADZCS010000162.1 GCA_020851435.1 Gammaproteobacteria bacterium | reverse complement strand
CTGCGGGCGCAGGCTCGTGACGATGCCTGCCTCGGTCGAGCCATAGCATTCGAACAGCAGGCCCTCGCCCCAGTAGGCGATGATCTTTTCCTTGAGCACCATCGGCAGGGCAGCCGCGTTCGACATGATGGTGCGCAGCGCCTTCGCCTGGCCGCGGTGACGTTCCAGGAACGCCGGCTCCAGCGCGAAGATCTGCTGGAAGTGGGTCGGCACCATGAAGGTGCCGGTGAACGGCCGCGTTGCCAGCAGTTCGACCACTTCCCCGGCGTCGAACTTCGGCAGCACGTGCAGCGTACCGCCGAAGAACAGCGTGGCCAGGCTGAAAGCCAGGCCTGCGCCATGCGCCATGGGCGCGATGCCGAGGTGCAGGTCGTCCGGGCCGTAGCAGCCGAACTCCATCGCCATCGCGTGGAAGGTCAGCACGCGCGAGCGGTGCGGCAGGACGATGCCTTTCGGGTGACCGGTCGTGCCCGAGCTGTAGACCAGCGAGAACGGATCGTGTTCCTCGAGACCCGCGATCGGTCCGGGGGCTTCCGGCGACGTGGCCAGGAAGGCCTCGTAGTCGTTGCCCAGGACGATCACGCGCTCGACGCCGGCCGGCGGTGTCGCGACCAGGTCCGCGAGGGCTGGCGACACGAACAGCAGGCGGGCGTTGCAGTCCTCGCAGGCGACCCGCACCTCGTGGGCCGTGGAACGCGGATTCAGCGTCGCCGTGACCGCGCCCGCGTCGCTGAGGCCGATCACCAGCTCCGGATACTCGATGCAGTTGTAGGCCAGGATGGCGACGCGGTCGCCCTGGCGCAGTCCGTGTCGGATCACGCCGCCGGTGAGGCGCCGGACGCGCGCCATGAGCTCGCCGTAGGTTCGCGGCGCCGGGCCGCCCGTCATGGCGACCTTGCCGGGCGTGCGCGCCGCGACGGCGTGCATGCCCGCGGACAGCAGCATGGGCCGGTAGGTCAGCGGACGCTCGGCCGGACGGCTCATTTGCCGCGCTTGGCTGCTGCCGCGGCCGCGCGCTCCTCGGCCGCGAGGGCCTTGGCAGCGCCCGGGATGCGCGTGAACACCCGCAGGGCGTTGGTGCGCATCAACTGGCGGTGGGCGCCCGGCCGCATGTTGAACGAGGCGATCTCCTCGACCGCGCGTTCGGGATCGATGACCGGCCAGTCGGTGCCGAACAGCACCTTGTGGCTGCCGTAGGTGTTGGCGTAGTGCACGAACTGCTTCGGCCAGTGCTTGGGGGCGTAGGCATCGCCGGCGAGGAAGATGTTGTCGTGCTTCCAGGCCATGGAGATGGCCTCGTCCGTCCACGGAATGCCGACGTGGATGCCGAGCAGCTTCAGCGTCGGGAAGTCGATCGCCACCTGGTCGAGGCAGATCGGCTTGCCGACCGAGGGCAGGCGGCGCTCCTTCGAGTACACGAGGTTGTGCCCGATCTGCATCATGATCGGGATGTCGAGCTCGTTGCAGCGCGCGTAGATCGGGTAGTACTTGGCGTGGTCCGGGGCGAGCCCGAACCAGTGCGGATAGAGGTGGGCGCCGACGAAGCCCAGGTCGTTGACCGCGTGGTCCAGGTCCTTGAGCTGGGCGATGCCGCGGAAGGGGTCGACGCCGGCCAGGCCCGAGAAGCGGTCCGGGTACTTCCTGCAGACCTTCGCGACGCGCTCGTAGGGCAGTTCGATCGAACCCTTCACGTTGCGGTCGCCGGCTCGCACGGCGATCAGCAGCGAGCGTTCGATGCCGGCACGATCCATCTTGCGCAGGTATTCGCTCAGGGGCATGCCGCCCCACCAGCGGGGATCCATGCGGATCTGCTTCTTGAAGTTGTTGTCGATGCCGATCTCGCCCTTGCGGACGGCTTCCGGGTCGAACAGGTTGCAGACGATGTCGATGTAGCCGCTCATTGCCGATCACCCTCAGTCCGACGGAAAGTCCGTCAATCTACCTTGCCAGACTTCTGTCATTGAACCACGCCGATACCGTATCATGTATGTGATGTTCGCGAGGTTCCAGGCCCATGGCTATCGAATCCGATGAGGTCGTCAAGTCCGTCGGGCGCGTCTTCGAGGTGCTCGAGCTGTTCGACGAGCACCAGGGGCCGCTGACGGCCACCCAGGTCGAGCGCAGCCTGGGCTTCCCGCAATCGAGCACTCTGGCGCTGCTGAAGAGCATGGTCCGGCTGGGCTACCTCTCGTTCGACCGGATGGGGCGCCAGTACCTGCCGACGTTGCGCGTCGCGACCCTCGGCCGCTGGCTCGAGCGCTCGTTCCAGAGCGAAGGACGCCTGCGCGCGCTGCTCGACGAGGTGCGCCAGGCGACCGGCGAAACCGTCTGCATCAGCTGCCAGAACGACCTGCACATGCAACTGCTGCAGGTGGAGCTCGGGATCCACCCGCTGATCTTCAGCATCCCGCGCGGCATGATCATCCCGCTGTTCCAGTCGGCGATCGGCCTCACGGCCCTGAGCGGGCTCAGCGACGCCGAGATCACGCGCATGGCCCAGCGCCTCAACCGCCGCACCCGCAAGCGCGAGCTCAAGGTCAACCTCGAGCTGGCGCTGAAGCAGATCGACAAGGTCCGCACACGTGGTTATTGCGTGGGCTACGACATGTCGGTCAAGGGCATCGGCGCGATCGCCTTCCTGATACCGTCCGAGGACAGGGCGCAGCCCATCGTGCTCTCGGTGGCCGGCCCCACCGACCGCATCGCGCCCAACGAGGCGGAGATCGTCGCTCACGCCCAGAGCGCGGTCGAGAAGTACCTCAGGCGCGGCTAGCACCGCCGAGCCTGAGCTCTATCAAGCGCAGCGGCAGGTAGATCACGACCGAGCCGAGCAGGCCCAGCAGCGCCGGCGCGATTTCGACGGCCAGCGGCGACCAGGGCTTGCCGTTGATGCCTGCCAGCACCGCGCCGCCAACGAAGGCCACCAGCGCGGCCACGTTGATCGCGGCACCCTCGACCGGGAGTTCCAGCGGGCGACGACGCACGAGGTAGTACTCGGCGATGACCGGCCCGATGATCGGCGGGGCGATCGTGGCCAGCAGATCTATCCAGCCCAGGAATCGCTGGTAGATGCCGAGGCCCAGGATGGTGCCAAGCAGGCCGCAGATCACCACCATCACGCGCTTCGGCCGCCGGAACAGGCTCGCGGTCTGCACGCTGGGCAGGTAGAGATTGGTGTCGCCCGTCGTCCACAGCGCGAGCGTCATGCCGACCAGGCCAAAGAGGGCCGTGACGCCCGAGAGGCTGGTCATGTAGGCCGTGAAATCCGCGGTGCCGCTGCCGATGGCGCCCAGCGCGCCGACCAGGTGCAGGAACAGCTGGTCGCCGACCAGCACGACGAACGGGATCGCCATCGCCACCAGGAACGAGCGCGAGAATCGCACGTATTCGGCCATTACGACCGCGCCGACGATCCACGAGCCGATCACGATGTTGATCGCCTGCAGGCCCGTCAGCGGCGCCGCCGCCGCGCGCGTCTCCGACACCTGCTGCAGGGCCGCGAGGCCGCCGACCTTGTCGACGTTGATCCACGCCGCGTAGAGGCCCACGGCGACAAGGATCACCATCGACGGAATGCCGACCTTCTCGAGACCCTTGACGCCGTACAGCGTCGTGACCGTATATAGCAGGCCCGCGAATATCGCGACGGCGTAGTACAGCGCCGTACCCGGCGCCTGGGTCCAGACCTGGGCGAATGCGCCGACCACGATGCCCTGCCAGCCGATGGTCAGCAGCGCGATGCATATCACGGGCACGTAGGCGCCGGCCGCGCCGTAGATCGAGCGGAAGATCAGCGCGCTGTTGCAGCCGGTTCGGTAGGCCATGTAGCCCACCAGCGCGCCGATCACGAAATTGATGAGGTTGCCGACCAGCGAGTACCAGACCAGGTCCGGCCACAGGGGAACGCCCGCGCCAAGCGCACCGCCCGCCAGCAGGCCCGTGATCAGGAAGCCCCAGCCCACGGCCAGCGCGATCAGCGGGCCGCCGGGACGGCGCTGTTCCGCGGTGAGTGGTGCAAACGGATTGTCGGCACTGGCCTGTTCCTCGGACGCGTCGAGGCGCCACCAGCGTGCAAAGTCGAATCCGGCCATGGTCATCCCCCTTGCTGCGCCTGGTGTTGAGGTGCTTCGCCGGCGCATGGCGAGCGTCCGCTGCCGTAATTGACGCCATCGGGAATCAATTTGCAAGATGCAACCGGGTCGGCGCACGCTGTGTCCGGCATGCGAAACTATCGCGGTGCTGACCAGGTCCCTGGAACAGCGCTGAGGAGAGGTCGATGCAGCCCCGCCCGCCAGGACTTGCCGAACCAGCCGAATTCCGGCGCGTGCTGGGTCACTTCTGTACCGGCCTGACGATCGTCACGGGCTCGCTCGACGGCACGCCCTACGGCTTCACCTGCCAGAGCTTCTTCAGCCTCTCGCTCGAGCCTCCGCTGGTGGCGTTCTCGCCCTCGCGCATCTCGCGCAGTTATCCGTCGATCCGGTGCTCGGGCGCGTTCTGCATCAACATCCTCGCGGAGGGCCAGGCCGACCTGGGCCAGACATTCGCGCGCAGCGGCATCGACAAGTGGAGCGGTGTCGCCTGGCGCGCGGGAGCGACCGGCAGCCCGATCATCGACGGCGTGCTGGGCTGGATCGACTGCAGCCTCGAGGCCGAGCACGATGGCGGCGACCACTGGCTGACGGTGGGTCGCGTCGTGGCGATGGATGCCCGCGAGGGACGGCCGCTGCTGTACTTCAAGGGTGGCTTCGCCGGGCTCGCCCCGCAGGACGAACGCTGAAGCCGCCTCAGTCGAACACGATCACAACGCATCGGGGAACCGCGACCATGAAGGAAGCCGTCATCGTCAGCACCGCGCGCACGCCCATCGGGCGCGCGTTCCGCGGCGCCTACAACCAGGCGAAGTCGCCGTCGCTGGCCGCGCATGCGATCCACCACGCGGTGGCGCGCGCTGGCCTGGTCGCGGGCGAGGTCGACGATGTCGTGCTCGGCACGGTGCTCACGGCCGGGACCGCCGGCCTCAACGTCGCGCGACTCGCGGCGCTCGCTGCCGGACTCGGCGACGGCACGCCCGCGCAGACCATCGACCGCCAGTGTTCCTCCGGCCTGATGGCCGTCGCGATCGCCGCGAGGCAGATCATCGTCGACGGCATGAAGGTGGTCGTCGCCGGCGGCCAGGAGAACGTCTCCGCCCTCAACGCGCCCTACTTCGAGTGGGCCCTCAGGGAACAGGATCCGGCGGTCGTCGCCGAGGCGCCCCACGCCTACATGCCGATGCTGCACACCGCAGAGTTCGTGGCGAAGAAGTACAGCATCAGCCGCGAGGTCCAGGACCTCTATGCGTTCCAGTCGCAGCAGCGCACGGCGTCCGCGCAGGCTGCAGGTCGCTTCAACGAGGAGATCGTGCCGACGACCACGCTCATGGCCGTAAAGGACAAGGCAACCGGCCTGGTCACGGAACAGAGCGTGACGCTCGAGCGCGACGAGGGCAATCGCCCCGACACGACGCTCGCGGGGCTCAGCGCGCTGAAGCCTGTGCTCGAAGGCGGCTGCATCACGGCCGGCAACGCCAGCCAGCTCTCGGATGGCGCTTCGGCCTGCGTGGTCATGGACTCCACCGAGGCTGCCCGCCGCCGGCTCGAGCCGCTGGGCGCCTATCGCGGCATCGCGGTCACCGGTTGCGCGCCCGAAGAAATGGGCATCGGGCCCGTCTTCGCGATCCCCAAGCTGCTCGCGCAGCACGGGCTCAGGATCGACGACATCGGTCTCTGGGAGCTCAACGAAGCCTTCGCGGTCCAGGCCGTGTACTGCCGCGACCGGCTCGGCATCGACCCTGATCGCTACAACGTCGACGGTGGCGGCATCTCCATCGGGCATCCCTACGGCATGAGCGGCGCGCGGCTGGTCGGCCACGCGCTCATCGAGGGCAAGCGGCGCGGCGTGCGCTACGTCGTCATCACCATGTGCGTGGGCGGCGGCATGGGCGCGGCCGGCCTGTTCGAGGTCTACTGAGCGTCCACCGGCTCCGGGATCGACCGCAGCCGCCAGGCCACCGCACTGCCCGCCGCCATGCAGACCAGGATGACGATGGCCATGCCCTGGGGCGGCGGCAACGGCACGTCGCCCACGCTCGCCGTGATGAATGCGCCGAGCAGGAACTGCGCCATGCCGGCCAGCGCCGAGGCTGTCGCCGCGGCGTTCGGGAACCGGTCCATGGTGCAGGCCGACGCGTTGGTTCCGACGAACTGCATGCCACTCAGGAACACGAGCAGCGGCAGCGCGTAGAGATACATGTTGTCCGGCGCAAGCCAGGCGGCCACGACCAGGCACACCGCGGCGCCGCCCTGCAGCATGAGCCCGAACTCGAACAGCCTGCGACTGCCGAAGCGGAACACGATACGGGCATTCAGCATGCTGCCCGCGGCCATGGCCAGCACGTTCGCGCCGAATACCAGGAAGAACCGGTCCGCAGGCACGCCGAACCACGAGATGAACACGAACGGCGAGGCGCCGAGGTACGCGAACAGTGCGCCCGAGGTCAGCGCGGTCGTGCCGATGTAGCGCTGCGCCCCGCGGTCGCGCAGCACCGGACCGAAGCCCTGCAGCAGCATCAGCTCCCGCCAGCGCACAGGTCCGCCCGCCGAGGGTGCGGTCTCACGGAAGGACTGCCATGCCACGAACAGCGATCCGACCGATGCGAGGAACAGCACCACAAACGTCGCCCGCCACCCGGCCTGTTCGACGATGACGCCGCCGATCGCCGGCGCCAGCAAGGGCACGATGAGCGTGGCTCCCATCAGCGTCGACAGCGCGCGCGCAGCGTAGTTTCCCGAGACCTGGTCGCGGATGTAGGCGCGCGTGACCACGGGCGCGACGCAGCCGCCGAGCGCCTGAAGCAGGCGCAGCATCACGAGTTGGTCGGCCGAGCCCGCGAACACGCAGCCCAGGGTCGCGATCGCGTGCAGCAGGAGGCCACCCATCAGCACGGGCCGGCGGCCAATCTGGTCGGAAAGCGGGCCCGCGAAGAGCTGGCCGAGGGCGATGCCGAGCAGGTAGGCGCTCAGCGTGCGCTGCACGTCACCCGGAGTGGCAGCGAGATCCGCGGCGATGGCCGGGAACGCCGGCAGGTAGAGGTCGATGGACAGGCCCGTGAGGCCGGTGAACAGCACCAGCTTGGCAAGGCTGCGGCCCCTCAGTGAGGCGGGGCCCGAACCCACGGCTCAGACGTCCAGGTTGGCGACGGACAGCGCGTTTTTCTCGATGAACTCGCGCCGCGGCTCGACCTGGTCGCCCATCAGCGTGGTGAAGATGTCGTCGGCGGCGACGGCGTCCTCGATGCGCACGCGCAGCAGGCGGCGGGTCTCGGGATTGATGGTCGTGTCCCACAGCTGGCCGGGGTTCATCTCGCCGAGGCCCTTGTAGCGCTGGATGGCCTGGCCCTTGCGCGCGAGGTCGAGCAGCCAGGTCATGGCGTCGGCGAAACTCTGGATCTCGCGCCGGTCGTTGCCCTTGCCGACGTAGGCACCCGGCATCAGGAAGCCGTGCAGCGTGCGACCGAGGTCCGAGATGCGGCGGTACTCGCCGGAGTCGAAGAACTCGCGCTGCAGGTGCTTGACGTTGGCGACGCCGTGCTCGGTGCGCTCGACGTTGATCCGGACCGGCTTACCCTCCGCGTCCTTCTGCACGCCGACGCGCCAGCTGCGCGCCGGATCGGGCACTGCCTGCAGGCGCGCCTGCAGCTGCGCGACCCAGGCATCGAGCCAGGCCGCGTCGTCGAAGTGGCCGGCATCGACCGGCGGCAGGTCGAGCAGCTGCTCGAGCACGGCACGGTCGTAGCGGCGCGACCAGCGCGCGACGATCGCCTGCACTTCCATGTAGCGGCGCGCGAGCAGCTCGAGCGCGGGACCCGCGACCGGCGGCGCCTCGGGTGCGACGTGCAGCGACGCGTCGTCGATGGCGGTGTTGAGCAGCAGCTTGTCGAGCTCGGTGTCGTCCTTGACGTAGGTTTCCTGCTTGCCCTTCTTGACCTTGTAGAGCGGCGGCTGCGCTATATAAATGTAGCCGCGCTCGATGAGCTCCGGCATCTGCCGGTAGAAGAAGGTCAGCAGCAGCGTGCGGATGTGCGAGCCGTCGACGTCCGCGTCGGTCATGATGATGATGCGGTGGTAGCGCGTCTTGTCGGCGTTGAAGTCGTCTCGGCCGATGCCGCAGCCCAGCGCGCTGATCAGCGTCAGCACTTCCTGCGACGACAGCATCTTGTCGAAGCGCGCCTTCTCGACGTTGAGGATCTTGCCCTTGAGCGGCAGCACGGCCTGCGTGCGCCGGTCGCGTCCCTGCTTGGCGGAACCGCCTGCGGACTCGCCCTCCACCAGGAACAGCTCGGACTTGGCCGGATCCTTCTCCTGGCAGTCAGCCAGCTTGCCCGGCAGGCCGCCGAGGTCCAGCGCGCCCTTGCGACGCGTCATCTCGCGCGCCTTGCGCGCGGCCTCGCGGGCGCGCGCGGCGTCGACGATCTTGGCGACGATCGCCTTGGCGTCGATGGGATGTTCGAGCAGGAATTCCTCGAGCTTCGCGCTCATCGCCGCGTTGACGATGGCGGCGATCTCGGACGAGACCAGCTTGTCCTTGGTCTGCGAGGAGAACTTCGGGTCGGGCATCTTGACCGACAGGATCGCGGTCATGCCTTCGCGAGCGTCGTCGCCGGTGACGGTGACGTTCTCCTTCTTGGCGAGGCCTTCCTTCTCGATGAAGTCGTTGAGCTTGCGCGTCAGCGCCGCGCGGAATCCCGCGAGGTGCGTGCCGCCGTCCTTCTGCGGAATGTTGTTCGTGTAGCAGAACATCGACTCCTGGTAGGAGTCGTTCCACTGCGCGGCAACCTCGACGCTGACCGCGCCGTCCTGCGTCTGGAAATAGAAGATGCCCGGGTGCGCGGCGGTGCGCGTGCGATTGAGGTACTGCACGAAGGCACGGAGCCCGCCTTCGTGCTGGAAAGTCTCGGTGCGGGCGTCGCGCTCGTCCGTCAGCTGGATGCAGACACCGGAATTCAGGAAAGACAGTTCGCGAAGGCGCTTCGCGAGCCAGTCATAGGAATAGCTGATGTGCGTGAAGGTTTCCGGGCTCGGCTTGAAACGCACGGTGGTGCCGCGCTCGGCCGTTTCGCCGACCAGCGCGAGCGGCGCCTGCGGAACGCCGTTGCGATATTCCTGGCGATGCAGCTTGCCGTCGCGCGCGATCGTGAGCGTCAGCACGTCCGAGAGCGCGTTGACGACGGAGACGCCGACGCCGTGCAGGCCGCCCGAGACCTTGTAGGAGTTGTCGTCGAACTTACCGCCGGCGTGCAGCACGGTCATGATGACCTCGGCCGCGGAGACGCCTTCCTCGCTGTGCATGTCGGTGGGAATGCCGCGGCCGTTGTCGGTGACGGTCACGGATTCATCGGCGTGGATGGTGACGGTGATGCGGTCGCAGTAGCCGGCGAGCGCTTCGTCGATGGCGTTGTCGACGACTTCGAACACCATGTGATGAAGGCCTGTGCCGTCATCGGTATCGCCGATGTACATGCCTGGGCGCTTGCGCACAGCGTCGAGTCCCTTGAGCACTCGAATACTGCTGGCGTCGTAAGTTTCGGCCATCGGATCTGCACCGTCGGGAGAATCGCGGGAGTATAACAGAAATCGTCTGTTTTACTTTGTATTTCAGAGAGTTGAAGCCTCGACAGGGCCGGTCAGAGCAGGCTCCTTCAAAGCGCTTTGCTGCAGCGCAGCATAGCGGTGTAGAGGATGCCGGATCAGGGTCGAATCGGTCAGTCCGCCAGTGTTCGCCCTTTCCAGTTCCACCACTTCAGCAGCGCGGCCTGTTGCTTCGGCTGGGGCGTCCTCGCCGCATAGACCGCGCAGCGGAAGGAGTACAGCACACAGGGGTCCTGCCGCTCACCCGTGAGCACGCAGAGCTTCCGGTACAGCAGCTCCGGGTCCCGCGTCGCCAGGTCCTTCACGGACTTCACGCCCAATTTCCGTAGGTCCTGTGCCAGCGAAACTCCGATCGCCGGGAGTACGGTCAATGGATCCTTCACGTCGCCCCTCCTCGCTCGGCTGCCCTGGCTGCCTACGATACCCGTCTGTGGACAAGTGGTGCATAAGCCTGTGCATGGGAGTGTGGACAGGTCTGTGGATTAAATCGCCGGCCGGGGGCACAGGATTGGCATGCGGGCCCGCTGGAACGCCGCGACTGGCGCCACACGGAAGTATGGGTTCCAGGCGAAAAGCACTTGTGTGGTAGCAATCCTGGTACCGGGGGGCTGATCTCGCCGGGCACCCGATCGGCCGCGGATCAGCAACTGACCCGATGTATCGGCTGCCTGTGGATGGGCATCACGAAGCCCGGCACGCCACGACGTTCCACGTGGAACAAAATCGCTGCTCAGGCGGGTCGCACGGTCCCATGTTCCACGTGGAACCTACGACCGCTGTCCGGCAGCCCGGCAATGTCCTTTCGCAGGGACGTCACGATCAACTGCACGGGTAAGGTCCTGACCACGGCCAGCAACCGCTCCAGGTTCTCACTGTCCAGCTCCGCGGCCGGATCATCGAGCAACAAGGCTGACCGACCCGGGGATGCTTCCTCCTGGAGGCGAATCTGGGCGAGCGTAAGGCCCGCCGCCAGCAGCTTCTGCTGGCCGCGCGACACGCGCTCCTTGGCCGCATGACCAGCAACCTTCACCGCGATATCCGCGCGGTGCGGCCCGCTCTGGGTGGCTCGATATCTCTGGTCACGCTCGAGTGAGCTTTGCAGCGCTTCCGCCAGGCTGTGACCCTCCGGCCAGCCCCGGTGGTATGCCAGGTGAACCTCCGCAGCCAGCAAGGCCTGCCCCATCTCAGCCAGCGGGCCGGCCAAAGCCGCCAGGTAATCCTGACGCTGTTGCGCGAGCAATTCGCCTGACTCGACGAGTTCCGGATCCCAGGCCGTCACGTAGCCGACCGCCAGCCCCTGCTTGAGGGCCGCGTTCCTTTGCCGAAGCGCCTTGTGGTACCGCTGCCAGGCCAACAGGAACCCTGGTTCCACGTGGAACACTCCCCAATCAAGGAACCTGCGGCGTCGCCCTGGACCTTCCTCAAGCAGCTTGTGGATCTCGGGATCGATGACCTGCGGCGGGAAGTGAGCCGCAAGCTCACCAGCGCTGGCCGCCGACCTCCCGCCTACGCGGATCTCAGTGGCGTCACGCTGGCCGCGGATGCCCAAAACCGTCTCGCCATCAGCAGTCCTGACCCGGCCAACCACGGTAAAGGCCTTCTGGCCCTGGCGGATGATGGCGTCGAGCTTGCGGCTGCGGAACGAACGCCCGCGCCCCAGAAAGAACAACGCCTCGAGCAAGGAGGTCTTGCCCGAGGCGTTTTGTCCGACGAACAGGTTGAAATGCGGATCGAGCTCGATCTCGACAGCCTCAAGGCACCGAAACTGCTCGACCCTCAACCAGCTGAGTGGCATTGCAGGCCGTCAGAGCCTCATCGGCATGACGACGTAACGCGCGCCCGGCGAACCGGGTCCCTTGACCAGGCAGCTCGAGTTTGAGTCCGTGAGGCCCACCTCGACCTGGTCGCCCTCGATCGCCTCGAGCGCGTTGAGCAGGTAGGTGACGTTGAAACCGACTTCGAAGGCCTCGCCGTTGTAGTTGACCTCGACCTCGTCCTCGGCCTCTTCCTGCTCCGGGTTGTGCGCCTGGATCTTGAGAAGACCCTGCGACATGGCCAGCCGGATACCGCGGTACTTTTCGTTCGAGAGGATCGCCGTACGCTGCAGCGCAGCCTTCAGTACATCGCGCGAGGCGACGACGGTCCGCGGCGGGCTGGCCGGGATGACGCGGCTGTAGTCCGGGAACCGGCCGTCGATGAGCTTGGAGGTGAAGCGGATCGAGCCGATCTGTGCGCGAAGGTGATTGTTGCTGAGCGTCAGCTTGATGCGATCGCCAGTGCCTGCGGACTCGCTGCCCTCGGCGACCGGAGCGTCGTCCTTGCGGGTCTTGCGCACCTCGTTGAGGATGCGCTTGAGCTCGTGCACACCCTTGCGCGGCACGATGACCTGGTTGACACCGGCCGAGGTCGAGGCGAACGGCATCTCGCACATTGCCAGACGATGGCCGTCAGTCGCGACCGTACGAAGCATTTTACCGTCCGTTTCCAGCAACATTCCGTTGAGGTAATAACGGACGTCCTGCTGCGCCATCGAGAACTCGGTCTTGTCGATCAGGCGGGCGATGTCGTCCTGGCCGACCTCGATGACCTGCTGGACGTGAATCTCGTCGATGATCGGGAAGTCGCCGGCGGGCAGGCTGGACAGCGAAAAGCGGCTGCGCCCCGCCTTGACCGTGACCTTGTCACCCTCCAGTGACACCTGCACGACCACCTTTTCGGGAAGGCTGCGGCAGATGTCGAACAGCTTCCGTCCAGGGACGGTGATCTCACCGTCGACCACGGAATCGACTCGCGCTTCCGCCACGAGCTCGACCTCGAGGTCCGTCGCAGTGACCAGGAGCTTGCCCTGGCGTACCGACAACAGCACGTTCGCGAGGATCGGCATTGTCTGGCGGCGCTCGACGACGCCGGTCACCGCCTGCAGGGCAGCGAGGATGTTTTCGCGCTCGGCACTGAACTTCATCTGGGCACCTGGTTCACTGTCTTGAATGTATTAATGAGTGATTCTTGATAGTTACTGTTACTGAAGAGGGCCCACAAACCAGTGGATAACCCCTTAAATACCTTACTAATCAATAACTTGTGCAACTGACAAGGCTGCGCACAAGTCCCTGCTCAACTCTCCCCGAACTGTGGGCGCCCTGTGGATGGAATATCCTCCCCCAGGAACGCACACATTATCCACATCAACCCGTCAGGATTCTCAACAGGTTGAGGTAGTCATCGTCGAGCCGCCGCTCCACGCCGCGCAGTTCCTTGACGCGGTCACAGGCGTGCAGCACGGTCGTGTGGTCGCGGCCGCCGAAAGCATCGCCTATTTCCGGCAGGCTGTGCCTCGTGAGTTCCCGCGCCAGCGCCATCGCCACCTGGCGGGGCCGCGCGATCGAGCGGTTGCGCTTCTTGGACAGCAGCTCGGCGACGCGGACCTTGTAGTACTCCGCGACCGTCTTCTGGATGTTCTCGATGGTGACGAGCTTTTCCTGGGCGGCGAGCAGATCCTTGAGCGCTTCCTTCGCGAAGTCCAGCGTGATGGCGCGGCCCGTGAACTGCGAGTTCGCGATCACGCGACGCAGTGCGCCTTCGAGCTCGCGGATATTCGAGCGGATGCGCTTCGCCATGAAGAACGCGACGTCTTCCGGCAGCACGACGCCCGCGCCCTGCGCCTTGGCCATGAGGATCGCGACGCAGGTCTCGAGTTCCGGCGGCTCGATCGCCACCGTGAGTCCCCAGCCGAAGCGGGATTTCAGCCTTTCCTCGAGTCCCTCGACTTCCTTCGGATAGCGGTCGCAGGACAGGATGACCTGTGCCTGGCCCTCAAGCAGCGCGTTGAAGGTGTGGAAGAACTCCTCCTGCGAGCGGTCCTTGCCGGCGAAGAACTGGATGTCGTCGATGAGCAGCGCGTCGAGCGTGCGATATGCCTGCTTGAAGTCGTTGATCGTGTTGTGCTGCAGGGCACGCACCATGTCGCCCACGAAGCGTTCGCTGTGGACGTAGGCGATGCGCGCCTGCGGATTGCGCTCGACGATCGCGTTGGCGACCGCGTGCATCAGGTGGGTCTTGCCCAGGCCGACGCCGCCGTAGATGAACAGCGGGTTGTAGGCCTTGCCGGGGTTCGCGGCCACCTGCACGGCCGCGGCGCGGGCGAGCTGGTTGCTCTTGCCCTCGACGAAGTTCGCGAAGGTGAATTCCGGGTTGACGCGGCCGCCGACCAGCATCGCGTCCCGCTTGCCGGGCCGCCCGTAGGGCGTGACCAGCGTAACCGGGGCCGGCGAGGGCGCCACGCTGGATGCCGCGGCAACCGGCGCGGAGGCGCTGCTGCGGGTGCCGACCTCGAACTGGATGCGTGGCCCGTTGCCGTCGGCATTGGCCAGTTCCTGGATCCTGCCCAGCAGGTTCTGCTGCACCCAGTCGATGACGAAGCGGTTGGGCGCCAGCAGGCGCAGCACGCCGCCCTCGTCGACCGCCTGCAGTGGCCTGACCCACATGTTGAACTGCTGCTCGGGCACCTCGGTTTCGAGTTGGCGCAGACAGCGATGCCAAAGCGAACCCTGCACGAGCACTCCGCGGATGTGGGATGGCCGAAGAAACGGGGCCAGAAGTCTATACCGGCAATCCAGCCGCGCGCCAGAGTTATCCACAGGGCTGCGGCGCCCCGCCAATAGCAAGTTGCGTGCCAGAATTGGCGCCACCACGAATCCCGACCGCGTACGGCGTTGACTTGCCGCGTCAGTCAACGTACAGTTGCCGCCCTTTTGCCCTACCCGGGCAACATCTTGTTTTGACTATAGTTAAAGAGTTGATGCCGCCATGAAGCGCACTTACCAGCCGAGCAAAGTCAAGCGCAAGCGCACCCACGGCTTCCGTGCCCGCATGGCGACCAAGAAAGGTCGCCTGGTCCTGAAGCGACGTCGCGCGAAGGGCCGCCACCGCCTGACCGTCGGCATCAGCCGCTGACGGATACGCCCACGACGGCTTCCCCGGCAGGTTCGGACGCAACACGGTTCCTCTTCCGGTCCACCCAGAAGCTCCGTGTCGCTGCCGAGTTCGAGCGTGCCCGCAAGGGGCGACGCCTCGGGGACACCCTCTTCGGGCTGCAGTACGTCGTGAACGACCTGGGCCATGCCAGACTCGGCATGGCCGTCGGCCTCAAGGTCACAGGCAACGGCGTAAGGCGCAATCGCGTGCGTCGCCTCATCCGGGAATCCTTCCGCTTGCACCAGCACGAGCTGCCGGCCGTCGACGTATTCGTCACTGCTCGCAATGATGTGCGCGCGGCGCCAGCGCCCGCGATCAACGAGAGCCTCGAGCGGCTCTGGCGCAAGATCCGTCCGTCATGAACGCTGCCACTGCGCCGGGCCTGCGGACATCTTCCGCGCTGCGCGCGGTCGCGAAGGCGCCGATCCAATTCTATCGGTGGTTCATCAGCCCAATGCTCGGGCCGAACTGCCGTTTCTATCCCACCTGCTCCGCGTACGCGCTCGAAGCGATCGAGCGTCACGGAGCCATGCGAGGATCCTGGTTATCGGCGCGGCGCATCTGCCGTTGCCATCCATGGAATCCCGGTGGCCATGATCCCGTGCCCGGCGTCGAAGACGACGCGCGGCACTGACGAGGCAAGCATCGATGGAAAACCAGCGTCTGTTCCTGTGGCTCGGCTTCCTGTTCATCGTCTGGCTCAACGTCCAGGCCTGGATGAAGGATTATTCGGCGCCCGACGTGCCGGCGACCACGGCCGCCGCGCAGGCCCAGCAACCGGCCTCGACGCTCGGCAACGACGTTCCCGCCGTCGTGCCCGCCGCCGCACTGCCCGCAGCACCGCCGGCGCCCGCCGCGACGACGCTCGGTGATGTGCCGGCCGCCACCGCTGCAGCCGCGCCGGACGCGGCCGTGCCAGCGGCACCCGTCGCGCCCGTCGCACCGGTCGCACAGACGATCAGCGTGCGCACCGATGTCCTGTCGCTCGAGATCTCGACCGAGGGCGGCCAGTTCACGGGCGCGGACCTGCTGAAGTACCCCGTCGACAAGTCGAAGCCCGACATGAAGGTGCGCCTGTTCAATTCAGGCGCGACGGGCGTCGAGTACCTGTTCCAGTCCGGCCTGACCACCGGCGTCGCCGGCCGCGCGGAACCGAACCACAAGGCGATCTTCACCGCCGCCGCCACCTCGTACATGCTCGCCGACGGCCAGGACACGCTGTCCGTGCCGCTGACCTGGACCGATGGCGCGGGCCTCACCGTCATGAAAACCTACGTCTTCAAGCGTGGCAGCTACGCGGTCGACATCGTCCAGGCGGTGCAGAACGGAACCGCGGCAGCGGTTCAGATATCGCCGTACGCGCAGTTCCTGCGCCACTGGGAACACCACGAGCGCTCGATGTTCGACGTCGAGAGCTACGCGTTCCGCGGCCCCGCGGTCTACGACGGCGAGAAGTACCAGAAGCTCGACGTCGAGAACGAGGACGACGTGAAGTTCGCGCGTGGCGTGACGGGCGGCTGGATCGCCACCATGCAGCACCACTTCGTCGGCGCCTTCGTGCCTGCCGCGGGCCAGTCCTACCAGTTCACGCTCGCCGTGCAGAACAAGGATTTCCTGCTGCGCGCGGCAGGTCCCGCCCAGTCCATCGCGCCGGGGGCCACCACCGAGATCCGCGAAAAGCTGTTCGTGGGTCCCAAGCTGCAGGCCCAGCTCAAGACGGCCGGGCCGCGCCTCGAGCTGACCGCCGACTACGGCAAGCTCACGATCCTCTCGCAGCCCTTGTTCTGGCTGCTCGAGCAGGTCTACAAGCTCTTCGGCAACTGGGGCTGGTCGATCATCGTCGTGACGCTGCTGATCAAGCTTGTGTTCTACAAGTTGTCCGAGACCAGCGGCCGGTCGATGGCGAAGATGCGCACCGTCGCGCCGCGCATCAAGGCGATGCAGGAGCGCTACAAGGACGACCGCGAGCAGCAGGCCAAGCAGCTCATGGAGCTGTACAAGCGCGAGAAGATCAACCCGGTCGCGGGCTGCCTGCCGATGCTGGTGCAGATCCCGTTCTTCCTGGCGTTCTACTGGGTTCTGCTCGAGAGCGTGGAGATGCGCCAGGCGCCCTTCATGTTCTGGATCCAGGACCTCTCGACGCGCGATCCGTACTTCATCCTGCCGTTGCTGATGGGCGCCGCGATGTTCGCGCAGTTCAAGCTCAACCCGCAGCCGCCCGATCCGGTGCAGGCCAAGGTGTTCGCGTTCATGCCGGTCGTCATGACCGTGATGTTCGCGTGGTTCCCGTCCGGCCTCGTGCTGTACTGGCTCACCAACACCGGGCTGTCCATCGCCCAGCAGTGGAAGATCAACCACGCGATCGAGGCCGAGGCGAAGAAGCAGCGCGCCAGCTGAGATCAGCAGGGACAGGCGGCGATAGTGTGATTTGCCACCTGTTCTTTTTGCAGTGCGGACGCCTAGCCTAGCTCCGCACCGGGACGATACCCGGCGACGTCCGGTTACGCGGTCTCCCTGGGCCGCAGGAGAGCGCCGGCGGGGTCGTCCCGGAGGCACCAACAAGAAGGCGCTGCGAGCAATCGCGGCGCCTTTTTCATTGGCCTATCGCAGCACGGTCTTCATGTAGGCCAGCAGGTCTTCGCGCTGGTCCTTCTTCGGCAGCCCGAGGAATTCCATCCGGGTGTTCGGCAACACGGCTGCGGGATTCCTGATCCAGGCGTCCAGCGTGGCGTCATCCCATACCAGGCCCGCCGCCCTCAGGTCGCTTGAATAATCGAAGTCGCTGCGGTTGCTGGCGGCAGGCTTGCCGAATATGCCGTGCAGGTTGGGGCCGACCGAATGGTTCGGGCCGCCGGCGTCGATGGTGTGGCAGGCCAGGCATTGATTGAAGACCACCTTGCCGGCCTCCGGGTTGCCTTCCGCGAGCGCCGGGCCGGAGGCTGCCAGCAGCAGAAAAGCGAGGGTGATCGTGGAACTCGTACTGGACAGCAGTTGCATGTAGCTAGCATCCATCAAAATGAGCGGTTACTGCGTAATGTCCGGCATCGCAGCGGCATCCCGGCGAGGGTATAGTCATACCAGCAGGAACGATCAGGATATCGAAGATGCCCAGCCAGACACCAGCTCCAAGGCGCCAACGCAAGCCGGCGCCCGGCAGGCAGGCCGCGAAACGCGCGGCTCCCGTGCGCAACGCTGGGCACGCCTTGTCGGTGGTGCAACTGTCGGCGCTCGAAAATTCGCTGGGCTTCATCGTCCGCTGGGCGCGCGTGCGCTCCCTGGAACTGGTCGCCCGCAACGCCAAGGTCGACGTCGATCGCTCCAGCATCATGATCCTCATGAGCCTGCATCGGCTCGGCCCGATGCGTCTCTCCGACCTCGCCGTGGATATCGGCCTCGATCGCTCCACGATCAGCCGGCAGGTGGCGGCCGCGGTCCGGGCCGGCTACGTCCAGAAGACCGATGACGCCGCCGACGCGCGCGCCTCGACGCTGACCCTGACCGCTCGTGGCCAGACGGCGAGGCAGAAGCTTTCGCAGGCCTGGCGCGACATCCTGCTGGACATCTTCGCGACCTGGAGCCAGGAGGACCAGGCCCAGTTCGGCCGCCTCATCGACAAGATGGTCGAGCAGCTGCGCGGGAAGACCGTCAGCTGAATTTCGGCGCTCGCGCCTTATACTGGGCCATGCCCGACAGCCGCCCCACCATCGCTGCCGCAGCAACCCCGCCTGGCCG
>JADZCS010000161.1 GCA_020851435.1 Gammaproteobacteria bacterium | reverse complement strand
GGGCATCCGGAGCCGGTGGTCCTGCGCGGCGACGACGGACTCAACCGCATACTGCTCGCCCACGTCGACGCGGCGGCGGCCGGGCTGGCCCTGCGCAGCGGGCTCCAGCTGGCCACGGCGCTGTTCCGCGCCCAGGCGGGAGAAGCTGTCCGCGTCGACGAGCTGAACGCCAGGCTGCTCGGAGCGATCGCGCGCATCTCGACGCGGCAACCGGACTCCATCGCCGCCGCCCTGATCGGCGCCGCCCGCAGGCGCGGGATTCCGGTGCAGGCCGTCTCGCCCGCCTCGCGCATCTGGATCTATGGCCAGGGCAGCCGCGCCATCCACCTGTTCGAGGCGGCCAGCAGCCGGGATGCGCTGACCGGGTCGAAGATCTCGTCGAACAAGTACATCAGCAACCAGCTCGTCACGGGCATGGGATTCCCTGGCGTGACCCATTCCCTCGCGCCGACCGTCGAAGCCGCGCGGCAGATCGCCGCCGGCATCGGCTATCCGGTGGTCCTCAAGCCGCTCGCCGGCGCCAAGGGCAAGGGCGTAACGGCGCAGGTGCTGGACGAACGCGAACTCACCACCGCCTTTTCCACCGCGCAAAGCGCCGGGCAGGGTGACGTGCTGGTCGAGCGACACGTCGACGGCATCGACTATCGCCTGGTCGTGATCGGGGGCAGGATGGTGTGGGCCGTCAAGCGCCTGCCGCCGCAGGTCACCGGCGACGGCCGGCAGACGGTCGCGGAGCTCCTGGCCGAGTCGAACCGGCAGCGGGCCACGTCCGTGCTCGGGCGCTTTCACCCGGGCGAGGTCGGTATCGATGCGGAAGTCGTGGAGGTCCTGCGCCGCCAGGGCCTGGACTCGCGATCGGTCCCTGCGAGCGGCAGGGTCGTGCCCTTGCGCCGCATCGCCAACCTGTCGCGCGGCGGGACGCTGGTGCCCTGCACCGACAGCGTGCATCCCGACAACTGCGAGATGGCCGAGGCGATCGCGCGCGGCCTGCACCTCGACGCGGTCGGCATCGACTTCATGACGCCGGACGTCGCGCGATCCTGGCGCGAGGTCGAGTGCGCCGTGCTCGAGGTCAACAGCACGCCGGGCATCTCCTCGGACGCCAGCGCCGAGCGCGTGCTTGCCGCGCGCTTCCCGCAAGGCATGGACGGCCGTATTCCCAGCATCGTACTGGTCGATGCCGCGCCGCAGCTGCTGGAGGCCGTGATCGCGGTCGCCGCCGCTGCGGGTTGCCTCTTCGGCTGGACCGACGGTCGCGAAACACGGGTGGGCGGCCAGTTGCGCCTCAAGGCGGCGGCTTCGCTGCCGGACAGGGTGACGGCGCTGATCCTGGATCCGGCGTGCGAGGCCATGGTGATCTCCGCTACGGCGCAGGACCTGCGCGAGCACGGCTTCCCGCTGGAGCGCTGCGACCTGGCGCTGGTCGCGCCGACGCTGGCCGCCGACGAGTCCCTCGCGCGCCTGGTCGCTGATTGCGCCGGCAGCCTGCGGAAGTGCGACCTCGAACCCGACGCCGCGACCCTCGCCGCGGTGCGCGAGGCGTTCGGACGCGCCGCTGCCGGTGCGACCGCGTGAACTACGAGCGGTCCTTCCTCGAGCGTGGACGCGACTACGATGCCGCGATGCTCGCCTGGCCGGATGCGCGGCGCTGGGAACTGTTCACAATCCTCGCCTCGTCAAACTGAGGAGCCTTCATGGACATCAGCAAGATCACCATCGGCGTGGCCCCGCCGTCCGACATCAACGTGATGGTCGAGATCCCGCAGGGCGGCGTGCCGGTGAAGTACGAACTCGACAAGGACGCAGGCGTGCTGCGCGTCGACCGCTTCCTGCACACCGCGATGTTCTACCCGGGCAACTACGGCTTCGTGCCGCACACGCTGTCCGAGGACGGCGACCCGGTGGACGTCATCGTCGTCGGCCAGGTGCCGGTCGTGCCCGGCGCGATCATCCGCTGCCGTCCCATCGGCGCGATCCTCATGAAGGACGAGGCCGGCCCGGACGAGAAGGTCGTCGCCGTGCCCGTCGACAAGCTGCACCCGTTCTACAGCGGCGTGAAGAGCTACAAGGACCTGCCGCAGATCCTCACCGACCAGATCGCGCACTTCTTCCAGCACTACAAGGACCTGGAGAAGGGCAAGTGGGTGACGATCGTCGACTGGGTCAGCCCGCAGCAGGCCGAGGCGCTGATCGAGGCGGGCATCGTCCGCGCGGCCGAGGCTGGTGACGACGTCGCCGCCCACCTCGTCGCGGGCCGTGCGATGAAGGCTGCCCGCAAGGCCGCCAAGCCCAGGACCCGCTAGGCCATGTCGTCGCCCGTCGCCGTTGCGGGTGCCACCGGACTGGTCGGGCGCGCCTGTGTCTCGGCGCTGCTCGGCCATGCCGGCCAGCCACGCGTGATCGCGCTGGCGCGCGATCCGGCCGCTGCCGCCTTCGCGCCGCATCCACGCCTGCAGGTTCTTGCCACCGACTTCGACAGGCTCGGGGAGCATCCGGGGCCGCTCACGGTCGACGCCGTCGTCTGCGCGCTCGGCACGACCATCGGCAAGGCCGGCAGCCAGGCCGCGTTCCGCCGGGTCGACGTCGACTACGTGCTGGCGATCGCGAGGCACGCGCTCGCGGGCGGCGCGCGGCATTTCGTGCTCGTCAGCGCGCTGGGCGCCGACCCGCAATCGCGCGTGTTCTACAACCGCAGCAAGGGCGAGGTGGAACAGGCGGTCGGCGCGCTGGGGTACGCGGCAGTCACGATCCTGCGGCCGTCGCTGCTGCTGGGCGAGCGCGGCGAGTTCAGGCTCGGCGAGGAAGTGGCGAAGCGCTTCGCGTGGCTGATCCCGGGCCGCTACGCGCCAGTACAGGCTGCGGCGGTCGCGGCCGTGGCGGCTGGCGCCGCGCTGGCGCCCGCGCAGGGCCTGCGCGTCATCGAGTCAAGCGCGATCCGCTAGCGCTCAGCGCAGCACCACCGTGCGGTTGCCGTGCACGAACAGGCGGTGCTCGGCGTGCCAACGGATGGCTCGGTTGAGCGCGACGCTCTCGATGTCGTGGCCGATGCTGGTCAGCTCGTCGGGATCCATGTTGTGGTCGACGCGCTCCACTTCCTGCTCGATGATCGGACCTTCGTCGAGTTCCTCGGTCACGTAGTGCGCCGTGGCGCCGATCACCTTCACGCCGCGTTCGTAGGCCTGGTGATAGGGGCGCGCGCCCTTGAAGCCGGGCAGGAACGAGTGGTGGATGTTGATCGCGCGGCCGTGCAGCCGGCGACAGGCGTCGACGCTGAGGATCTGCATGTAGCGCGCGAGCACCAGCAGGTCCGCGCCCGACGACTCGAACAACTCGAGCATGCGCGCTTCCTGCGCCTGCTTGCCGACTGCGTCGATCGGCAGGAAATGATAGGGAACGCCGTACCACTCGGCGAGCCGGCGCTGGTCTTCGTGGTTGGACACCACCCCCACCACGTCGATGGGCAGCGTGCCGCTGTGCCAGCGGTTGAGCATGCTGTTGAGGCAGTGGCCCTGCTTCGAGACCGCGACGACGACCCGGCAGCGGCGGTGCGCGTCGTGGAACTTCCACTCCATGCCGAAGCGCCGGCCGATCGGCTCGAACGCCGCGTCGAGCGCGGGCAGGTCCGGCAGGCCGCCCTTGCCGGCGTCGTGGAAAACCGCGCGCAGGTAGGAGCGGTTGGTCGGCGGATCGCGGAAATGCTGGGTCTCGGTGATCAGGGCGCCGCGGTCGGCCAGGAAGCCCGTGATGCCGGCCACGATGCCGGTGGTGTCTGGCGTCGAGGACGTCAGGATGTAGCTCGGAGTTTCCAACGCGACTCCCGGTAACGAGCGCCGCCCTGCCCGTGGCGACGGATACAATGCGCGCCAATGATGCCTGAGTTTGCCGGCCCGGGGCGCGATGACCCAGCAGAATCCACAGCTTGATGCAGACCGCCGCGCGGCCTTCCGCCGCGGCGTGCGCGAGATGCTGCCCATGATGCCCGCCATCGCGGCCTGGGGTCTGGTGACCGGCGTCGCGATGGTGCAGTCCGGGCTCACGCTCGCACAGGCGCTCGGGCTCTCGGCGCTGGCCTATGCGGGATCCGCCCAGCTCGCCGTGCTGCCGCTGTTCGCCGGCGGCTCGCCGGTGTGGGTCATCGTGCTGACCGCGATCATGGTCAACCTGCGCTTCGTCATCTACAGCGCGGTGCTCTACCGCCCGCTCGCGCACCTGTCCTGGCGGCGCCGGCTGATGCTCGGCTACCTGACCGGCGACATCGGCTTCGTGATCTTCTCGCGCCGCCTGCACGAAGAGCCGGAATGGCCGCAGCGCGGCGACTACTTCCTGGGCCTGTCGTCGGTCAACTGGGTCGTCTGGCACGTCGCCTCGTTCACCGGCATCCTGCTGGCCGCGCGTATCCCGCGTGAGTGGGGGCTGGAGCTCGCGGGCACGCTGGCCCTGCTCGCGCTGCTGGTGCCGTTCTTCGCGCGACGGCCCGCCGCCGCCGGCGTGCTCGTCTCCGGCAGCATCGCGGTGATGTGCTACGACTGGCCGCTGCGCCTGGGCCTCGTCGTCGCGATCGGCTGTGGCCTGGCCGCGGCGCTGCTCGTGGAGCGCATGCTGCACAAGGCCCAGCCGGGAGCCGCCACGTGAGCTTCGCGATGCCGCCCGACCTGTGGGTCTGGATCGCGATCGTCGGCGTCAGCGGCTCGACGGTGCTCACGCGCGCGGGCCTGCTGCTGCTGGGCGACCGGCTCAAGATGCCGGCCATCGTCGATCGCGCGCTCGCCTATGCGCCGGCCTGCGCGCTCGCCGCGATCATCGTGCCCGAACTGGTGCTGAGCCACGGCGAGCTGCTGCTGGGCACAGGCAATCACCGCCTCGTCGCCGCGCTGGCGGGCGCGGCCGCGTTCGCGTTCACGCGCAGCCTGCTCGCGACGATCGGCGTCGGCATGCTGGTATTCACGCTGTTGCGGCTGCTGGCCTGAACGAGCCTGCCTGCGGCGCGCCACGATGTCGCCCCTGCTGCGCCCGGCCCATGATGAAAGCCGTTTCCGCCCGCAGGAGCCTCCGGTGAAAGAGCGAATCCCGGGACGGCGCGTCGGCGTCGTCGCGCTCGCC
>JADZCS010000160.1 GCA_020851435.1 Gammaproteobacteria bacterium | reverse complement strand
GGTCGCGAAGGCGACCGCGCTGCCCGCCATGTCCGTGTGCATGTCGAGCATGCCCTTGTGGGCCTTGAGGTTCGTGCCGCCCGTATCGAAGCAGATTCCCTTGCCGACCAGCGCCAGGGGCGCCCCAGGTGTCTTGCGCGGCCGGTACTGCACGTGCAGCACGCCGGCGTCGCGCGTCGCGCTGCCGGCCGTGACCGCGAGGAACGCCCCGGCACCCAGGCGCTTGAGGGCGCGCTCGTCGTAGAAACGGGTGCGCAGGCCCGCGTCGCGCGCGAGGTCCTGCACGAGGCGCCGATAGCGCGCGGGCGTCAGCAGGTTGGGGGGCATCGCCGTGAGCCAGCGCGCGAGGTCGTTGCCCGCGGCGACGGCCGCTATGCGGGAGACGTCCAGCTGGTGCGTGCCGAAGGGCTGCAGCGACTTGAGCCGGCGCCGCGGTTCGGGATGCGAGCGGAAGGACGGCAGCGCGAAATCGGCGGCGAGCAGGGCCGAGAGGCCCGCCTCGACGGCGGCGTCGGCGGCAGCGCCCGCGAAGCCCGCCGGGGCGACCCCGATCGCGCGCGGCTGGCCGGCCAGCGCAGCCCTGGCCATGCGCCCGGCCAGTTCAAGGCGGGCGAAGGCGCCGGCCTCCGCGTCGAGCACGCCGACGACCACCAGGGTCTGCGCGCGGTTGGGCAGCCGCAGCTCCCGGATCTTGCCCGCGGCCAGGGGCTTGCGACCCAGCAACTTCAGCAGCGCATCCCCCGAAGGCAGCGCGCCCAGCGCCTGCCGGGCATCCTTTTGCACTGCGAAAACCAGCAGAGCATCCATGGCATCCATTGCACGCGCCGTGAGGCTGCGGCTGGGTGTCGCGATCGAGGGGCGGTGGGAGTCTGGATGTAGCGAGGGCACGACTTTATGACCTTGACCGGTGGCACCCCTGCCCGGATCATTACGCGCCCCGGGGCAGAGCCCTGTGGACGACCGGAAGGGCGTGGGCACGCATCGTACCAAGCGCTCCCCCGGACTTCATCCTCGCAGGCCTCGATGCCTGCCCGGAACACCACAACAGATTCGCGCGTCGTCGCCGACGGCGCGGCCTTGGGGGACTCTCTGATGCTTGAAACCACGCGACCCGACGACCTGGACCCGCTGGAAACCCAGGAGTGGCTGGAGTCGATCGACTCGGTGCTCAAGGCGCACGGGCCTGCCCGCGCGCACTTCCTGCTGGAGCGCCTGATCGACCACGCGCGGCGTTCGGGCACGTACCTGCCGTTCAAGGCCAACACGGCTTACCTCAACTCCATCGCCGTGTCGCAGGAGAAGGCCTATCCGGGCGACCGCGCGATCGAGCGCCGGCTGGAGGCCTACATCCGCTGGAACGCGATGGCGATGGTGGTGCACGCCAATCGCAAGAGCTCGGAGTACGGTGGCCACATCGCCACCTACGCCTCGGCGGCGACGCTGTACGAGGTGGGCTACAACCATTTCTGGCGCGCGCCCACGGACCACGATCGCGGCGACCTGATCTTCTCGCAGGGCCACGCGAGCCCCGGCATCTACGCGCGCGCCTACCTCGAAGGACGGCTCAGCGAGGACCAGTTGCGGCGATTCCGCCAGGAAACCGGCGGCGGCGGCCTGTCCTCCTACCCGCACCCCTGGCTGATGCCCGACTTCTGGCAGTTCCCGACGGTGTCGATGGGCCTCGGGCCCATGCAGGCGATCATGCAGGCGCGCTTCATGCGCTACCTCGAGCACCGCGGCCTGGCCGAGCCCTCCGACCGCAAGGTCTGGGCGTTCCTCGGCGACGGCGAGATGGACGAGCCGGAATCGATGGGTGCGCTCACGCTCGCGGTGCGCGAGAAGCTCGACAACCTCGTGTTCGTCATCAACTGCAACCTGCAGCGGCTCGACGGCCCGGTGCGCGGCAACGGCAAGGTGATCCAGGAGTTCGAGTCCGCGTTCCTCGGCGCCGGCTGGAACGTGATCAAGGTGCTCTGGGGCGGCCGCTGGGACCCGCTGCTGGCGCGCGACACCAGTGGCCTGCTGCGGCAGCGCATGGAAGAAGCGGTCGACGGCGAGTACCAGAACTTCAAGCAGAAGGGCGGCGCGTACACGCGCGAGCACTTCTTCGGCAAGTACCCGGAACTGCGCGAACTCGTCGCCAACCTGTCCGACGACGACATCTGGCGGCTCAACCGCGGCGGCCACGACCCGCGCAAGGTCTGGAACGCCTATGCCGCGGCGATGGCGCACAAGGGCAGGCCGACGGTCATCCTGGCGAAGACCATCAAGGGCTTCGGCATGGGCAAGGCCGGCGAGGCCCAGAACATCACCCACCAGCAGAAGAAGCTCGACGACGAGGCGCTCCGGTATTTCCGCGACCGCTTCAACATCCCGATCTCGGACGAGGAGATCGCGCGCCTGCCGTTCATCAAGCCGGCCGAGGACAGCGTCGAGATGCGCTACCTGCGCGAACGCCGCCAGTCGCTGGGCGGCTCGCTGCCGGTGCGCATCACGACCGCGCCGCCGGTGGTCGCGCCGCCGCTCGAGGCCTTCAAGGGCCTGCTAGACGGCACTGAGGGCCGCGAGATCTCGACCACGATGGCGCTGGTGCGCATCGTCGGCACGCTGCTGAAGGACAAGAACGTCGGCAGCCACCTGGTGCCGATCGTGCCCGACGAGGCACGCACCTTCGGCATGGAGGGCCTGTTCCGCCAGATCGGCATCTACTCCTCGGCGGGCCAGCTGTACACGCCACAGGACGCCGACCAGCTGATGTTCTATCGCGAGGACATCAAGGGCCAGATCCTCGAGGAAGGCATCAACGAGGCAGGCGCGTTCTGCTCGTGGATGGCGGCCGGCACGGCCTACGCCAACCACGGCGTCAACATGATCCCGCTGTACATCTTCTATTCGATGTTCGGCTTCCAGCGCATCGGCGACTTCGCCTGGGCGGCGGGCGACATGCAGGTGCGCGGCTTCCTGATCGGCGCGACCGCGGGTCGCACGACGCTGGCCGGCGAGGGCCTGCAGCACCAGGACGGCCAGAGCCACCTGCTGGCCTCGGTCATCCCCAACTGCGTCGCCTACGACCCGTGCTTCGCCTACGAGCTTGCGGTGATCATGCAGGACGGCCTGCGGCGCATGTTCCAGGAGCAGGAGCACGTCTTCTACTACGTCACGACCATGAACGAGAACTACGCCCACCCGGCCATGCCGGCGGGCGTGCAGGAAGGCATCCTCAAGGGCATGTACCTGCTGCACATCGGCGGTCGCGGCAAGGTGCGCGCCTCGCTGATGGCCTCCGGCACGATCCTGCGCGAGGCGCTGGCGGCGGCCGAGCTGCTCGAGAAGGACTTCGGCATCCCGGCCGACGTGTACAGCATCACCAGCTTCTCGGAGCTGCGCCGCGAGGCGCTGGACGCCGAGCGCTGGAACCTGCTGCATCCCGCCGCCACGCCGCGCGTGCCCTACGTGCGCCAGTGCCTGCAGCAGTCAGACGGACCGTTCATCGCCGTGTCGGATTACATGAAGGTGGTGGCCGACCAGCTGCGGCAGTGGGTGCCGGGACGTTACGTGGCGCTCGGCGCCGACGGCTACGGCCGCAGCGATGCGCGCGCCGAGCTGCGTGACTTCTTCGAGGTCGACCGCCGCTGGATCGCCTACGCCGCGCTGAAGGCCCTGGCGGACGAGGGCAGGCTGGACGTGGACATGGTGACGGCCGCGCAGGCGAAGCTGGGCATCGACCCGGCCAAGCCCAACCCGCTGTCGGTCTGAGCGAGGCTGCCATGTCCCACAAGATCGAAGTGACCGTCCCCGACATCGGCGACTTCAAGGACGTCGAGGTCATCGACGTGCTGGTCAGGCCGGGCGACGCGGTCGAGCGCGAGCAGGCCCTGCTGACGCTCGAGACCGAGAAGGCGACCATGGACGTGCCGTCGCCGGCCGCCGGCCGCGTGCTCGAGCTGCGCGTCGCCAAGGGCGACCACGTCTCGCGCGGCACGCTGGTGCTGGTGCTGGAGGCCGAGGCTGGTGCGGCCGCCGCCGCGCCGGTCGCAGCCGCTGCGTCGGCGGCTGCGCCGCCGCCTGCCGTCGCGCCGGTCGCCGCCGCGCCTCCCGCGCCGGCGCGCGTCGCGCCGCGCACCGAGGCGCTTGCCGAGCATCGGCCGCCGATCGAGGAAGCGGGGTTTTCCAGGGCGCACGCCAGCCCGTCCGTGCGCCGCTTCGCGCGCGAACTCGGCGTCGACCTCGGCCGCGTGCGCGGCTCGGGCGCCAAGGGCCGCATCACGCAGGACGACGTCAAGGCATTCGTGAAGCAGACGCTGACCGCAGGCCCGGCCGCGAGCGGCGGCACCAGCCTGCCGCGCGTGCCCGAAGTCGACTTCGCGGCCTTCGGGCCGGTCGAGGTCAAGCCGCTCGGCCGCATCCAGCGCATCTCGGGCGCGCGCCTGCACGCGAGCTGGGTCAACCTGCCGCACGTCACTCAGTTCGACGAGGCGGACATCACCGACCTCGAGCAGGTTCGCGCCCAGCTCAAGCAGAAGGCGCAGGACCTCGGCATCAAGCTCACGCCGCTGGCGTTCATGATCCGCGCCGTGGCGCGCGCGCTGGCGCAGTTCCCGCAGTTCAACGCCTCGCTCGACGCCGAAGGCCAGAACCTGGTGTGGAAGCGGTATTGCCACATCGGTTTTGCGGCAGATACGCCGAAGGGCCTGGTCGTGCCGGTGATCCGCGATGCCGACCGCAAGGACGTCTACGAGCTGGCCCGCGAGCTCGGCGCGTTGTCGGCGAAGGCGCGTGACGGCAAGCTGCCCGCGGCGGAGATGCAGGGCGGTTGCTTCACCATCTCCAGCCTCGGCGGCATCGGCGGCACGGCGTTCACGCCCATTATCAACGCGCCGGAAGTCGCCATCCTCGGCGTGTCACGCTCGCAGATGAAGCCGCAGTGGCGCGACGAGGCCTTCGTGCCGCGGCTGATGCTGCCGCTGTCGCTGTCCTATGACCACCGTGTCATCGACGGCGCCGACGCCGCCCGCTTCACGACGTTCCTGGCCGAGACGCTCGCCGATCCGCGCGCGCTCATCGAGGCAGTGCCGTGAGCGGTCCCATCGAGCAGCGCCTGCCCGACATCGGCGACTTCAAGGACGTCGAGGTCATCGAGATCCTGGTGAAGGTGGGCGACCAGGTCGAACTCGAGACGCCGCTCGTGACGCTCGAGACCGACAAGGCCACCATGGACGTGCCTGCGACCGTCGCGGGGCGCGTGAGCGAGATCCGCGTGGCAGTCGGCGAGCGCGTTTCCAAGGGCGCGCTCATCGCGCTGGTCGAGGCGTCCGGGCTTTCTGCCGCACCTGCGGCAGCCGCACCCGAGGTCGCGGCGGTCCAGGCGGCACCGGCTGCTGCTACGCCTGCTCCTGCTGCGCCCGTTCCCGCGACGCCCAGGGTCGATGCCGGCGAGCCCGCTGCCGATGTCAGCACCCAGCTGCTGGTGCTCGGCGCCGGCCCCGGCGGATACACCGCGGCCTTCCGCGCAGCCGATCTCGGCCTGCAGGTCACGCTGGTCGAGCGCTGGCCGCAACTGGGCGGCGTCTGCCTCAACGTCGGCTGTATTCCGTCCAAGGCGCTGCTGCACGCGGCGCGCGTGATCGACGAAGCCGCGTCGATGGCCGAGCACGGCATCTCCTTCGGCAAGCCGACCATCGACCTCGATCGCCTGCGCGGCTGGAAGGACCGCGTCGTCGGTCGCCTCACGGGAGGGCTCGCCAGCCTCGCCAGGCAGCGCAAGGTCACCGTGCTGCAGGGAACGGGCAAGTTCCTGTCGCCTCACCGCCTGGCCGTCGTGCAGGCCGATGGCAGCACCAGGGTCGTGGGTTTCGAGCAGTGCATCATCGCGGCGGGCTCCGAGCCCGTGCGCATCCCCGGCTGGCCCGTTGATCCAAGGGTTATCGATTCCACCGGCGCCCTCGAGCTGGAGGACATCCCGGGCCGGCTGCTGGTGATCGGCGGCGGAATCATCGGCCTCGAGATGGCCTGCGTGTACGACGCGCTGGGCAGCCGGGTCAGCGTGGTGGAACTCACCCCGGGCCTGATGCCGGGCTGCGACCGCGACCTCGTGCGCCCCTTCGAGAAGCGCATCCGCGCGCGCTACGAAGCGGTGATGACGGGCACGAAGGTCAGCGGCGTGGAGGCGCTCGAAGAGGGCATCCGCGTCACGTTCGAGGGCGACAAGGCGCCGGCGCCGCAGGTGTACGACCGCGTGCTGGTGGCCGTGGGCCGCACGCCCAACGGCCGTCTCATCGACGCGGAACTCGCCGGGGTCACCGTGAACGAGCGCGGCTTCATCGCCACCGACAGGCAGATGCGCAGCAACGTGCCGCACATCTTCGCCATCGGCGACGTCGTGGGGCAGCCCATGCTGGCGCACAAGGCGACGCACGAGGGCAAGGTCGCGGCCGAGGTCGC
>JADZCS010000159.1 GCA_020851435.1 Gammaproteobacteria bacterium | reverse complement strand
TCCACAAGGACATCCTGGACATCCTCGGCCAGGCGCTCGCGATCCGGCAGGTCGACGCCGGCTCCTGCAACGGCTGCGAGCTGGAGATCCACGCGCTCAACAATCCCTACTACAACCTCGAGGGACTGGGCATCCGGTTCGTGGCGAGCCCGCGGCACGCCGACATGCTGCTGGTCACGGGCCCGGTGTCGCGGCACATGGAAGAAGCCCTGCGCCGCACCTGGGAGGCGACCCCCGAGCCGAAACTGGTGGTCGCACTCGGCGAGTGCGCGTGCACGGGCGGGATCTTCGGCGAGAGTTACGCGAGCTGTGGCCGCGTCGCGAACGTGATTCCGGTCGACGTGACGATTCCCGGCTGCCCGCCGACGCCGCTGGCGATCATGCGCGGCATCCTCAGCGCAGTGCGCGGCGGACAGGCGCGGCGCTGATCCACGATCGCCTGCTCCGACGCCGTCCGGGCTGTATTGCATTTTGTATTAAGATAATACAAGATCGTTCATGCCCTCAGATCAGCAGCAAGCGCCTTCCACCGAGTCGATGACGCCGGACTTTCCGCTCATCGAGGCCTCCGGCCCTCCCCGCCAGATGGGGCGCCAGTACGGCCGCGGCGCCGCCGAGCGCATCCATCGCTCCATCGCGATCTACCAGCGCGGCTTCGCTGACAAGGGCGTCGACTGGCCGCTCGCGCGCGAAATCGCGGCGCGCTTCGTGCCACGCATCGAGGGCGCCTACCCGCGGATCGCCGAGGAAATGCGCGGCATCGCCGAAGGCGCCGAGGTGCCGTTCGAGGACATCGTCGCGATCAACGCCCGGACGGAGCTGCTGTACGGCGGCTTCGGCGGCCTGCCGCCGGGCGATGACGATCCGGACGGCTGCACCGGCGCGGTCGCGCTGCCCGACACGACCGCCGACGGCCACTTCCTGCAGGCGCAGAACTGGGACTGGCGCGACGAGTGCGCCGAGTCCGCCGTTGTGGTGAGCCTCGCGCCCGACGACGGCCCGCGCATGCTGCTGTTCGTCGAGGCCGGGCTGATGGCGCGCATCGGGCTCAACGACGCCGGCATCGCGATCACCGGCAACTACCTCGAATGCGAGCTCGACGGCCAGCGCTCGGGGGTACCGGTGCCGATCGTGCGCCGCCAGGTGCTCACCGAGCGCGTCTACGGCCGGGCGCTGCAGGCCGTGCTGGGCTCGGAGCGCGCTTTCTCCATCAACCTGATCGTGTCGCACCGCGACGGCGAGGCGGTGGACTTCGAGTGCACGCCGGATGAAATCTTCTGGCTGCTGCCCGAACAGGGCCTGCTCACGCACGCCAACCACTTCGTCTCGCAGGCAGCCAGGGCGAAGGTACGCGACCGCGGCCTGCTGACCAACGCCGACTCGCTGTACCGCGACGTGCGCGTCCGCCGCCACCTGGAGCGCGAACGCGGCCGCATCTCGGTCGACACGTTCAAGGCGGCGCTGGGCGACCGTTTCGGCGCGCCGCGCGCCGTATGCCGCTCCGCGACCGCGGGCCCCGGCGGCAAGGTCTCGTCGACGGTCGCGACCGTGATCATGGACGTGACCGCGCAGAAGATGTGGATTGCGCCGCGTCCCTACGGACCGCATCGTTACACTGAGTACCGGCTGGACTAGCCGGATACCGGGGGGGGGACTGGACGCGTGTGGGCTTATGCCGCCAAACGGGTCCTGATGGCCTTGCCGACCTTGCTGGTCGTGTCCCTGCTCGTCTTCCTGTTGCTGCGCCTGGTGCCCGGCGATCCCGCTGAGCTGCTGCTGGGCGACCTGGCCGATCCACAGTCCCTGGCGCAGCTGCGCGCCCAGCTCGGCCTCGACCGGCCCTGGCCGGTGCAGTACTTCGCCTGGCTGCAGGCACTGCTTGGCGGCGACTTCGGCGTGTCGATCACCAGCGGCGAACCCGTGCTCACGGCCATGCTCGACCGGCTGGCGGTAACTGCACAGGTGGTACTGGTGTCCTTCGGCGCCGCGCTGCTGGTGGCCGTGCCGGCAGGGCTGCTGGCCGCGCACCGGCAGGACGGCCCGCTGGACCTCGCGGTGGTCATCGGCGTGGTGCTGTGCCTGTCGGTGCCGAGCTTCTGGGTGGGCCTGCTGCTGATCCTGGTGTTCGGCGTGCAGCTCGGCTGGCTTCCGACGGTCGGCTGGGTGTCGCCGCTGGAAGACTTCGCCACCGGCCTGCAGTACCTGCTGCTGCCGGCGCTCGCGCTGCTGCTGGTCGAGATGGGACAGATCGCCCGCATGATGCGCGCCAGCACCATCGAGGTTCTCCGGCTCGACTACATCCTGAACGCCCGCGCCAAGGGGCTCAGCGAGTCGCGTGTGCTGTGGCGGCACGCGCTGCCGAATTCCATCGCCCCGACCTTGACCGTCGCCGGGATGCTGCTCGGCTCGCTGCTGGGCGGCGCTGCGGTGATCGAGACCGTGTTCACGCTGCCAGGACTGGGTCGCCTGATGGTCGACGCCATCTACCAGCGCGACTACCCGGTCGTGCAGGGCGTGCTGGTGCTGGTCGCCACGATCCAGGTGCTCATGAACCTGCTCGTCGACCTGCTGTATCCACTGTTCGATCCGCGCGTGCGCCTGTGACCCCGCGTCCGCCCCTCAACCGCACGCTCGGACTCGCCCTGTGCGGGACGATCCTGCTGCTGGCGTGCATCGGCGCAGTCTGGACGCCGTTCGATCCGCTGGCGCTCGACTTCGACACACGGCTGCAGCCGTCCTCCGCGACGCACTGGCTGGGCACGGACGAGTTCGGCCGCGACGTCCTGTCGCGGCTGCTGACGGCCGCCGGCGTGTCGCTGCTGGTGGCGCTCGGCTCGACGCTGGGCGCAATGCTCGTCGGCGTCGCGCTCGGCGCGATTGCCGCCTACTTCCGCGGCTGGTGGGATCGGCTGATCGTGATGTTCTCGGACGCGCTCATGGCCTTCCCCGGGCTGCTGCTGGCGCTGGGGCTCATGGCTGCCATCGGACCGACGCGCTGGGGCGTCGTGATCGCGCTGTCGCTCGCCTACTCGCCCAAGGTGCTGCGCGTGACCCGCGCCACGGCGCTGTCGATCAGCGCCCGCGAATTCGTGCTCGCCTCGCGCGCGCGCGGCAACGGCGAGCTGTACACGATGTGGCGCCACGTGGTACCCAACTGCGTGTCACCGCTCAGCATCGTCGCCACCACGCTGTTCGGCACCGCCTTGCTGTCGGAGACCGCGCTGTCGTTCCTGGGCCTTGGCGTGCCGCCGCCGGCGTCGAGCCTCGGCGGAATGATGGCGGACGGACGGCGTTACCTGGCCGACTCGCCGCAGCTGGTGGTCGCGCCCGGCCTCGTGATCTCGCTGGCGCTGCTCGGCATCAACCTGCTGGGCGACGCGGTCCGCGACCGGCTCGACCCGCGGATGGCCTCGGCATGAGCGCGGCGCTGGTCGACATCGCCGGCCTGGACGTGCGGTTCGGCGAACAGCGCGCCGTCGCCGGCGTCGACCTGACGCTGGCCGCGGGCGAGGTCGTCGGCGTGGTCGGCGAGTCCGGCTCCGGCAAGTCGCTGCTGGCGCGCTCGCTGCTCGGCCTGCTGCCGCATGGCGCGCAACTCAGTGCCGATCGGCTGCGCTTCGACGGCCAGGACCTCACGAGCCTCGATGCCCGCAGCTGGCAGCGGCTGCGCGGTGCACGCATCGGCCTGGTGCTGCAGGAACCGTTGACCTCGCTGAATCCCGCGCTGCGCGTCGGCGAGCAACTCGCCGAAGGGCTGCGCGTGCACAAGGGCGTGAGCCGCCGCGAGGCCCTGCTGGCGGCGGCGCGCGCGCTCGAACAGGTTCGCATGGACGACCCGGCCGCGGCGCTGCGACGATACCCGCACGAGTTCTCGGGCGGCCAGCGCCAGCGCATCCTGATCGCCTCGACGCTGCTGCTCGAACCGAGGCTGATCATCGCCGACGAGCCCGCCACGGCCCTCGACGCGCTGGTGGGCGACGAGATCCTCGACCTGATCGGCGCCCAGGCCAGCCGGCTCGGTGCCGCCGTGCTGATGATCAGTCACGACCTGTCGCAGGTGGCCCGGCGAGCGGAGCGCATCGTGGTCATGGAGCGCGGCGCGGTGGTCGACTCGGGCCCGACGTCGCAGGTCTTCCTCCAGCCCAGCCATCCGTATACGCGCCGCCTGCTGGAGGCGATTCCACGCCGCGGCGAGCCGCTGGCCGCGCCGGTCACCGGCGCGCCGGTACTCGCTGCCCGCGGGCTGGTCCTCGACTACGCCGCGCGCGCGGCGCTGCCGTTCCTGCGCGAGCCGTCGCGCCGCGCGCTCGACGACGTCGGCTTCGAGCTGCGCGCCGGCGAGACACTGGCGGTCATAGGCGAGTCGGGCTCGGGCAAGAGCTCGCTCGCGATGCTGGCGCTGGGACTTCGCGATGCGACCGGCGGCACGCTCGAGGTCGAAGGCCGCAGCTGGGCCTCGCGCAGCGGGGCCGAGCGGCGCAAGCTGCGCCGTCGCGTGCAGGTGGTGTTCCAGGACCCGGCGGGCTCGCTGGACCCGCGCATGCAGGTCGGTGATCTGATCGGCGAAGGCTTGCGCGAATTGCCGGCAGCCGAGCGCGCCGTGCGCGTGCGCAAGGTGCTCGACGAGGTCGGCCTCGGCGGTGAGTTTGCCGGCCGGTGTCCGCACCAGCTCTCCGGCGGCCAGCGCCAGCGCGTGGCCATCGCGCGCGCCCTGGTGCCGGACCCCGGCATCGTCATCGCCGACGAACCGGTATCGGCGCTCGACGTGACGGTGCAGGCGCAGATCCTGGAGTTGCTCGTGCGCCTCAAGCGCGAGCGTGGCTTCGCGCTTCTGTTCGTGACCCACGACCTGGGCGTGGTCGAGCGCATCGCCGATCGCGTGATGGTCATGCGCAACGGCAGGGTCGTTGAATCCGGCACGCTCGAACAGGTATTCAACGCGCCGCGCCAGGCCTACACGCGGCAACTGCTGTCGATCGCGCCCGTGCTGGTCGCGGAAGGCGCGGGCTTCCGGCTCGAGGCCCGCAGCTTCGCGACTGCCGTGGAGGGGGCGACGGCATGAGACCCCCGATGCTGCGCAAGCTGGTCCTGGCGCATCGATGGCTCGGGCTCGCGCTGGTGGTTCCGCTGGTCGCGATCGTGCTGGCCGGCGCCCTGCTGCTGTTCAGGAACACCTTGTGGATCCCGCCTGAATGGCGCGACAGCAGCCTGTCGACCCAGCGATCGGACGCGGCGCTTGCCGGAGCGCTGCATGAACTGCCGGACTGGCGATTCGTCGACGTCGCCACGCCTGGACGCGCTTTCCAGTCCGTCGGCTTGTCGGACGACCAGGTCGCGGTCTTTCGCGTCGGCGCCGCGGCGCCGGAGGCTCCACCCCTCCGGCTCGCCACGGAGCAGTTCCTGTTCCGCCTGCACACGCGCCTCCTGGTCGGTGAGGCCGGCAAGGCTGCGGTGCGCGTCGTCGGGCCGCTGGCCGTGGCTTCGCTCGTCGTCGGGCTGCTGATCTGGTGGCCGCGCCGGCGCGGCTGGCGTCCTCGGGACCTGCTGCCGTCCGGCGCCAAGCGCGCAACCCTGTTGCGGCTGCACCTGTCGTGGGGCGCGGCGGCCGCGCTGCTGCTGGTGCCCATGGTGGTCTCCGGCGCGCTGCTCGCCCACAATCCCACGATCCGCGGCTGGCTCAAGCCACTGGCGCCACCGGCCGCCGGGCTGGCACCCGACATCCAGGCGCTGCAGTTCGCGCAGGGCGACCTGGCGGCCGCGATCGCCACCGGCCGTCGCATCTGGCGCGACGGGATCCTCACGCAGCTGGCGCGCACGCCGGCCGATCCGCGACTGGTGACGATGAAGTTCCGGCTGCCCGGCGAGAAACATCCCAACGGGCGATCGACGATCGCCGTCGACCTCGAGGCGGGACGCGTCGTCGCGATCCGCGACGCGCGCAGCGGCGGCGTGCCGGCCGGCTACGACGACGTCCTGTATCCGCTGCACATCGGCGAACTGGGCGGTGCCGTGCAGGCCTGGGCCTGGTTCCTCGGCGGCTGCGGGCTCGTCGTCATCCTGGTGTCCGGCGTGCTCGCCTGGCTGCGGGGCTGGCTGGCCCGACGCGCGGCGGCGCGACTTTGAGTCAGGGCGGCGGGTTGAGGTCGCCCGCCAGTTCGATGTGCCGGCGCAGCAGCGCCGCGGCCCACTCCAGCGAGCCCGCTTCGATGGAGTCGAGGATGCCCAGGTGTTCGCGCAGCGACACCTCGACGCGATCCGCGCCGTAGGTCCAGTCGTAGTTGAGGAAGCTGCGCAGCTTGTTCTGCTGCACGACGGCCTTGTGCAGGAACGCATTGCCGCTGGCGCGGGCGAGGCCCTCGTGGAACTCGGCGTTCATCTCGAAGAAGCGCACGGCCGAGAATCGGTCCCTGCCGCCCTCCAGCAGCTTTTCGTGACGCGTGCGAATCGAACGCAACCAGGCCGGATCAGGAGCGAAGCCCGGCTCGAGCAACCCGGCGGGCTCGATGATCATGCGGAAGCGGTAGCTGTCGTGGATGCCGGAGGCATCGGAAATCGCGGGCAGGAACGACCAGCCGTGGCCACGCTTGCGCTCCACCATGCCGGCCTCCGCCAGCTGGCGCAGGACGCGGGTCAGGATGGCGCGGGTGACTCCGTAGCGCCGCATGAGGTCGGCCTCGGACAGGTCGTCGTCGAGCCTGCCGTTCAAGCGGTCGCGGGCGATCGACACCGACAGCTGCTCGGCATCGACGTCGGCGCCGCCGCGGGGGTCGCGATCGGCCTCGCGCAATTGGCGCTTGAGGAAGAACCCGCGGCCAGGCCGGAACTCCAGCAGGCCCTCATCGGCCAGCAGCACCAGCGCGGCGCGCACGGGCGTACGGGAAATGCCGAGCTCCGCCGACAGCTCCAGCTCCGGGAGGTGCGTGCCTGCCGGCGATTCGCGCTGTACCAGCAGGGAACGGACCTGCGCGGCTGCCTCGCGCTGGAGGCGGCTGCCACGGGTCACTGCGGAAGGCCGGGACCGGGAAGATGACGCAGAAGGACGCTTGGGCACAGGGGAGCAGCCTGAAATTGCACTTTATAATGATATAGTGCAGACTGCTTCGCACACCAGCGCCGAGGCAGACTGTCGGGTGAAGGCTAGCAAAAACCCGCCCGTTTCCGCGTCAGAGGATTGTCCCAAGCCAGGCCCAGTGCCGGGCTCAGGCAGCCTGAGCAGGGTATTGGCTGCTGTACTGGCAGCGCTCGCAGGGATGGCGCCGCCCGCCTGGGCCGCAACCCTGACCGTCGCCATCGGCGGCGACCTGCGCAGCACCGACCCGGGCGTCAACCGGGACGACTTCACCGATGCGGTCGTCAGCCACGTCGTCGAGACACTGGTCACCTTTCGTGCCGACCTGCGGGTCGTGCCGCACCTGGCCGAATCCTTCGCGGTATCGCCCGACGGCCGCCGGTACACGTTCCGCCTGCGACCGGACCTGAGATTCCACGACGGCACGCCGGTCACCGCCGAGGTGATTCGCTGGAACTGGCAGCGATTCCTCGACCCGGCGACCCAGTGGTCCTGTCGCGGCCAGTTCACCGGCGGCGCGGGTGTGCGCCTCGAGCGCGTCGAGGCGCCCGACGCCCGAACGGTCGTGTTCACGCTGGCGCAGCCGTCCCCCCTGTTCCTGCCGCTGCTCGCAAGCCTGCAGTGCCTGCCCGGCGTGTATGCGAAATCCAGCCTCGGCGCAGACGGGCGCTGGCGGGCGCCGGTCGGCACCGGGCCCTTCGCGCTGGAATCCTGGCGCCGCGGCCGCGACGTGACCCTGCTTCGCAACCCGGCCTATCGGGCCCGGCCGGAGCCTGCCGACGGGCTGGCCGGCGACCGCACGCCTGCCGTCGACCGCGTGCGCTTCATCGTCATCCCTGACGTCACCGCCTCCGTGCAGGCCTTCAACGCCGGCCAGGTGGACGTGCTGCCCAACCTCGCGCCGAGCGTGGTGGCCGACCTGAAACGCCGGCCCGGGGTCGACCTCCGCTCGCAGCAGCTCCTGGGCTGGACCGTCCTGCTGCTGCAGACGCGCACGCCGCTGCTGCGCGACGTCCGCGTCAGGCAGGCCGTCGCGCACGCGCTGGATCGCCGGCAGATCGCGCGCATCGCGACCGGCGGGCGTGGACAGGCAAATCCCTCGGCCGTGCCGATCGGGTCGACCTGGCGCAACGCCACTCACGACGGCTTCCCGGCCTACGATCCGCCGCGCGCCCGCGCGCTGCTCGAACAGGCGGGTTACCGCGGCGAGCCGCTGGTCATCCAGACGAACCGCCATTATCCGAACATGTACGACAACGCGGTGATGGCGCAGGCCTTGCTGCAGGCGGTGGGCATCAACGCGCGGATCGAGGTGCTCGACTGGGCGACCCAGCTGTCGAACTACCAGTCCGGCAAGTTCCAGGTCTCGTCCTTCAGCTACTCGGCGCGTTTCGATCCGGCGCTCACCTATGACCTGCTCATAGGCGACAAGCAGCAGCGACGCACCGCGCAGTGGGAAGGAGAACAGGCAAGGAGCCTGCTCAGCGCCGCGCTGGGCAGCGCCCCGGACGCAGACCGTCAGCGCGCATTCGACGCGCTGCACCAGGCGATGGCTGCGGCCATTCCGGTCATCGGCCTCTACAACGGCATATCCGTCACAGCAATCGCCCCGGGAATCACCGGCTACCGGACGTGGCCGGGGGCGACGCCGATGCTCTGGGGAGTCAGTAAACGCTAGGCCCGGGCGACGCCCGACAGAAGTCACAGGAGACAAGGAAAATGAAAGACATGAATGTCCAGTCGTCGGTGCGCCGGATCCTGCTGTGCGCTGCACTGCTTGCACCGGGCCTGGCAGCGGCCCAGCAGGCGGACAAGGACGACGAATCCCTGCTGCAGGAGATCGTCGTCACCGCCGATCGCATGAAGAGCTTCGGCGCCGACCTCGTGCAGGCCGGGACGTTTCGTGGCGCGGAGATCATCGACACGCCGCTGTCGATCAACATCCTGCCGCGCGAGCTGCTCGAGGCGCAGCAGGCCGAGAGCATCCACGACGCCATGCGCAACACGGCCGGCGTCACGTTCGCCCAGATCGGCGGCGCGATCTACTCGAACCTCGCCGTGCGCGGCATCACCGTCGAGAACCGCAGCAACTACCGCATGAACGGCGCGCTGCCGATCGTCAACCTGATCGCGCTGCCGCTGGAAAACAAGGAGCGCATCGAGGTGCTGAAGGGCGTCTCGGCCCTCTACTACGGCTTCACCACACCGGCCGGCATCGTCAACCTCACGACCAAGCGTTCGCCGGCCGAGCCGCTGCTCGATTTCACGGCCAACCTGAACCAGCACGGCGCCTATGGCGCGCACGTGGATGCGGGCGCCCGGTTCCTGGACGATCGCGTCGGCATGCGGCTGAACGCTGTCTATGGTGACCTCGACATCGGCGTCGACAACGTCGTCGGACACCGCAAGATGGGCAGCCTCGCGCTGGACATCAACCCGACCGAGTCGCTGTCGATCAAGCTCGACTACGAATACATCGCAAAGTCCGTGACGGAACCCGCCACCTGGCTGGCGCCGACCGCGGTCGCCGGCGTCACGGCGGTGCCGAAGGTGCCGGATCCGAAGCAGAACCTGGGCGGGCAGTGGCAGTACGGCGACGGCTTCGAGACCAACGTGCTCGGCCAGGTTACCTGGCGCTTCGCGCGTGACTGGGAGTTCAACCTGTATGCCGGCCGGTCGTATCTGGACCGCGACCGCGTGTTTTCCCAGTTCCAGAACTACAACACCACGACGGGCGCGGGCACCCTGCGCATGACGCTGACCAACGGCAACGTCAACGAGAACGAGAACTACCGCGGCGAGGTCGCCGGCGCATTCCTGACCGGGCCGATCAAGCACGAACTGGCGTTCGGCTACACGGTCAACAAGCGGCTGTCGGAGATCCCGAGCAACCCATCGGTCAACGTTCCGCAGAATTTCCTCAACCCGGTGGAGATCCTCTACCGGCCGCTGCCGGCGCGCGTCGTGGCGCGCGTCACGGACGTCGAGGACAAGGGCGCCTACCTGTTCGACCGCATGACCTTCGGCGACGGCGAGTGGCTGCAGTTGCTGGCCGGCTGGCGCGACACCCAGTACGAAAGCCTGGACCGCGGCATCACCTACAAGGCGGATGAGGGCTCGGCCGCGCTCGGACTGGTCATCAAGCCGCGCGACTGGCTGTCGCTGTATGGCACCTACATCGAGGGCCTGGAGGAAGGTGGCGTTGCGCCCCTCACCGCCAGCAACTCCGGCGAGCTGCTGCCGCCCAGCGTCACCGAGCAGATCGAGTTCGGCGTCAAGGCGGAGCTCGACAAGCTGCTGGTGACCCTGGCGTACTTCGACATCGATCGCCCGTCCGCCTTCGTCAACAGCCAGAACGTGTTCGCGCTCGACGGCCGCACCGCCTACACGGGCTTCGAGTTCTCCGCGTCCGGCGAGATCGGCGACTTCTCGATCTACAGCACCGCGATGTGGCTGGATGCCGAGCAGCAGAAGGCGGCCAGCGCCGCCGTGATCGGCAAGCGCCCGGAAAACACGCCGGAGTTCACCGGCTCGCTGTTCGTCGATTACCGGCTGCCGGGCGTCCAGGGCCTGTCGATCAGCGCCGGCGTGTTCCACGTGGGCAGCCGCCCGATCAATGCGCAGAACACCGGCTTCGCCGAGGGCTACACGACCTACGACCTCGGCGGGCGCTACGACCTGGAGATCTCCGGCAAGCCGAGCACCATCCGGCTCTATGTCGAGAACCTGACCGACGAGGCGTACTGGTCTGCGACCGGCTCGAACCTGCTGGGCGTCAGCCTGCCGCGCACGGTCAAGCTCTCGTTCACCACGCGGCTGCGCTGATTCGCAGCCGCCGACGAACCGCGGCCCGCCGCCCCGTTACCGGACTTCGAGCCGGATCGGGCGCGGCGGCCCGGTCGGCGGCAGCGTTACCTCGGCCCACAGCACCTGTCCCGGCTGCAGGACAGACGGATCGATCGCGTGTTCGGGGATGAAGTACAGCACCGGTGGATCGAGCACCCAGTGTGATCCGGCGGCTGTCGTGCGTTCCGTGATCCTGAACACGCCCGGCGCGTCGACGTAGGGCTGCTGCAGGCGCCCGGCGAGGCGGTCCTTGCCGGCGTACAGCCGAACCCAGGCTTCACGCTGGCCCGGCCTGCCCTGCGCGAGTGCGGCGTTGCCGTCGACGGCGACGGCCAGGCGCAGTTCCACGTAGCGGCCACGGATCGGCAGGACCGGATCGAACGCGACGGTTTCGGCCCACGCCCGCGGCAGCGTCGCGCGATCGTACAGCAGCTGGCCGCCCACGCCCGCGACCAGCGCAACCTGCACGGCGCCGATCAGCAGCCCTCGCACGAGCGGCGTCATGGCGCGCCCTCCCTGATGCGCCCGACCAGCTGCCGGCGCGCGCGCTCCAGCAGCCAGCCGCCGCCGATGAACAGCACGCCCATGCCGATCAGGCCCAGGGAACGCCCGAGCATGTCGAACAGACTGCCGAAATAGAAGTTCAGCACGGTCAGCGCGAAGCCGAGGACGCCGAGGTTGATGCGCAGGCGCTCGCGCTCGCGCAGTCCCCACAGCACCAGGCCGATCGAGCCCGCGGCGTAGATCAGGTAGCCGAGCAGGCGCATCGACGTCTCGCTCGAATCG
>JADZCS010000158.1 GCA_020851435.1 Gammaproteobacteria bacterium | reverse complement strand
TCGTCCTCGGCGAGGTCCATGGCGTACTCGCCGAGCGGCCACAGCGGCACGCGGCCCTGGGCCACGAGCCGCGGCACCACGTCGGGCGGGATGGTCGGCAGCATCGCTTCCCAGGCGTATTCCGGGTTGACGCCGCTCACGGCGGCCTGGAACAGGCGCTCGCAACAGTGCTTGTACTTGTTGCCGGAGCCGCAGAAACAGGGCTCGTTGCGGCCCGGTTCGGGCAGCGAGTGGCCGCGGTAGTCGTTGAATTCGGTGGGCATCACGCGCCACAGGGCGCGGGCCAGCGCGATGGCGATCCGGCGCGGATCGACGCCCTCGGTGACTTCGGGCGGCAGGAAAGCCGGCGGCGGTTCGGCGGCCAGGCGCGCGACCATCCAGGCCTCGAATCCCGGGTACTCGACGCCCTCGCGAGCCTGCGCAGCGGCCTCGTCGACGACGGTGATCCAGGCAGCGGGCCGGGTGGCTTCAGTGGGGGTCGGGTCGCTCATGGGTGCCGGTGACTCCCAGGGAGTGGTAACAATCGTGCCTGGCACGAATGTTACCAGTGGCCGATGTTTATATACTCGGGGTTTCACCCAGGGCCGACCCCGGCCGCAGGACTATCCATGACCACGCCCGTCAAGCTCCACGTGCCCCTGCTCGACCTCAAGCCCCAGTACAAGGCGCTCAAGGCCGAGATCGACGCGGCGATCCTCAAGGTGTGCGACTCGCAGGCCTTCATCCTCGGCGCCTCGACGCGCGAGCTCGAGGCCGACATGGCCGCGTACTGCGGCGCGAAGCACGCGGTCGCGCTGTCGTCGGGCACGGACGCGCTGCTGATCGCGCTGATGGCGCTGGACATCGGCGCGGGCGACGAGGTGATCACCTCGCCCTACACGTTCTTCGCGACCGGCGGCACGATCGCCCGCACCGGCGCGCGGCCGGTGTGGATCGACATCGACCCGGTCAGCTTCAACATCGACGTCAAGCTGCTCGCGGACTTCCTCGACACGCAGTGCGAGCGCGTCGACGGCGTGCTGGTCAACAAGGCCACCGGCGGCCGCGTGCGCGCGATCATGCCCGTGCACCTGTACGGCCAGGCGGCCGACATGCCGCCGATCCTCGCGCTCGCGCGCAAGCACGGGCTGCGCGTGGTCGAGGACGCCGCGCAGGCGATCGGTTCGGCGATCCCCGGCGGCCAGCGCGTCGGTACGCTGGGCGACATCGGCTGCTTCTCGTTCTTCCCGACCAAGAACCTCGGCGCCTTCGGCGACGCGGGCGCGGTGACCACCAACGACGACGCGCTCGCCGCGAAACTCCGCATGCTGCGCGTGCACGGCATGGAGCCCAAGTACTTCCACGCGCTGGTCGGCGGCAATTTCCGCATCGACGAGATCCAGGCCGCGGTGCTCGTGATCAAGCTCAAGCACCTCGAGGACTGGCACGCCGCGCGCCAGCGCAACGCTGCGTATTACAACAGCGCATTCGCCGCCGCGGGCCTCGCGGGCACGGTGACCACGCCGGTCGCGCTGCCGGGCTATCGTCACATCTACAACCAGTGCATCATCCGCGTGCCGCGCCGCGACGAACTGCGCGCGTACCTGGGCGAGTGCGGCGTGGGCGCGGAGGTGTACTACCCCGTGCCGCTGCACATGCAGGAGTGCTTCAACTACCTCGGCTACAAGCCCGAGGACTGTCCGGAGTCGGCGCGCGCCGCGCGCGAGACGCTGGCGCTGCCGATCTTCCCGGACCTCACGGAAACACAGCTGCAGCACGTGGTCGACAGCATCGCGCGCTTTTACGGGGTCAAGTGACATGGATCTTTCGAACTGCTTCAAGGCCTACGACGTCCGCGGCCGCGTGCCCGGCGAACTCAATCCCGAGTCGAGCTACCGCATCGGCCGCGCTTACGCCGAGTGGCTCAAGCCGAAGCGCGTCGCGGTCGGTCGCGACATCCGCCTGTCCAGCGCCGAGCTGGCCGGCGCGCTGCGGCGTGGCCTCACGGATGGCGGCGTCGACGTCGTGGACATCGGCCTGTGCGGCACGGAAGGCGTGTATTTCGCCACGTTTGCGCTGGGCCTCGACGGCGGCATCATGGTCACGGCCTCGCACAATCCCGCCGACTACAACGGCATGAAGTTTGTGCGCGAACTGTCGAAGCCGATCAGCGGCGACACGGGCCTGCAGGACATCCGCAAGCTGGCCGAGGCCGGCGTGTTCGCCGAGGTTGCGAACAAGGGCGCCGTGTTCGCCGAGGACATCTCGACCCGCTATCGCGAGCACCTGCTGTCCTACGTCGATCGCGCGCGGCTCACGCCGCTCAAGATCGTCTCGAACCCCGGCAACGGCGGGGCAGGGCTCGTGATCGACCTGCTCGAGTCGGCGCTGCCCTTCCAGTTCATCAAGCAGAACCACCTGCCGGACGGCACGTTCCCGCACGGCATTCCCAACCCGATGCTCGAGGAAAACCGCGCCGCGACCAGCGACCTCGTGCGCGCCGCGCACGCCGACCTGGGCATCGCCTTCGACGGCGACTTCGACCGCTGCTTCTTCTTCGACGAAGAGGGCACGTTCATCGAGGGTTACTACATCGTCGGCCTGCTGGCCGGCATGTTCCTCGAGCGCGAGCCTGGCGGGCGCATCGTCCACGACCCGCGCCTGACCTGGAACACCATCGAGATCGTCAAGGAGAAGGGTGGCGTGCCGGTGCTGTGCAAGTCCGGGCACGCGTTCATCAAGCAGAAGATGCGCGAGGTCGACGGCCTGTACGGCGGCGAGATGAGCGCGCATCACTATTTCCGCGCGTTCTCGTACTGCGACAGCGGCATCATCCCCTGGCTGGTGCTCGCGCAGATCCTGTCGATCACCGGCCAGCCGCTGTCGGCGCTGGTCGGCGAACGCATGAAGCGCTATCCCGCGAGCGGCGAGATCAACCGCCGGCTCGGCGACCAGAAAGCCGCGATCGAGGCGGTCAAGAATCGCTATGTGCCGGCGGCGCTGTCGGTCGACTACACCGACGGGCTGTCGGTCGAGTTCGCGGAGTGGCGCTTCAACCTGCGCTCGTCGAACACCGAGCCGCTGGTGCGGCTGAACGTCGAGTCGCGCGGAAGCACGCCGCTGATGCAGGACAAGACCGAGGAGTTGCTGGCGGTGCTCGGGGAGTACGGGGCGGTCGAGGCGAATCATTAGAGGGGTCAGACCCCTCT
>JADZCS010000157.1 GCA_020851435.1 Gammaproteobacteria bacterium | reverse complement strand
GTCTGGGCGATGGCCACGACGTTGCCCAGCGCCATCGACAGCAGCGCGAGCACCACCAGCATGTCCTGCCAGGCCCCGACCATGCCGCCGAGGCCCTCGGCCAGCACGCGCATGGCCAGCGCGAACGAGGCAATCTTGGGCGCCGAGCCGATGAACAGCGTCACCGAGGTCGGGGCGCCGTGGTAGACGTCGGGCAGCCACATGTGGAAGGGCACGGCACCGAACTTGAAGCCGATGCCGACGATGATGAACGCAAGCCCGAACAGCAGGCCGATGGACTGCGCCCCGTTCTGCTGCGCGACGGCAGCCGCAATTGCGCCGAGTTCCAGGCTGCCGGTCAGGCCGTAGACGATCGAGATACCGTACAGCAGCGTGCCCGAGGCGATCGCGCCGAGCACGAAGTACTTCATGGCCGACTCGGCCGCCACGCCGGACTCGCGGTCGAAGGCGACCAGCGCATACAGGGACAGCGCCAGGATCTCGATGCCCATGTACATGGACAGCAGCGTATTGGCCGAGATCATGACCTGGATGCCCAGCACGGCGAGCAGGCTCAGCACAAAGTACTCGCCGCGGAACAGGCCGCGCTGCTCCAGGTATTCGCGCGAATACAGGAACGACAGCGCCGCGGCGATGTAGGTCACCAGCTTGAGCACCGAGCCCATCGCGTCGGCGACGTACTGGCCGTGGAGCAGAACGGTGCGGGCCTCGGGTACGGTCTGGCTGGTGAGCCAGGCGGCGCCCGCGAGGGCCAGGATGCTCAGCGCATAGCTGACCCAGCGCGTACGGTCGCTGAGGAAGAGATCGACGATCAGGATCACGCAGGCGGCCGCGAGCATGAATATCTCGGCGGCGACCGGTGCGAACTCTGCAGGATCCAGGACCAGGTTCATTGTGCTTTCCCCGCCGCCAGGCTCAGAGCTTGGAGGCCACGATCTGCTGCACGAGCTGCTCGACGGTCGGCTTCATGACCTCGAGCAGCGGCGCCGGCCAGACGCCCAGCGCGATGACCGCCACCGCGAGCACGCCGAGCACCAGGAATTCGCGCGAATTGACGTCCTTCAGCGAGGCGACGCCGTCGTTGCCGACCTCGCCCCAGACCACGCGCTTGACCAGCCACAGGGTGTAGCCCGCGCCGAGGACCAGCGTGGTCGCCGCTATGAAGGCGTACCAGAACTTGGCCTTGAAGCTCGCCAGGATGACCAGGAACTCGCCGACGAAGCCGGAAGTGCCCGGCAGGCCGGCATTGGCCATGGCGAACAGGACCATGAAGAAGGCGAAGATCGGCATGGTGTTGACCACGCCGCCGTAGGCCGAGATCTCGCGGGTATGCAGCCTGTCGTACATGACGCCCACGCACAGGAACATGGCGCCGGAGACGAGGCCGTGGGAAACCATCTGCACCATCGCACCGTCGATGCCCATGGCCGCGCCCTGCAGCGAGCCGCCCTTGGCGGCGATGCCGAAGGCCAGGAAGCAGCCGAGGGTCACGAAGCCCATGTGCGCGATCGAGGAATACGCGATCAGCTTCTTCATGTCCTGCTGGACCAGCGCGACGAGGCCGATGTAGACCACGGCGACCAGCGACAGGCCGATGACCAGCCAGTCGAGCTCGCGGCTGGCGTCGGGCGTGATCGGCAGGCTGAAGCGCAGGAAGCCGTAGCCGCCCATCTTCAGCATGATCGCGGCCAGCACCACCGAGCCGCCCGTGGGCGCCTCGACGTGGGCGTCCGGCAACCAGGTGTGCACCGGCCACATAGGGATCTTGACGGCGAAGGCCGCGAAGAACGCCAGGAAGATCAGCAACTGCTCCGTCATGCCCAGCGGCAGGCGCTGGAACGCGGCGATCTCATAGCTCCCGCTCTGCAGGTACATGTAGATCAGCGCGATCAGCATGAACACCGAGCCGAGGAAGGTGTACAGGAAGAACTTGACCGTCGCGTAGACGCGCCGCTTGCCGCCCCAGATGCCGATGATGATGAACATCGGGATCAGCATCGCTTCCCAGAACACGTAGAACAGCAGCGCATCGCAGGCCGCGAACACGCCGATCATCAGCCCTTCCATGATCAGGAAGGCGGCGAAGTATTGCGCGGGCTTCTTCTCGATCACCGTCCAGGCCGAGATCACCACCAGCGGCGTGATGAACGTCGTGAGCATGACCAGCGGCATGGCGATGCCGTCCACGCCCAGGTGGTACCAGGCGTCGAGCGCGCCGATCCACGGCACGTTCTCGACGAACTGCATGCCCGGGGCGGCGAAGTCCCACTGGGTGTACAGCGGGACGCTGAGCGCGAACGTGGCGAGCGACACCGCGAGCGCGAGCCAGCGGCCGAGCGCGATGCGCGACTCGCCGACCGCGAGCAGGGCCACGCCACCGGCGATCGGCAGCCAGACGAGCAGGCTCAGCAGCGGCAGGCCATCAACCATGGCGCACCCCTTGCAGGCCGTTCAGGAAGGTTCGGTTCAGCATGATCAGCCCTTGAGGAGCAGCCAGGCGAGCAACGCCGACAGCCCGATGATCATCGCGAAGGCATAGTGGAACAGGTAACCCGACTGCACGTG
>JADZCS010000156.1 GCA_020851435.1 Gammaproteobacteria bacterium | reverse complement strand
TGGCGGAATACACGCAGAACCTCGAGTTTGCGGACCCGCTGCTGCAGATGGCCGTGCCCAAGCTGCTCACCTCGCTGGAGAGCCTCGAGCTCTACACGACGGGCGCCCACTACGCGCTCGACTGGGTGCCGGATGCGCTGGTCGCCAGCGGCCCGGGCAAGGACTGGGCGCACTTCGTACTGCGCAAGGCCATGCAGGACGCGACGGTCATCGTGGCCGCGGTGCACGAGCTGGACCGCTTCGACGCCGAGGACCTGGCCGGCAAGACCATCATCACCTCCACCGTCAGCGACAGCCGCCTCGCGCGCCTGAAGCAGAAGGGTGTCAACATGGTGGTCGACGGTGCGCCGGAGTTGTTCGGCCGCGTCGTGGGCCCGAGCCTCCTGGATGCGATGATCATCGCCGCGACGCGCAAGCCGCCGGGCGAACTCCTCGAGGACGACTACCTCGAGATCATCTCGAAGCTCAAGCTCGAGCCGCGCATCCTGTATCCCTGCGGCTTCAAGCGCGTGAACCGCTTCGCCTTCGTCATCCATCCCCTGTCGCAGGAATACTTCAAGCAGGTCGCGCCCATCGAGATGCTCTCGCGGGTCTCGCCACCCATGTTCATGGACGCGGTCGAGAAGGCGATGGCCTATGCGCCGCCGTTCGTGTACTCGAAGGTCAGCGGCATCAAGTCGCCGACCGGGGTCGAGGCGGAAGGCTGGCTGATCTCCGTCGGCGGCACGCCGAAGGAAATCATGAGCCGCAGCCCGGAGTTCACCTACCGGCGCCTGCTCGATGCGGCCCGGATGGCCAAGCGGCTCGGCGCACAGATCATGGGCCTGGGCGCGTTCACCAAGGTGGTCGGCGACGCCGGCCTCACGGTCGCGCGCCGCGCGCCGCTGCCCATCACCACCGGCAACAGTTACAGCGCCTCCGGCGCGCTGTGGGCTGCCCACGACGCGATGCTGCGACTGGGGCTCGTGGCCAAGCCGAAAGGCGGGGGCAGCCCGAAGTTCAAGGCCATGGTCATAGGCGCCACCGGCTCGATCGGCTCGGTGTGCGCGCGCATGCTGGCCATGGTGGCCGAGGAAGTGCACCTGGTCTCGCCCGAGACCGCGAAGCTGCTGGCGCTCAAGGGCTCCATCCTCAAGGAGACGCCGGACGCGAAGCTGCACCTGTCGTCGCGCGCCGATCGCGGCGTCGCGGATATGGACATGATCGTCACCGCCACTTCCGGCGCGGGCAAGAAGATCCTCGACATCACGAAGGTCAAGCCCGGCTGCGTGATCACCGACGTCGCCCGGCCCCTCGACCTGCCGCCTTCCGAAGTCGCGAAGCGCCCGGACGTGCTGGTGATCGAGTCCGGCGAAATCCTGCTGCCGGGCAAGGTGTCGATGAAGAACATCGGCCTGCCGAAGGGCGTCGCCTATGCCTGCCTAGCGGAGACGATCGTCCTGGCGCTGGAAGGGCGCTTCGAGAACTTCACCGTCGGGCGCAGCATCGAGTGGGAGCGCGTGCGCGAGATCTACCGCATGGGGCTCAAGCACGGCATGACGCTCGCCGCGATCTCCGGCGTCAACGGCCCTTACAGCGACGCCGACATCCGACGCGTGCGCAGGCTCGCGCTCGCGGCGCGCGCGGCTAGAAGAAAGGCTGGCGAATCCCGAGATACCCCGTCAGCACCACCAGCGACCAGAAAACGTAAGCAGCCCAGCGCGCGCGCTCGCGCCCCTGGATGAAGAGTGCGTTGATGGCGTCGCTCGGCCCTTCGGTCGCAAGCCGCCGGAAGCCTTCGATCCAGATCCTGATTGCGAGGCGCAGGTACAGGCCGACCACCAGCAGCACGGCGTAGACGATCAGCTTCATCGCCACCCAGGGTTCCTGGAACGGACCGCCGTTGGCCAGCGACCAGCCGCCGGCCGCCAGCAGCACGACGATCAGCACCGCACGCCAGCCGATGTCGATGGACGTCATGCGGGCCCCGAAGGGCGTGCCGCGCCTCGCGTAAGCTGTCCAGATCACTGCCAGCCAGGCCGCGCCCACGACGAGGCTCGCGCTGCCGACCCAGGATGGCAGCGTGACCGTGCCGCGCAGCAGGGCCATCTGCAGGCCGATCACGGGTAGCAGGACGATGCCCGTGCGCGGCAGGATGTCGATCATCATCAGCGCGTCCAGGAATCTCTTGCGTTCCGCCATGGAGAGATCCGGCCGCGCGATGTACTTCGAGCACACGTAGACGCCCCAGTCGCCACCCAGCCAGTAGGCGAACAGCACGACATGCAGGGTCACGAGCAGGAAATAGAGTTCCGTCATGGGGGTGTCCTGGCGCTGAGGGGCAGGCGAACGATAGCCCGCGTGCGGGATCGCATCAATTCAGCGGCGACGGCGGTTCGCATCGGCAGGGTGGGAGACAACCGGGGGTTGTCCACCCTGCCCGGCCGTATCCCGCGCGAGCCAGCGATAGAAGGGCCCCTTCGACAGCTCGGACGCGAGCAGGTAGGCGAGCACGATCAGCCCAACGGCCAGCAGCACGACCGGCCGCACGTGCACGAGTCCGAACCAGGCGCCGAACGCGGTCCATGGCAGCAACACCGCGCCGGCCGCCACCAGGGCAGTCGCGATCAGCAGTCCTGGCGACGGACGGCTGCGCCACGCCCGCAGGCGCGTGCGGATCACCAGCAGCACGCCGACCTCGGTCAGCAATGACTCTATGAACCAGCCAGTGCGGAAGGCTTCCACATCGCCGCTGGTCAGCCAGTACAGCAGCGCGAAGGTCAGCAGGTCGAACGCGGAGCTCAGCAGCCCGAACACGATCATGAAGTTGCGGATGTCGCGAACCTGCCAGCGGTGCGGCCGTTCGATCCATTCGTCGTCGACGCGGTCCCTGGCGATGGCCAGCGAGGGCAGGTCGGACAACAGGTTGTTGAGCAGGATCTGCTTGGCGAGCAGGGGCAGGAACGGCATGAACGTCGACGCGGCCGCCATCGAGAGCATGTTGCCGAAATTCGCGCTGATGGTCGCGAGCACGTACTTCATCGTGTTGGCGAAAGTGGTCCGTCCCAGCACCACGCCGCGGCGCAGGACGTCGAGGTCGTGCTCGAGCAGCACGAAGTCGGCCGACTCGCGCGCCACGTCGACGGCGCCATCGACGGAGATGCCCACGTCCGCGGCGCGCAGCGAGGGAGCGTCGTTGATGCCGTCACCGAGATAGCCGACCACGTGTCCCTCGGCGCGCAGGGCGCGCACGACGCGTTCCTTCTGGCGCGGGTCGATCTCGGCGAACAGGTCCACGCTGGAGACCCGCTGCCGGAGCTCGGCATCGTCCAGGGCCTCGATGTCGCGGCCCAGCAGCAGCGTCGGCTCGCCCATTCCCACCGCGCGTGCCGCGTGCAGTGCGACGAGGTGGTGGTCGCCGGTGATGATCTTGAGACCGATGTCGAGGCGGCGCAGGCCGTCGATCACGACATCCACCCCAGGCTTCGGCGGGTCCTCGAACAGCAGGAAGCCCTCGAGGCACAGGTCCCGCTCGCAATCCCTGTCGTAGGCTGGTCGGGGATCGACCTCCCGGCTGGCCACGGCCAGCATCCGGTAGCCGCTGGACAATCGCGAGTCGCACAGCGACTGGATCGCGGCCCTGCGGTCGGCGTCCAGGATGCTGCAGCCGTCGGCATCCCGCTCGCTGCTGCAGACCGCGAGCGTCTCGTCGACCGCGCCCTTCGTCACGACCTGGTGCCGGCCGTCGGCGCCGCGCACGACCACGGTCAGCCTGCGTCGCTCGAAGTCGTAGGGGATCTCGTCGACCTTGGTCAGCTGGCGGACGGCATCGTGGCTGCCGGCGGTCGCGGTCTTGATCGCGTCGTCCAGCGGATTCGTGAGGCCCGACTCCAGCCACGCGTTGACTGCGGCCTGTTGCAGCACGCGCGCGCTGGCCTGGCCCCGCGCATCGATGGCGCCCGCCAGCGTGATCGCGCCCTGCGTCAGCGTGCCGGTCTTGTCCGAGCACAGCACGTCCATGGCGCCGAGATTCTCGATGGCGCCGAGCCTGCGGACCAGCACGCCGTGCTTCAGCATCTCGCGCGCGCCCTGCGCGAGCGTCACCGAGATGATGGCCGGCAGCAGCTCCGGCGAGATGCCGACCGCCAGCGCGATCGCGAACATCAGCGCTTCCAGCGCCGGCCGGTCGACCAGGACGCTGATCGCAAAGACCGCGATAACGAGCACCAGGATCAGCTGGGTCAGCATGACGCCGAAGCGCCGCAGCCCGCGCTCGAATTCGGTGTCGGTCACAGGTTGCGAGAGCGCGGCGGAGATTGCGCCGTACTCGGTGGCCGCTCCGGTGGCGACCACGAGCAGGACGCCCGTGCCGCTCGCCACCGAGGTGCCCATGAACAGCCCGCGATCCCTGGGCTCAGCGGCGCCCGCATCCTTCGCCGCGGGCAGCGATTCGCCGGTCAGGGCGGCCTCGTTGACGTGCAGGTCGCGGGCCGCCAGCAGGCGGCCGTCGGCCGGTACCAGGCTGCCCGCGCGCAGCTGCACGACGTCGCCCGGCACCAGTTCCTGGGCCGGTAACTCGCGATCCGAGCCGCCACGCGTGACGCGGCAGCGCAAGGCCATGCGGTCACGCAGCCTTTCGACGGCGCGTGACGACCGGTACTCCTGCACGAACCCGAGGGCCGCGGAGACCACGACGACGGCCACGATGATGATCGTGTCGCCGAAGTCGCGCATCAGGCCGGAGAGGACCGCGGCACCGAGCAGGATCAGGACCAGCGGATCAGCCAGCTGTCGCAACAACAGGCGGCCGACCGCGCCAGAGGGCTCGGGCCGCAGCGTGTTCGGGCCGTGGCGGGAGAGGCGGGCGGCGGCCTCGTCCGATGACAGGCCGTCCAATCCCGAGCCGAGGCTCGCCTGCAGCGCCGCCAGCGGCGCAGCCAGCCAGTCCTGCGGACGTGACACTGGGGCCATGACGACCCTTCCTGGGACGGGACGCTGGCTGAGTCTGGCACAGCCGGGGGCGGGCGCCATCGCCAGGGCTACGGATGCCCCGGATACGCGTTGTCATAGGCAGGGGCTATCGTGCTGATATAACCAATCGATTGTACGGATAGCCGGCCGGGCACTAGAGTGCACGCCATCGCTCCAGACCATCCCCTGACAACTGACGAGGAATACCGCAAATGTCGCAGATCAACACCGAGATCAAGCCGTTCAAGGCGACTGCCTACCACCAGGGCAAGTTCGTGGAAGTCACCGAGGCCACCGTCAAGGGCAAGTGGTCGGTGTTCTTCTTCTACCCGGCCGACTTCACCTTCGTCTGCCCGACCGAGCTGGGCGACCTGGCCGACAACTACGCCGAGTTCCAGAAGCTGGGCGTGGAGATCTACGGCGTGTCGACCGACACCCACTTCACCCACAAGGCCTGGCACGACACTTCGGACACCATCCGCAAGATCCAGTACCCGCTGGTCGGCGACCCGACGCACGCCATCTGCCGCAACTTCGAAGTGCTGATCGAGGGCGTTGGCCTGGCCGATCGCGGCACCTTCGTCGTCGATCCGCAGGGCAAGATCCAGATCGTCGAAGTCACGGCCGGCGGCATCGGCCGCGATGCCAGCGAGCTGCTGCGCAAGGTCAAGGCCGCGCAGTACGTCGCTTCGCACCCGGGCGAGGTCTGCCCTGCCAAGTGGCAGGAAGGCGCCAAGACCCTGGCCCCGTCGCTGGACCTGGTCGGCAAGATCTAAGTCCCCCCTGGCCCGCGCTGCCGCTGCCCCTGGGCGGCAGTGCCGGGCCTTTTTGTCGCCTGCGATTTGACGGAGACCCGCCATGCTCGATCCCACCCTCAAGACTCAGCTCAAGGCCTACCTCGAGCGGCTGGTCCTGCCGATCGAGCTCGTGGCCTCCCTGGACGATGGCGAGAAGTCGCGCGAGCTCGACGAGTTGCTCGCGGAGATCGCGACGCTGTCGGACAAGATCACGGTTTCCCGCCGCGACGACGACGCCCGCAGGCCGTCGTTCGCGATCGTTCGCCCCGGCACCGATATTTCGGTGCGCTTCGCGGGCATCCCGATGGGCCACGAGTTCACCTCGCTGGTGCTGGCGCTGCTGCAGGTCGGCGGCTATCCGCCGAAGGTCGACGCCGACCTCATCGAGCAGGTGCGTGAGCTCGAGGGCGACTTCCACTTCGAGACCTATTTTTCGCTGTCCTGCCAGAACTGCCCGGACGTGGTCCAGGCGCTCAACCTCATGAGCGTTCTCAACCCGCGCGTCCGCCACGTCGCCATCGACGGCGCGCTGTTCCAGGACGAGGTCGAGGCACGCAAGGTCATGGCCGTGCCCAGCGTGTTCCTCAACGGCCAGCTGTTCGGCCAGGGCCGCATGGAACTCGGTCAGATCCTCGCCAAGATCGACACCGGCGCCGCCGCGCGCGCGGCCGCGAAGATCAAGACCAAGGATGCCTTCGACGTGCTGGTCATCGGCGGTGGTCCGGCCGGCGCCGCCGCCGCGATCTACGCAGCGCGCAAGGGCATCCGCACGGGCGTCGCCGCCGAGCGCTTCGGCGGGCAGGTACTCGACACCATGGGCATCGAGAACTTCATCTCCGTCAAGGAGACCGAGGGCCCGAAGCTTGCCGCCGCGCTCGAGCAGCACGTGCGTGAGTACGACGTCGACGTCATGAACCTGCAGCGCGCCGAGAAGCTCATCCCGGCGACCGAGCCGGGCGGCCTCATCGAAGTGCAGCTGACCAGCGGCGCGAGCCTCAGGTCGCGCACGGTGGTGCTGTCCACGGGTGCCCGCTGGCGCAACATGAACGTGCCGGGCGAGGACCAGTACAAGAACCGCGGCGTGGCCTACTGCCCGCACTGCGACGGCCCGCTGTTCAAGGGCAAGCGCGTCGCCGTGATCGGCGGCGGCAATTCCGGGGTCGAGGCGGCAATCGACCTGGCCGGCATCGTGAGCCATGTCACGCTGCTCGAGTTCGACAGCAAGCTGCGCGCCGACGAGGTTCTGCAGCGCAAACTGCGCAGCCTGCCGAATGTCACCATTCACGTCAGCGCCCTGTCCACCGAGGTCAAGGGCGACGGCCAGAAGGTCACCGGCCTGGACTGGCAGGACCGCAACAGCGGCGCGATGAACCACATCGAGCTCGAGGGCATCTTCGTGCAGATCGGCCTGCTGCCCAACACCGAGTGGCTCAAGGGCACGGTGGAACTGTCACCGCGCGGCGAGATCGTCATCGACGACCGCGGCCACACGTCCCTGCCCGGCGTGTTCGCAGCCGGCGACGCCACGACCGTGCCCTACAAGCAGATCATCATCGCGATGGGTGCGGGCTCGACGGCGGCGCTGACTGCCTTCGACTACCTGATCCGCAACAGCGCGCCGGCGGCGGCGCCGGCGATCGGGGCTGCTGCCTGAGTCCAGGCAGCCTCCCGGCCGGCGTCAGGCCTTGAGGCCGTAGGCCTCGAGGTACTCGTCGTAGGTGCCCCGGAAGTCGACGACGGTTCCGTCGGGCTTCAACTCGATCACGCGCGTCGCCAGCCCGCTCACGAACTCGCGGTCGTGCGACACGAAGATCAGCGTGCCGGGATACTTCTCCAGGCCGATCTGCAGTGACTCGATCGTCTCCATGTCCATGTGGTTGGTCGGCTCGTCCATGAGCATCACGTTGGGCTTGGTGAGGATCAGCTTGCCGTAGATCATCCGGCCCTTCTCGCCGCCCGACAGCACCTTGACGGACTTCTTGACGTCGTCGCCGGAGAACAGCAGGCGGCCCAGCGTGGCGCGCACGATCAGGTCGTCGTCGGCCTTGCCGGTCCAGGTCGACATCCAGCTGAACAGGTCCACCTTTTCCTCGAACTCGGCCTGGGGGTCCTGCGGCATGTAGCCGGGCTGGGCGTTCTCCACCCAGCTGACGTGGCCATGGGTCGGGTGCAGTTCGCCCGCCAGCACGCGCATCAGCGTGGTCTTGCCGATGCCGTTGGGGCCGATGATGGCGACGCGCTGCTCGGCCTCGATGTTGAAGTTGAGGTTCGAGAACACGTCCGTGTCGGTCCCGGGGTAGCGGAACGACAGCTTTTCGACGCTCACGGCCGAGCGGTAGAGCTTCTTGGCCTGTTCGAAGCGGATATAGGGGTTCTGGCGGGAGGAGGGCTTGATCTCCTCGATCTTGATCTTCTCGAGCTGCTTCTTGCGCGACGTGGCCTGCCGCGCCTTGGAGGCGTTCGCCGAGAAGCGCCGCACGAATTCCTGCAGGTCCGAGATGCGGTCCTTGGCCTTGGCGTTGGCGGACTCGACGCGCTCACGCGCCTGGATCGAGGCGAGCATGAAGTCGTCGTAGTTGCCGGGATAGACCTTGAGCTGCCGGAAGTCCAGGTCGGCGATGTGTGTGCAGACCTGGTTCAGGAAGTGACGATCGTGGCTGATGATGATCATCGTCGCGTCGTAGTTGTTGAGCGACTCCTCCAGCCAGCCGATGGAGTGGATGTCGAGGTTGTTGGTCGGCTCGTCCAGCAGCAGCACATCCGGCCGCGAAAACAGCGCCTGTGCCAGCAGCACGCGCAGCTTGAGGCCCGGCGGTATCTCGCGCATGGTCAGGTTGTGGCGCCATTCCTCGATGCCGGCATCGATGAGCACGCTGCCGGCACGGGCCTCGGAGGTGTAGCCGCCGTACTCCGCGAACTTGCCCTCGAGCTCGGCGGCGCGCATGTAGTCGGCGTCGGTCGAGTCCGGGTTGGCGTAGATGCGGTCGCGCTCCTGCATCGCCTTCCACATTTCCATGTGACCCTGCATCACCACGTCCAGCACGCGCTCGTCCTCGTAGCCGAACTGGTTCTGGTTCAGCTTGCCCAGGCGCATGCCCGCCTGCAGCGTCACCTCGCCCGCACTTGGCTCGAGGTCGCCGCCCAGGATCTTCATAAGCGTGGACTTGCCCGCGCCGTTGGCGCCGATCAGGCCGTAACGGTTGCCGTCCGAGAACTTGACGGTGACGTTCTCGAACAGCGGCTTGGCGTCGAACTGGATGGCGAGATTGGTCGTGGAGAGCATGGCGTTCCGGGAGCTGGCGCAGGGCGACCGCGCGGGGAGGGGGCGCGATTCTAGCCGAGCCCGGCCGGGCGGGCTCGATTACCGTCCGGCCTGGCGCCAGTCCGTCAGCTCGTAATGGGTCTGGAAGGCGCCCGCCGCATAGGCCTTAAGGAACACGAAGGTGCCGGCCAGGCACCAGATCTCTTCCAGCGGCTCGCGGTCGGCGGGGTCCAGGTACAGCCGGTAGTGGTCGGCGGCGAACTCGCCTGCCGGCGTCTCCAGCCGGGTCTCGCCCACGAACTCGATGTCGACCTGGCTCGAGGCCAGGGCAGGCCCCGTGCGGCCGTAGGGATCCCGGGACGAATCGAAGATGCCCGGCGGCCGCTGCCGGGAAGCCGGGAGCGTGTGGTCGAAGGCCGCGCAGACCAGCGCGTCGGAGGTCACCGGGTGGGCCAGGAAGGCCCGCGGCCGCCCCGCAAGGCTCATCGACTCCGTGGCGCGGCCGTCGCGGGCGTTCCAGGTCTCGGCCGTGACCCGGCCCTCCTCGAAACGGAACCAGCCGGATCCCTCGTGCTGGCCCTCGACCTGCAGGCGCACGTAGGCATCCAGCGGATGGAACTGGCCGTCGAGCGTGTAGACGACGTCGCGCGTCACCTTCGGCGTGAAGCTTGTGCTCGTCGCACGGTAGGTGATCGTGCCGTCGTCGTTGAAATCGTAGGCCGCGCGCTCGCGCCCCCGTTCCACGAGCTGGCCGTCGCGGTGGGTCGTGAAGCTGATGGCGAGCTGGATGTCGCGAGGCTGGGTGTCCATGGGCGGGACGATACCTGATCGTGCTAGCCTCGGGCTGCGTTCATGCACAAGGAGGTGTTGAACATGGCCACGCAGACCCTCGGTCGCGTTCGCTGGTCCGGCGAGAGGCTGTTCTTCACGGGGATGGCGGTCGCGATCTTCATCGCGGCGTACGTCGGCTTTGCCCGCAGCTTCTTCCTGAGGCCGCTGTTCCCGGACTGGCCATCGCCCTCTGAGCCGATCTTCTACGTGCACGGCGCCATGTTCGCTGCCTGGTGCGTGCTGCTGGTGGTGCAGGCATCGCTGATCGCAGGTGGGCGCGCGGATGTCCATCGCCGCATGGGCATGTGGGGGGCGGTGCTGGCCGGCGCGATGGTGGCGATCGGCAGCTACGGCGCGCTGGTCGCCGCAGCAAGGCCGACCGGTTTCACCAGCATGCCCATTCCGCCGCTGCAGTTCCTGGTCGTGCCGCTGTTCGACATGCTGCTGTTCGCGATCTTCGTGGGCCTGGCCGTCCGCGGGCGCCGCGATGCCCAGGCCCACAAGCGCTGGATGCTCCTCGCCAGCATCACCCTGCTCGGCGCGGCGTTCGCGCGCTGGCCGGGCCTGGCGGGCGGCGGGCCGGTGGTGTTCTACGGCGTGGCCGACCTGTTCATCGTGGCGATCGCCATCCGCGATTTCGCAACGCGCGGCCGGCTGCATCCCGCGACGCTATGGGGAGGCCTCGCCATCATCGTCTCGCAGCCCTTGCGCCTGATGGTGTCGGGCACGCCGGCCTGGCTGGCGTTTGCTTCCTGGGCGACGGGGCTAGTCCGCTAGGTCGTCCGCGGGGATCTTTGGCAGCAGCAGCGTCGCCACCAGCGTGACGACGCCTGCCGCGCTGAGGTAGTAACCGACGTACGCGATGCCGTAATGCGTCGCCAGCCAGGTCGCGATGTACGGTGCGAGCGACGCGCCGACGATGCCCGCGAGGTTGAAGGTCAGCGATGCGCCGGTGTAGCGCACGGCGGTCGGGAACAGTTCGCTGAGTCCCGTGCCGATGGGGCCGTAGGTCAGGCCCATGAGGCCCAGGCCCAGCGACAGCGAGGCCGCCACGGCGAGTACGCTGCCCTGTCCGAACAGGGGCCCGAAGCCGAGGCCGAACAGGATGATGCCCGCCGTCGCCCACGCGATCATGGCGCGCGCCCCGATCCGTCCCGCGATCGTGGCCGATACCGGGATCATGAGCCCGAAGAACAGCACGCCGACCATCTGCAGCATCAGGAAGTCCTGCCGCGAATAGCCCAGCGCGGTCGTGCCCCAGCTCAGCGTGAACACCGTCATGAGGTAGAAGATCACGAAGGTCGCGGTGGCTGCGAAGGTGCCGAGTACCAGCATGCGCGGATGCTGCGTGATCACCGACAGCATCGGCACCGCCACGCGCTCGTTGTTCTTCAGGGCGCGCTGGAATGCCGGCGTCTCGGTCAGGCGCAGGCGCACGTAGAGCCCGACGAACACCAGCAGCGCGCTCGCCAGGAACGGGATGCGCCAGCCCCACTCGATGAACTGTGCCTCGTCCAGGAACTCGGTGAGCAGCAGGAACACGCCCGTCGAGCAGACGAAGCCGATGGGTGCGCCGAGCTGCGGAAACATGCCGTACCAGGCGCGCCGGCCCGGGGGCGCGTTTTCCGTGGCCAGCAGGACCGCGCCGCCCCACTCACCACCCAGGCCCAGGCCCTGGCCGAATCGGCACAGGCACAGCAGCAGCGGCGCCAGCATGCCGATCGACGCGTAGGACGGCAGCAGGCCGATGACCACCGTCGAAATGCCCATGGTCAGCAGCGCCGCCACCAGCGTGGCCTTGCGGCCCACGCGGTCGCCGAAGTGTCCGAACAGCGCGGAGCCGACCGGCCGCGCAAAGAACGCGAGCGCGAAGGTGGCGAGCGACTGCAGCGTGGCGGCGGTGGGGTCACCGGCCGGAAAGAACAGCTTCGGGAACACCAGCACCGCTGCGGTGGCGTAGATGTAGAAATCGAAGAACTCGATGGTGGTGCCGATCAGGCTCGCGAACAGGATCCGCCGGGCAGAGTTGCCCGGTGCTGCCATGTGCTGATCCGCCTCAGTGCTTCATGGGCTCGGCGGCGGCCCAGGTCGGATCGTCGAAGTTCTTCGCGTAGGCGCGCAGCGCGCCGTGGATCCGCTCGGCGCCATCGTGGCGGACGCGGTCTGCATCCTTGCCGCGCATCCAGTTCACGCCCTGCAGCAGGTCGGCGATCACGAAGTGGAGGTTCGCGTCTGCATCCTTGGGCAGCTTGCAGTTCGCGATGATCGTGTTGACCTCGGTCTCGACGGCGGTCGCCAGCGCGTCGTACTGCGCGTCGGTTTCCT
>JADZCS010000155.1 GCA_020851435.1 Gammaproteobacteria bacterium | reverse complement strand
TATGAAGCGGAGGCGTTCATCCATTGGCTTACACTCGTTCCAGGGCATCGGGGTGCTCCCCAAATGCCGTATTGTGTAAACCATGTGCTCGGAATCTTCCGTAAGCTATCTCTCGATAAGCTCAACTTACGCGGCTAACGGCGGCCATTGCCCGGCGGTCATCGATCGCCTAATGCCATCCTGATGCCACCAACCATGATGCAGCGGGTGCCTAGGTCACCGCACGGCGTCCGAACACCTCAATCTGTCGCGCTAGCCCGGAGCCCGACGCCAAAGCACCGCCGCGAAATTACTCGGCTGGATTGTCCTTACGCTTTGGTCTCCACTGCGATTCAAGCTTGGCGTCTGGTTGTACCAGTTCTCGGATGACGGCCTCGCGGTCGACTTCACGGCCAAGGGCTCGAAGGGCTGATCAGCGCGAGGCCTCGACGTACCGGACCCTGTTCCGGCCCAGGGCCTTGGCTTCGTACAGCGCAGCGTCCGCACGCCTGAGGACTTCATCCCCACTGCCCTCGCGGGCACCGAACATCGCCACCCCGATGCTCGTGGTGCAGGAATACTCGACCGTCACCGCGGGCGAGCCCGCGCCCTGGACAGCCAGGAGGTAGGGTTCGGCTACCGCGTCGTGGATTTTCTCGGCGACCCTGCGCACCTGTGCCGTAGCCTCCGGGTGTAGTTCGCTCAACTCGCCCAGCACCACCACGAACTCATCCCCGCCCAGGCGCGCCACGGTGTCCATTTCGCGCACGGCGTCCTTCAGGCGTCGCGCGACCTCGATCAGCAGCAGGTCCCCGGCGTGGTGGCCATGCGTGTCGTTGAGGGGCTTGAACGCATCCAGGTCCAGGAACAGGGCTGCGCCGTAGCAAGCCTTGCGCCGACTGGTGCTGAGCGCGGCGTGCAGCCGGTCATCCAGCAGACGCCGGTTCGGCAGGCCGGTCAGCGGGTCGTAGAACGCCAGTTGGCGGATCTGCTCCTCGAAGCGCCGGCGCTCGGCGATGTCGCGCACGATGGCGCAGTTGCGCTCGTCGTCGCCGAAGCGCACGTAGTTGGACACGACCTCGACGGGGATCAGTTCCCCGTCCTTGCGGCGCTGGACCGTCTCCACGCGGATGGTGCCCTTGCAACGCAGTTCGTCCAGGCCCGCGGCCCATGCGGAATCCGCGGATTCGTCGTCGAGGTCGCCGACCGGCATCGACAGCAGCTCCGCGCGCGAGTAGCCCAGCATGCAGCAGGCCGCGGCGTTGACGTCGACGATCCTGCCGTCGCGCGTTATCCAGAAGATCGCGTCGGAGGCCGCCTCGACGCTGAAGCGCGTCATGTGCAGTCCTTCCTGCATCGCCCTGCGCTCGGTGATGTCCAGCGCGATCCCGCCGAGCAGCGGAGGCTCGCCCTCGCGGGGAATCCGGAACTTGTAGGTCTCGAAATGGCGCAGCACGCCGTCCGTGCACGGGACTGTTTCCTCGCTCAGCAGGAAGCCGGCCTCGATACAGCGGCGGTCATCCTCGAGCATCTGCTCCGCGATATCGGGCGGAAAGAGTTCGCGCGTCGACCTGCCGGCCCAGCCCGAGACGCCCAGCATCCTCTCCATGTAGACATTGGCGAAAACCGTCACGCCGTCCTGGTCCTTGATGAAGGCCGCAGCCGGCAAGGTGTTCAGGAACGCGGAAAACCGGCGCTCGCTCTCGGCGAGTTTCCGCTCGCGCGCCTCGAGCGCCTCATGGGTCAGCTTGAGGGCCGTCACGTCGTCATGCGCGACCACGACGCGGATCGGGTTGCTGCCTGCGATGCGCGAGACGCGGGCGACGAACCAGCGTCTTCCCGCCGGCAGGTCGCAGCGGTATTCCCGTTCGAAGTACTCGCGCTGCCCGGCCAGCACCTCCCACAGCAGGGACAGGAACTCACGCGCGTCGCCTGCGTCCTGTTCGTTGGAATTGGCGGCGTTTTCACAGGCGGCCAGGTAACTGCTGCCCTCGTTGAGCACGGACTCGGCGCCTCCGCTCGCCCGCTGGAACTCGCGCCACGCCCGGTTCACGGTGATGACCATGCCGCGTTGGTCCAGGACGCAGACATGCGCCGCCAGGCCATCCAGCACGTCCCTGGCTAACAGGCGGGACTGCTCGAGGGGAACGGAATCGATCTTGCTCATTATCGCTCGACTGCCGACCTGATGATCAAGAGTGCCTGTGGTGACTGAACACCACAATTGCGGCTACCGGCATTGCAGTCCGGCGGGGAGCGTGTACGGCGGCGCACAGCAGGCTCCAGGGCGATGCGACTAGAATGGCAGAGCAACGGAGAACCGGATATGCGCTGGGATGGACGGCGGCAAAGCCAGAACATCGAGGATCGTCGGGGCCAGGGTCGTGGCCGGATGGTCGGTGGCGGAATCGCCACGATCGTGGTGGCGCTGATCGTCTATTTCATGGGTGGCGATCCCACCGCGGTGCTCCAGCAGGCGGCGCAGGGCCCCGCTGGACAACCGTCCGGCGAGACTGCCCCCTACCAGGAGTCGGCGGCCGAAGCCGAACTGCGCCAGTACGTTGCGGTGGTGCTGGCCGACACCGAGGACACCTGGACCGCGCTGTTCGCGGCGGCCGGAACTCCCTACGAGCCACCCACCCTGGTGCTGTTCAGCGGCGCGGCCGACACAGCCTGCGGCATGGGCGAGGCCGCGATGGGCCCGTTCTATTGCCCGGGCGACCGGAAGGTCTACATCGACCTGGTCTTCTACCAGGAGCTGCGTGACCGGCTCGGCGCGCCCGGCGATTTCGCCCAGGCCTACGTCATCGCCCACGAGGTCGGTCACCACGTCCAGAACCTGCTCGGCATCTCCGGCAAGGTTCACGCGGCGCGTGAGCGGCAGTCCGAGCTTGAGGCAAACGCAGCTTCGATTCGACTCGAACTACAGGCCGATTGCCTGGCTGGCGTCTGGGCCAATCACACCCAGCAGCAGAAGCAGGTGCTGGAACCCGGCGATCTCGAAGAGGCTCTCGGCGCGGCCAG
>JADZCS010000154.1 GCA_020851435.1 Gammaproteobacteria bacterium | reverse complement strand
GTTGCGCGCACGTCGGTGACGGTCGAGCAGCCTGTGGCGACGGAAGCGCCGGCCAAGTCCGAGTAGGACCGCCGCAGGTGCAGCAGTCGCTGCCGGAGTGGCGGTTCCTGCAGCTGGCCGCGTGCATCGGCCTGTGGATGCTGCTGTCTCCGCAGATCGAGCACCGTTGGATCGTCCAGCTGATGCTGGAGGCGCTGCTGCTGAATTCCCTGCTCGTCACGCTGTGGGCGAATCCGGGCTGGCGCGTGCTCCGCTTCGTGGTGCTGGGATTGTGGGTGCTGTCGCTGCTGGCATCGGCGATCACACTCATGCCCCTGCCCCCCGACCTGCTCGAGGGGGCCCGCGTCGCCACCATGCTGTCGCTGGTGCCGGTGTTCGTCGCGTGTGTGGTCGGATTCCTGACGTTCGTCTTTCGCAGCCGTCGGCTCACCGCCGACGGCATTTTTGCCACCGTGGCCTCCTACCTGCTCATTGCTTTCGTCTTCGCGCAGGTCTACCTGATCGTCCTCGCCTGGGCGCCGGACAGCTTCAACCTGCCCGTGCCGCTGGACCAGCGCACGCCGCAGGGGCTGCAGAGCGACATGGTCTATTACAGCCTGATCACCATGGCCTCGGTCGGCTACGGTGACATCCTGCCCGCGAGCGACCTGGCGCGGATGATCGCGGTCATCGAGGCGGTCATCGGGCAGTTCTACATGGCCGTGATTGTCGCCGTCTTCGTGGGCATGTACGCCTCACAGGGGCGGCGATCGGACTAACGGGCAGGCAGGCTCGCAATGAGTTCGGCCACACCGGACCACAGCACCTGGATGCCGATGCAGAACAGCAGGAAAGACGAGAGCCGCGCGATGATCGTCGTGCCCGTCGTGCCGACGGCCCGCGACATCTGGCTCGACGACCTGTAAAGGGCGTAGATCAGCAGCGAAATGAGTCCGGTCGCCAGCAGTACCTCGACGCCGAACATGACCGGGTCCCTGTCAGCCGTCTCGCCGATGCCCAGCGCGATGGCGACCGAGATCGTGCCCGGCCCCGTGGTGACCGGCATCGTCAGCGGGTAGAAGGCCATGTGGTCGGCGTCGCGCTTGTTCGCCTCCTCGACGGCGGCGTCCCGCTCCCCGGTGTCCTCGCTGGCATCGAGCATCTTCCAGGCCGACAGCGCGATCACGATGCCGCCTGCCACGCGCAGCACCGGAACGGAGATCCCGAAGAACCGGAGCACGAACGCTCCGGCCAGCATCGAGCCGACCAGCAGGAAGAAGCTGTACGTCGCTACCTTGCGTGCCAGGCGGTTGCGGACGGCCGGCGACATGCCCCGGGTGGCCGCCAGGAAGATGAACGCTCCTCCCAGCGGGTTGATGATGGAAAAAAGCGCCGGGAAGGCCAGCAGCAGGAAGGCCGCTACTTCGGTGACGAAACTGTTCATGACTTGCGCTCCAGCCAGTCCACGCGCGTGCGCCCCTCGCCCGAGGGCTGCATGGCGCGCTGCACCGCCGGCAGTGTCGCCGCGAGCACTTCGTCCAGCTGCCACGGCGGGTTGAGGAACACCATGCCCGAGCCGTTCAGGCCGATGCGCGTGTCGTCGGCGTGCACGCACAGCTCGGCGACCAGCACCTTGCTGGCGCCGGCCGTGCGCAGGCGTTCGTGGAAGCGTCGGGTCGCGCCCGGCAACTTGATCGGGTACCAGGCCGTGAACACGCCGGTGGGCCACAGCTGCTGCGCGGCGACCAGTGCGTCGGCCACCTTGAGCAGTTCCTTCTCCTGTTCCTCGTAGGGCGGATCCACCAGCACCAGTCCGCGCTTCTCGCGCGGCGGCAGCAGGCCGCCCAGCGCCTCGTAGCCGTCGCGGCAGTGCACGCCGAAACGACGGTCGCCACGCAGCTCCGAGCGCAGCGCTTCGGCTTCCTCGCGCTCCAGTTCGCACAGTGCGGCGCGGTCCTGGGGCCGCATCACGGCGGCTGCCAGCAAGGGCGAGCCGGGATAAGTGACGATGTCATCGGCATTGGCCGGGTCGAAGCCACGCAGCAGCGTCAGGAATCGCTGGGCCAGCGGCGGCAGCGACGCCGCTGCGACGAGCCGCCCGATGCCGGCGGCAGCCTCGCCCGTCTTGAGGGCCTCGCGGCAGCGCAGGTCGTAGCGACCGCGGCCCGCGTGCGTGTCGAGGAAGAACAGCGCCGAGTCCTTGCGCGTGAGCGCCTCCAGCGCGGCGAGCAGCGCGAGGTGCTTGAGGATGTCGGCGAAGTTGCCGGCGTGGAAGGCGTGGCGGTAGTTCATGGCCCGCATGCTAGCAGGCGGCGCGGGGCTCAGTGCTTGCGGACCTTCTCCACAGCGGCGGCGGCGGCCTCGACGGCCGCATTCTGCCTGTCCAGGCGCGCGCGCATGGCGGGGTCGCCGGCGTCGAAGGGCGTGGCCAGCAGTTGCAGCATTCCGGCGCGCGCCTCCACGTAGTCGATGGTGGCGGCCTGCAGCGGCGCGTAGCGCGAGCCGGCCGGCAGCGGGTGCGCGAGCATGCGCTCGTGGGCTTCGCGCCAACGCGGCACGAGTTCGGTGGCCACGCGCTGCGAGAACTGCGTTGCGTCGATGCTGCCGCTGCGGCCCAGTTTGGCGAGCTCACTCAGGCCGGAGACGACTTCCTGGTCGCGCGTCGCGAGCCAGTCGATGTCGCGCAGGAACTGGCTCTCGGCCGCCACGCGCGGCGGCGGGTTGTCGACCAGCCACACCCCTGGCCCCAGCACGGCCGTGGCGAGCAGCAGCCCTGCCGCCAGCCTCGCTGTGCTGCCGCGCTTGCCGACTTCGGGATCCAGCGGGCGCGCCAGCAGCCAGCCCATCGTGCTGCCCGCGACGAGGCCGCCGAGGTGGGCGGCGTTGTCGATGCCGGCGACGAACAGGCCCATCGCCAGCGACAGGCCGGTGAACACGAACGCGTCGCGGCGCAGCGCCAGCACCACCACGCGCGGCAGGCCCAGGCCCGGCCGCAGCACGAAGGCCAGCAGCGCGCCCATCACGCCGAAGATCGCGCCGGACGCCCCGGCGCCGTTGACGGCCGGGTTCCAGGTCAGGCTCGCGAGGCTGCCCGAGATGCCGGCGAAGAAGTACAGCAGCAGGAAGCCCGTGGTGCCGTACAGCTTTTCGACGAGCCGGCCGAGGTCGCGCAGCGCCCACATGTTGAACAGCAGGTGCAGCAGGCCGAAGTGGATGAAGGTCGCGGTCAGCAGCCGCCAGGGCTCGCCGCCCAGCGTCAGGGGTCCGTAGCCGGACCCGAACGCGATGTGTACCGACGGGTCGGGCGTCAGGATGCCCGCGCCGGCGAAGCCCATGACGATGAACAACAGGACGTTGGCCGCGACCAGCAGCGGCGTGGCGACGGGACGCCGGCAGCGCTGGTGCAGCGCGACCTGCCAGGGCAGCAGTTCGCCGCCCATCATCGGCTCAGGCCCCCAGCCAGTCGCGTGGCCGCAGGAAGTCGCTGTAGAGGCGCGCCTCGGGCGAGCCGGGTTCCGGCTTCCAGTCGTACTTCCAGGTGACCAGCGGCGGCAGCGACATCAGGATCGACTCGGTCCTGCCGTTCGACTGCAGGCCGAAGATCGTGCCGCGGTCGTACACGAGGTTGAACTCGACGTAGCGGCCGCGGCGGTAGAGCTGGAAGTCGCGCTCGCGCTCGCCCCAGGGCGTGTCGCGGCGCCGCTCGACGATGGGCAGGTAGGTGCCCAGGAACCCGTCGCCCACCGCGCGCATGAACGCGAAGCAGCGTTCGAAGCCCCACTCGTTGAGGTCGTCGTAGAACAGGCCGCCGACTCCGCGCGTCTCGCCGCGGTGGGGCAGGTTGAAGTAGCGGTCGCACCAGTCCTTGTAGCGAGGGTACACATCGGCGCCGAAGGGCGCGCAGATGCTGCGTGTCGCGGCGTGCCACTCGCGTACGTCGTCCTCGAAGGGGTAATAGGGCGTGAGGTCGAAGCCGCCACCGAACCACCACACGGGCTTGCCGCCCGGCGGGTCGGCGACGAAGAAGCGCACGTTCATGTGCGTGGTCGGCACGTAGGGGTTCAGCGGGTGGAACACCAGCGACACGCCCATGGCCTCGAACGAGGCACCGGCGAGCTCGGGCCGCGCCTGCGTGGCGGATGCCGGCATGCGCGGTCCCATCACGTGCGAGAAGCCCACGCCGCCCTTCTCGAGCAGCGCGCCGTCCTCGAGCACGCGGCTCTCGCCGCCGCCGCCTTCCGGCCTGTCCCAGCGATCGCCGCGGAACCTGGCCTTGCCGTCCTGCTGCTCCAGCGTCGCGGTGATGCGCTTCTGCAGGCCCTGCAGGTAGGCCTTCACGGCGCCGCGGTCCACGGTGCCGTCGGTCGCTTCGCTCATGGTCAGGCTTCCGTGTTCGCGGCCTTCTTTTTCACTGTCTTCTTGACGGCCTTCTTCGCGGCCGCCTTCTTTGGCGCAGCCTTTTTCTTCGCGGCGGCGGTCTTCTTGGGCGCGGCTTCCTTCACGGGTGCCGCCTTGGCGGCCGCCGCAGCCTTCTTCTTCGCGCCGAACCGGCCGCGGCCCCAGCCGCCCTTGGCCGGGCGCACGGGCGCTGCGGCCAGCAGCTCGCGGCATTCCTCGAGCTTCAGCGCGGCGGCGGCCTGGCGCCACAGCGTGAGCTTGGTGGTCTCGTCCGCATCCTTGGGAATGCCGGGCTTGGGCGCCTTGGCATTCTTCACGCCGTCGGTGACGTAGGGTCCCCACTGGCCCATGAGCACGCGGATGCCGACGTCCTCGCCGAAGTCGACGATCACGCGCGCCGCATCCGCTGCCTGCTTGGCGACCACCAGCTCCAGCGCGCGCTCGAGCGTGATCGTGAACGGGTCGTCGTCCTTGATCGAAACGAACTTGTCGCCGTACTTCACGTAGGGGCCGAACTGGCCGCGGCCGACGCTGACGGCCTTGCCGTCCGCCGACTTGCCCAGCGAGCGCGGCAGCGACAGCAGCTTGAACGCATCCTCGAGCGTGACGTCGTCCATCTTCTGGCCAGGCATCAGGCTGGCGAAGCGCGGCTTTTCCTCGTCGTCCTTCGTGCCCTGCTGTACGAACGGGCCGTACTGGCCCATGCGCACGGTGATCGGCTTGCCCGTGACCGGGTCGCGGCCGAGTTCGCGCGATTCCGCGACTTCCTCGCGGCTAACGCCCTTCTCGATCTCGACGCAGCGGCTCTTGAACGGCGTCCAGAAGCGCTCCAGCTCCGGGCGCCAGTCCTTGCTGCCGTTCGAGATCTCGTCGAGCACGTCTTCCATGCGCGCGGTGAAGTCGTAGTCCACGTAGGTCGTGAAGTACTTCACGAGGAACTTCGCGACGATCTTGCCGATGTCGGTCGGCACGAAGGCCTTGCCCGCCATCTCGACGTACTTGCGGTAGCGCAGCGTGTCGATGATCGACGCGTAGGTCGAGGGGCGGCCGATGCCGTGGCTCTCGAGCGACTTCACGAGGCTGGCCTCGGTGTAGCGCGGCGGCGGCTGCGTGAAGTGCTGCTCGGGACGGATCTTGTCGAGCGTGAGGATGTCGTCGACCGCGAGCACGGGCAGGCGCTGCTCGTCCTCGCTCTCGACGTCGGTCTCGTCCTCGTCGTGGTCCTCGCGGTACACGGCGAGGAAGCCGGGCTCGACCAGCGTCTGGCCGCTGGCGCGCAGCACGTGGCGTGCCGCGCCCGTCGCGCCGCGCGCGCCGGGCACGAGGTCGACGGCGACCGTGTCGAACACGGCGGGCGTCATCTGGCTGGCCATCGAGCGCTTCCAGACCAGGTCGTACAGGCGCGCCTGGTCCTCGTCGTCGATCTCGCGGCGCGCCTCGGCCGGCGTGCGCGCGGCGGAGGTCGGGCGGATGGCCTCGTGCGCTTCCTGGGCATTGGCCTGGGCGCGCGTCTGGTAGAAGTTCGGCGTCTCCGGCAGCGCCTTGTCGCCGTACAGCGCCTTGATGGTGCCGCGGATGTCGCCCAGCGCATCGCGCGAGAGCTGCACCGAGTCGGTACGCATGTAGGTGATGAAGCCGGCCTCGTAGAGCTTCTGCGCGGCCTGCATGGTGCGGCGCGCGGTGAAGCCGAGCTTGCGCGCGGCCTCCTGCTGCACGGTGGAGGTGGTGAACGGCGGCGCCGCGCGGCGGCGCTTCTGGCTCTTCTCGATGCGGTCGACGACGAGCTTGCCGCCGGCCGCGGTCGCGAGCGTGCGCTCGACTTCCAGCGCGTCGGCCTCGTTGGTGACGCTGAAGCGGTTCTTCTGCGCGTCGGCCTCGAACTTCGTGCCGCGGTACTCGATGAGGCGCGCCGGGATGCGCGACTTCGCGCGCGTCGCGTCAGCCTCGACCGTCCAGTATTCCTGCTTGATGAAGCGCGTGATTTCGTCTTCGCGCTCGCAGATCAGCCGCAGCGCCACGCTCTGCACGCGGCCCGCCGACAGGCCCGGCTTGATCTTCTTCCACAGCAGCGGCGAGAGGTTGAAGCCGACCAGGTAGTCGAGCGCGCGCCGCGCCTGCTGCGCGTCGACGAGGTTGTCGTTGAGCGTGTCGGGCGACTCGACCGCCTCGCGGATCGCGTTCTTGGTGATCTCGTAGAAGCGGACGCGGTGCAGTTCCTTGCCCTCGAGCACGCCGCGCTCGCGCAGGATCTCGGTCAGGTGCCAGGAAATCGCCTCGCCCTCGCGGTCAGGGTCGGTCGCGAGGTAGAGGGCGCCGGCGTTCTTCGCGGCGCGCACGATCGCGTCGACCTTCGGCTTGCTCTTGTCGATGACCTGGTACTTCATCGCGAAGTTGTTCGCAGGATCGACGGCGCCTTCCTTCTCGACGAGGTCGCGGACGTGGCCGTAGGAGGCCAGCACCTCGAAGTCGGCGCCGAGGTATTTCTTGATCGTCTTGGCCTTGGCCGGCGACTCGACGATGACGAGGTTATTCATTTAATTGTTGCAGTCTCTGAAAATGACGAAGCCGCGGACCCGGCCGCGGCTCTGCCTTCGGAGCCCCGACGAGGGGCCGCGGCAAGCCTCAATGGAGCAGTTCCGGACGTTCGTCGTACACGAGGTCCTCCATCCGCTCGAAGGCGTCCTCCTGGCCGGGCTGACTGAACAGCACCATGAGGACCACCCACTTCATCTGCTCGATGCCGATGTCGTCGGCGTCGAGCGCCACCAGCCGGTCGATGACCAGCTCGCGCTGCGCCACCGACAGGATGCCGACGTTCTCGAGGTGCAGCAGGTAGCCGCGCACCTCGGTGTCCAGGCGCATGAGCTCGAGGGGGCTGTACACCCGCAGCGAGCGCACGGTCGCCTCGGTCCGCTCCGCTGTGGCCGGCGCGAGACCCTCGAGCCACTCGAGCGCGCGGTCGATGTCGCGTTCGGCATAGCCGACGCGCTCGAGTTCCTCGCGCAGCGCCTCGCGGCTCGGTTCCGGTTCGTCTTCCGCGTCCAGGAAGTTCTCGAACAGGTGGATCAGGATGTCGAGGACGCTTTCCTTCATGTCGACCTCCGGGGTACCCGGCAATAGCGCCCGCCGGCGAGGGATTCGATATCGCCCCCGAGCTCGAGGATGAGCAGCATGGAGGCGACGGCGGGGGCCGGGAGACCCGTACGGTCGACCAAGGAGTCGATGTTCGCTGGCCCGAAGCCCAGCGCATTCAACAGCATTTCATAGCGTGTGTCCAACGCGTTGCCGAAAAACCCTGTATCGACAGTGGGTTGCGCGCGATCGGGCGCGGGCTGGGCCAGCGGCGCGAAATCCAGGCCCGCGACCAGCTCGCGCGGCGTCTCGACCAGCTGCGCGCCTTCCCGGAGCAGCCGGTGGCAGCCGCGGGACAGGGGGCTGTCGATGGGGCCGGGCACCGCGAAGACTTCGCGCGACATCTCGGCGGCCAGCCGCGCGGTGATCAGCGAGCCCGAGCGTTCCGCGGCCTCGACCACCAGCACCCCCAGCGACAGGCCGGCCAGGATGCGGTTCCGCCGCGGGAAGTTGTAGGCCAGGGGCGGGGTGCCCGGCGGGAATTCCGAGACCACGGCGCCCTGCGCGGCGATGGCCAGGGCGAGATCGAGGTGTTCGGGCGGGTAGACCCTGTCCAGGCCGGTGCCGCACACGGCGACCGTGGCGCCCCCGGCCTCCAGCGCGGCTCGGTGGGCGCAGGCGTCGATGCCCAGGGCCAGGCCGCTGGTGATCGCCAGGCCCGCGCGGGCGAGCTCGGTGGCGAAGCGGGCCGCGTGACTGCGGCCGGCGCCCGTGGGTTGGCGGCTGCCGACGATGGCGACCTGGGGCCGGTCCAGCACGGCCACGTCGCCGCGCACGAACAGCGCGCAGGGCGCCCCGGGCACGCTGGCCAGCTGCAGGGGATAGCCCGGATCGGCGCAGGTGAGCAGGCGGCAGTCGTCCCGCTCGAGCCAGGCGAGGTCGCGCTCGGCGGCGGCGAGGTCCGGCCTGGCCAGGGCCGCGAGCGTGGAGGGGGGAAGGCCATCCTCGTCGAGCGCAGTGGGCTGGGCGGCCAGCAGGGCCGCGGCGCCGCCGTGGCGCCGCACGGCTGCCGAGGCGCGGCGCGCGTCCAGGCCCGGGATGCGGATGAGGGCCAGCCAGGCGAGCAGTTCGGCGGAGTCTTGCATGCGCCGAAAACGATACGCCGGCCACGGGGGCCGGCGTACCTGCTTAACTGGCCAGTTCGGCCGGAAACTCGCGGTTCAGGGGTTCCTGACGGCGTCGCCCGCGTGGAACTCCGAGGTCGCCCGCAGCACGAGCCCGTAGCTCATGCGGTCGTAGACCTTGAAAGTGACGAACAGGCCGGCGCGCTCGTCGGGCAGGCGGACCTTGCCGCCCTTGACCTCGTCGCTGACCTTCTGCCCGACCTGCCAGATGCCCAGGATGTGCCCGGTCTCGAGACCGTCGCGCTTGCCACGGTTGATCGCGATCACCTGGTACTGGCCGATGATCATGGCGGCGTCGGCCACCTCGATGATGCGGCCGTCGATCGGCTGGGTGGGCACGCGGGCGACCACGTCCGGGTTGATCGTGACGACGGTGGGCAGCAGGATGTTGCCGTCGAGCGTCTCGAGCGCGGATTCGGTCAGGCGCAGCGTTGCCGGATCGCCGAGGCGCGTGACCTTGCCTGCGGCGGTGAATATGCCGACGTAGCCCAGCACGTCGCCGTCGTCCGGATCGACGATCTTGTCGCCGACGCGGAAGACGTCGTAGCGGGCGTCGAGCTCGGCATTCTTGAGCCTGCGCACGTAGGCGTCGTTGCCTTCGGCGGCGATCAGGTGGTCTTCGCGCGTCCGCACGATGTACGGCGCGTTGTCGACCTGTTCCTTCGCGAGCACGGTCGGTCGCCTCATGAAGGCGGCGAACAGGTCGTAGGGAATCGTGACGGCCGAGGCGTCCAGCGGCGTCGAGCGTACGCGCGGCGACAGCCGGCCCACGCCACCCGAGCCATCGGCGCCGCGTTCCAGCATGATGCGCGGCTTGCCGTCGATGTAGACCAGCAGCAGTTCATCGCCCGGGTAGATGAGGTGCGGGTTCTCGACCTGCGGGTTGACGTACCAGATCTCCG
>JADZCS010000153.1 GCA_020851435.1 Gammaproteobacteria bacterium | reverse complement strand
GTTGTGCGCGGGCAGGGCGTCGGTCAGCGGCGGCTCCGTGGCGCCGCGCAGGACCTCCAGCTGGCGCGGGCCGTCGTCGGCATAGGCGTTGAGGTCGCCCATGATCACCAGCGGCACGGATTCGCCGTCGTGCCGCTCGCGCAGCAGGGACACGAGGCGCCCGGCATGTTGCAGCCGCGCCGCCTGGTTGGCTTCACCGCCCTGCGACTGCATGTGCGTGCAGACCACGTCGAGCTTGCCGCTGCCGATCTCGCGCGGCAGCAGGACGCGGGCCACGGCGTGGCCGCGTTGGCGGCTGTTGGGATAGAGGTCGGACTGGTAGACCGTGTCGCTGAGCGGGAAGCGCGAGGCGATGTAGTTGTCGGGCTGGCCGAACACCAGCCAGCGGCGATCCCTGCCCAGCGGCAGCGCCGCGTCGAGCAGCCGGCCCAGGCCCTCGCCGGCGTAGGGCGGGTAGATCTCGTTGATGCACAGTACGTCCGGGTCGACCGCGAGCATGACCCGGCCGAAGCTGGCGGCGCGCGAACCGGCGGGGCCCATGGTGGAGAAGATGGTGTTGGCGCCCACGTTCCAGGTCGCCACGCGCAGGTGCTGCGGCGATGTCCTGGCCAGGAAACCGGCGGCGGTGGGCGCTGGTTCCTGGCTGGCCTGCGCGGCACCAGCTGTCGCCAGCGCGGCGAGCAGCGCCAGCGCCGAGGCCGCAAGGACCCGTCGCGCTGTCGCAGCGGATGCCGGGCGGTCGGTGATCGTTGTGCGCATTGAACACAGCATATCCCTCCCGTATGTTATATCGACAGCGATATCGCGCAGGTGAAGCATCGCTTGAAGCCCAGGCCCTCGCCGACCGTCCACGCAGCCTTCCCGGGCGCCGATGCGTCCGCGGCCCCGCTTGCGCCCACGCTGTCCGCGAGACTGTCGCAGCAGGTGCTGCGCACCGACGCATCGGGCATGCCGCTGGAGTGGCTCGACTACCGCGAGGCCGTGCGGCTGCACTGCCTAGGCCAGGTCGCGTACTGCTTCGGCACGCCGCTGTACTCGCTGCGCGGCGGCACCAATGCGCGGTCGGGGCTGCAGACCCGGGTCGAGGTCAGCTCCATGCTCGCCACGCGGGGCCGCTCGTTCGACCCGGGCAGCGTGCGCGGCGACTACGTGCCGCCGCTCAACAACGAGACCCTGTTCCGCCGCGACGCGCACCTGTGCATGTATTGCGGCAACCGCTTCCCGCACACGGAACTCTCGCGCGACCACGTCCGGCCGCTGTGCCGCGGCGGCCGCGACACCTGGAACAACGTCGTGACGGCCTGCCGCCGCTGCAACAACGCCAAGGCCTCGTGCACGCCCGAGCAGGCCGGCATGCAGCTGATCGCCGTGCCGTTCACGCCGACCTATGCGGAATACATCTACCTGAAGGGCCGGCGCGTTCTCGCCGACCAGATGCAGTACCTGCTGGCCCACTTCCCGCGGCAGAGCCCGCTGCACGCCCGCATCCAGCAGTGGCGGCAGTAGCGCTACGTGCTGCACCTCGTCGACGCCAGCTACTTCATCTTCCGCGCCTATTACTCGGTGGCGCCGGACATGGCCGGGCGCGACGGGCAGGCCGTCAACGCGCTGTATGGCTACGCGCGCTTCCTGGGCGACCTGCTCGAGCGCGCGAGTCCCGTGCACGCGGCGGCGGCCTTCGATACCAGCCTCGCCTCCGGCTTCCGCAACCGGCTCTATCCGGCCTACAAGGCCAATCGCGAGCCGGCGCCGCCGGACCTGCAGCACCAGTTCGAATTGTGCCGCGAACTCACGGTGCTGCTGGGCGTCGCCGACTTCGCCAGCGAGGAATACGAGGCCGACGACCTCATCGGCGCGCTCGCCAAGCGCATGCGCGGCCACGGCCTGTGCTCGGTGCTGATCACGCGCGACAAGGACCTGGCCCAGCTGATCGCCGAGGGCGACCACTTCTGGGACTACGCCGGCGACCTGCGGCTCGCCTACGGCGACATCGAGGGCCGGTTCGGCGTGCGGCCCGAGCGCATCGCTGACTACCTGGCGCTGACCGGCGACGCGGTCGACAACATCCCGGGCGTGCCGGGCATCGGCCCCAAGGCGGCCGCGGCGCTGCTGGGCCACTTCGAATCCCTCGACGACCTCTATGCGCGCCTGGACGAGGTTCCCGCGCTGCCCATGCGCGGCGCGGCGCGCGCGGCGGCGCTGCTGGCCGAGCACCGCGACGCGGCCTTCCTGGCGCGCAGCCTGACGCGGATCGCCTGCGACCTGCCGATGGAAGTGGCGCCCGAAGCCCTGGAACGCCGCGTTCCGGACCTCGAGGGCCTGGACCAGTTCTATGACAGGGCGGGCTTCGGCACCCTGCTGCGCCGGCAGGCGCGGCGCATCGCCGAGCGCATGAGCTGACGAGATGGACCATCTCGCGGGCACGCCGTTCATCGATCATCTATCCTTGTTCCAGCGCCTGCGCAGCCGCGTCGGTGCAGCCATTTCAGGAAGGCGCAGGCACACATGAGCGATCCGATCGGGACTTTCTGGGAACAGGCCCGCGCCGCGGTGCCGGCACTCGCTGGCGTCACGCGCTACAAAGTGCGTGGTTTCGGCCGCCAGGAGCAGCTCTCGCGCATGGTGCTCAACGTGATCCGCAACGGCGAGAAGACCGGCACCTTCGCGGTCGACTGGGAATTCGACGCGCAGCCCGAGCAGAGGCCGGTGCCGGGCGATCACTACATCGTCGTCGATCACGCCGACGTGCCCGAAATGGTCATCCGCATCACCGCGACGGAGATCGTGCCCTACAGCGAGATCGGCCAGCGCCACGTCGATCACGAGGGCAAGGTGATGCGCGACCTCGAGGCCTGGCGCAAGCTGCACTGGCCGTACTGGACCGCGGTGCTGGGCGCGCTGGGCCGCGAGCCGGCCGAGGACATGCCGATCCTGTTCCAGGAATTCGTGCGCGTCTATCCGGCCTGAGCCCGGTGATAACATTGCGCGATGGATGACAGGCATCGCCGGCAGGCCTTTCCCCGCACAGCACTGACAGCGCTCGCCCTGGCGGGTGTGCTGCTCTCTGCCTGCGCGCCGCTGCAAGCCCCGGAGCGCGCGGCGACCCCCGCCGTGCCGGCCGTGCCCGCTGCGCCCGCTGCGCAGCGTCTGACGCTTGCCGATGGCCAGCTCGTGCTGCAGGTCTATCGCGACGGTACGCTGCAACGCCTGGGCCACAACCACATCGTGTCCAGCACGGCGTTGTCCGGATGGGTCGAGCTGTCGGATACGCAGGGTGCCGGCCGATTCCGCGTCGAGCTGCCGGTCGATTCCCTGGTGGTGGACGATGCGGCGCTGCGCGCGACGGCTGGGGCCGATTTTTCCGCGACTGTCTCTGAGACCGATCGCGGCGGCACCCGTCGCAACATGCTGGGGCCTGGCTTGCTCGATGCAGCCACCTACCCCTCGATCGTGGCCGAGGGCGACCTGGCCTCGCGCGCGGGCGGCGAGTTCCAGCTGCCGCTGCGGCTGTGGGTCAAGGGTGTCGCGCACGAGCTGCTCGTGCCCGTCACGGTCCGCGGGTCCGGCGCGGGTTTCGACATCGAGTCGCACTTCATCGTGACCCACGCGCAACTGGGGCTCGTGCCGTTCAGCGTGGCGATGGGCGCGATCCGCGTGCGCGAGGACATTGCCGTGACGCTGCGCATGAGGGCCGCGCCGTGAGCGCCGACGCCTCGACGACCGAAGTCCGCCGCGGCATGGAAGTCGACGCCGGCGCGCTCGCCGACTGGATGCAGGCCCAGGTGCCGGGCTTCGCCGGTCCGCTGCAGCTGCGGCAGTTCAAGGGCGGCCAGTCGAATCCCACCTACCTCGTGACGACGCCGGGCGAGCGCTACGTGCTGAGGCGCAAGCCGCCGGGCCAGCTGCTCGCCTCGGCGCATGCCGTAGACCGCGAATACCGCGTGACGCGCGCGCTGCACGAACACACCCGCGTGCCGGTGGCGCCGCCGCTGGCGCTGTGCACGGACGATGCGGTCATCGGCTCCTGGTTCTACGTGTCCGCGTTCGTCGACGGCCGCGTGTTCTGGGATCCGTCCTTCCCCGGCCTGTCGCGCGAAGAGCGTGCGTCGTGCTTCGCATCCATGAACGAGACGATCGCGAGCCTGCACTGCGTCGATCCCGTCGCGATCGGCCTCGGCGACTACGGCAAGCCCGCCGACTACATCAGCCGCCAGCTCGCGCGCTGGACGAAGCAGTATCACTCCGACGTGGAGGCCGGGCGCGTCGCGCAGCTGGACCGGCTCATCGACTGGCTGGCAGCGAACGTGCCGGCCGGCGACGAGGCGGCGCTGGTGCACGGCGACTACCGCTGCGACAACCTGATGTTCCACCCGGTCGAGCCACGAATCATCGCGGTACTCGACTGGGAGCTGTCGACGCTGGGCCACCCGCTCGCGGACTTCGCCTATCACCTGCTCATGTACCGCATGCCCTCGCTCGTGGTCCGCAGCCTCGCGGGCAGCGATCTCGCTGCACAGGGCATCCCCGACGAGGCCGCCTACGTCGCGCAGTACTGCGCACGCACAGGCCGCGAGGGTATCCCCGACCTCGACTACTACGTGGCGTTCTGCGCCTTCCGCCTGGCCGGTATCCTGCACGGCATCCGCGGCCGCGTGATCCGCGGTACGGCGGCCAGCGCGCAGGCGCGCGAGTACGCAGCCCACGTCGAGGCGGTCGCCGAGTTCGGCTGGCAGCAGGCCATGCGCGGGGCAGCGTGACGGGCGTCAAGTGGCGGAACCCGGAGACGCGGCTGTCCGAGGCCTTCAGGGCCACGGCCGCTTCGGTGCGCGGCCACACGGTCACGCTGCGCGAGCTGCTCGAGCTGGTCGGCGAGCAGGGCATCCTGGTGCTCGGCGCGCTGCTGTCGATTCCCTTCGTGATTCCCGTGCCGGTGCCGATGATCAGCGTGATCCTCGGCACGCCGCTGCTGCTGATCGGCGTCGCGGTCACACTCAACAGCGTTCCCTGGCTGCCCGCGCGGCTGCTCGACCACGCGTTGTCCGGCGACGCCGTCCAGCATGCGTTCGCGACCATGGTTCGCCTGGCCGAGCGTTTCGAGCACCTCGTGAAGCCGCGGTTGCTGGGCATGACCGGCAGCGTCACGGTCAACCGCATGAACGGCGTGATGATC
>JADZCS010000152.1 GCA_020851435.1 Gammaproteobacteria bacterium | reverse complement strand
CACCCACGAGGGCAGCTTCGAACGCCTGAAGCACAGCTTCGTCGAGTTCCTGCACAACCTGCCGTTCTACGGGCTGGCCGTGCTGTGCAGCGACGACGCCCACGTGCGTGACATCCTGCCGAAAGTCGGCCGCCCCATCGTGACCTACGGACTCGGCGAGGGCGCCGACGTGCGCGCGGTCAACGTGGTCCGGGCCGGACTCCAGTCGCGCTTCGACGTGCTGCGCCCGGGCCAGGCGGAGCCGCTCGCGATCTGCCTCAACCTCCCGGGCACGCACAACGTCCTGAACGCGCTGGCCGCCATCGCCGTCGCGACCGAGCTCGAGGTCGACGACGAGGCGATCCAGCGCGCGCTCGCCGGCTTCCAGGGCATCGGCCGGCGCCTCGAGCGCATCGGCGACGTCGAGACGCGCCACGGGCGGATCTCCATCGTCGACGACTACGGCCACCACCCGACGGAAGTCGCGGCGACGCTCGACGCGATCCGCCAGGGCTGGCCTGGCCGGCGCCTGGTGCTCGCCTTCCAGCCGCACCGCTACACGCGCACGCGCGACCTGATCGACGACTTTGCGCGCGTGCTGTCGGCGGCCGATGCTCTGCTGGTGACCGAGGTCTATGCCGCAGGCGAGGCGCCGATCCCGGGCGCCGACGGCCGCGCCGTGTGCCGGGCGGTGCGCTCGCGCGGCAAGGTCGAGCCCGTGTTCGTCGAGCGCGCAGACGGACTCGCGCGCGCGCTGGACGACGTGATCCGCGACGGCGACGTCGTGCTCGTGATGGGTGCCGGCCACATCGGCGCCGTCGCGCACGCGCTGCCGGCGCAGCTCGCCGTCGGGGGCAAGGCATGACGGGCATCCTCGTACCGGCGTCGTTCGAGTCGCGGATCCTGCGCGACGAGCCGATGTCGCGCCACACCTCCTGGCACGCCGGCGGGCCGGCGGATGTCTGGTTCACGCCGCGTGACCTCGCCGACCTCTCGGCATTCCTGAGCCACCTTCCGGCCGACGTGCCGGTGACCTGGGTGGGCCTGGGCAGCAACCTGCTGGTGCGCGACGGCGGCATCCGTGGCGTCGTCATCTGCCTGCACGGCTCGCTCAACTCGATGGACCGCGTGTCCGAGACGCACGTGCGTGCCGAGGCCGGCGTGCCCTGCGCACGCGTCGGCCGCCAGTGCGCGAAGTGGGGCCTCGGCCCGGCCGAGTTCTTCGCGGGAATTCCCGGCACCGTCGGCGGGGCGCTCGCCATGAATGCCGGCGCCTGGGGTGGCGCGACCTGGCCGCACGTGATCGAGGTCGAGGTCATCGACCGCGCGGGCGTGGTGCGCAGGCGTGCCGCTGCCGAGTATCGCTACGCCTACCGGTCGGTCACGCCGCCCGTGCCGGGCGAATGGTTCCTGTCAGCCACCTTCGGCTTCGAACGCATCGCGGACGCCGGCACCGACACGATCCGCAGGCTGCTGGAAGAGCGCCATGCGAAGCAGCCGGTCGGCGAATGGAGCTGCGGCTCCGTGTTCGTCAACCCGCCCGGCGATCACGCCGCGCGCCTGATCGAGGCCGCCGGACTCAAGGGCTTCCGCATCGGCGACGCCATGGTGTCGACGAAGCACGCCAATTTCATCATCAACACCGGCGCGGCCCGGGCTGCCGACCTGGAGGCGCTCGTGCTGCACGTGCGCGACACGGTCGAGCGCGTGCACGGCGTCCGCCTGCACACCGAGGTTCGCGTCGTGGGAGAGACTGCATGAGTGGACTCAGGACGACCGGCGTGGAATTCCGCCGTGCCGATGCCGCCGCCGCCTTCGGACGCGTGGCCGTGCTGCACGGTGGCGATTCCGCCGAGCGCGAGATCTCGCTGCTGAGCGGGCGCGCCGCGCTGGCCGCGCTGCGCCGCCGCGGCATCGACGCCGAGGGCTTCGATCCGCAGGGCCAGTCCCTGCATGCGCTGGCCGAGGGTGGATTCAGCCGCGTGTTCATCGCGCTGCACGGGCCGGGCGGCGAGGATGGCGCCATGCAGGGCGCGCTCGAATGGCTCGGCCTGCCGTACACCGGCAGCGGCGTGCTCGGTTCGGCGCTGGGCATGGACAAGCTGCGCACCAAGCTGCTGGCAGCCGCCCATGGCGTTGCGACGCCGCCGTTCGTGCACGTCCGCTCTGCCGACGAGCTCGGCCAGCTGGTGCCGCGGCTGGGCCTGCCGCTGGCCATGAAGCCGGCGACGCAGGGATCGTCGGTGGGCCTCTCCAAGGTCGAGCGCGCCGAGGACCTCGTCGATGCCTGGCGCGCCGCGTCGGTGATGGACCCCGTGGTGATCGCCGAGAGCTGGATCCAGGGCAGGGAATTCACGGTCGGCGTGCTGCAGGGCGAGGCGCTGCCGGCGATCCGCATCGAGACGCCGCGCACGTTCTACGACTACCAGGCCAAGTACTTCGCCGACGACACCCGTTACCACATTCCCTGCGGCCTCGAGCCGCGCGAGGAGGCCAGGCTGGCCCAGGCGGCGCTGGACACGTTCCGCGCCGTCGGTGCGCAGGGCTGGGGGCGCGTCGATTTCATGATCGGCGACGACGGCGTGCCGATGCTGCTCGAGATCAACACCGTTCCCGGCATGACCGACCACAGCCTGGTGCCGATGGCCGCGCGCGCGGTCGGCATCGACTTCGACGAACTGTGCTGGCGGATCCTCGAGACCAGCTTCGCGCGCGAACCGGCCTGAAACCAAGGGATTACGGAAACCAACTGTGCTGGCACTGTTCCGCAAGCAGAACCGACGCAAGAAGCCCGAGGGGCCGCGCTTCGCGCTGCCGCCCATCGACTGGCGCCGCGCGGGCCGCGGCGCCTCGGGCGTGCTCGCGGTGGCGGCGCTCGCGGCCCTGCTCGCGGCCGGCATGGACCAGCCGCTGAACCGCGTGATCGTCGACGCGCCCTACCAGCGCGTCTCGCCGGTGGAGGTCGAGCAGGCGGTGCGCGCCGGGCTGGCGGGCGGCTTCGTGACGGCCGACCTCGACGCGCTGCGCGGCTCGATCGAGCGGCTCGTGTGGGTCGATCGCGCGCGCGTGCAGCGGCGCTGGCCCGACGGACTCTACGTCCAGGTGGTCGAGCAGATCCCTGCGGCACGCTGGGGCGACGACGGCCTGCTCAACACGCGCGGCGAGCTGTTCATGACCGGCGCGCAGCACGTGCCGCCCGAGCTGCCGCGGCTCGACGGGCCCGTCGGCTCCGAGGCGGCGGTCGCGCAGCGCTACCTGGCCACCCAGGGCCGGCTGCTCGAGCAGGGCCTGCGGCTGACCGCGCTCTCGCTCGACGAACGCGGCGCCTGGCAGATGGCGCTGTCGAACGGCGTGATCGTCCGGCTCGGCCGGCGCGAGGTGGACGAACGCATGGAACGCTTCCTGCGCGTCGCCGCACAGGTCATCGCAGGGCGCGCTACCGACGTCAGCTACGTCGACATGCGCTATTCAAACGGCTTTTCAGTCGGTTGGCGCGGCAACGCGGAGCCCGTGCGCTCCGGCGCGACGCCGGTCGCCATCGACGTAACGAACGGGGAACCAGACACCGATGCCTAAGCGGTCGGACAGGAACATCATCGTCGGCCTCGACGTCGGCACGTCGAAGGTCGTGGCGCTGGTCGGCGAAGTGCGGGCGGACGGCACGCTCGAACTCATCGGGCTCGGCTCCCATCCCTCGCGCGGCCTGCGCAAGGGCGTGGTGGTCAACATCGACTCGACGGTGCAGTCGATCCAGCGCGCGGTCGAGGAAGCCGAGCTCATGGCCGGCGTGGAGATCCGCTCGGTCTTCGCCGGCATCTCGGGCAGTCACGTCAAGAGCCTCAACTCGCACGGCATCGTCGCGATCAAGGACAAGGAAGTCACCGCGGGCGACGTCGCGCGCGTGATGGACGCGGCGCAGGCAGTCGCGATCCCCGCCGACCAGAAGATCCTGCACGTGCTGCCGCAGGAATTCGTCATCGACGGCCAGGAGGGCATCCGCGAGCCGATCGGCATGTCGGGCGTGCGCCTCGAGGCGCGCGTGCACATCGTCACCGGCGCGGACAGCGCGGCGCAGAACGTCGTCAAGTGCGTGCAGCGCTGCGGCCTCGAGGTCGAGGACATCGTGCTCGAGCAGCTGGCATCCAGCTTTGCCGTCCTGACCGACGACGAGAAGGACCTCGGCGTCTGCCTGATCGACGTCGGCGGCGGCACCACCGACATCGCGGTGTTCACCAACGGCGCGATCCGCCACACGGCCGTGATCCCCATCGCCGGCGACCAGGTGACCAACGACATCGCCGTCTCCATGCGCACGCCGTCGCCGTACGCCGAGGAGATCAAGATCCGCTACGCCTGCGCGCTGTCGCAGCTGGCCAACCCCGACGAGACCATCGAGGTGCCGAGCGTGGGCGACCGCCCCGCGCGCCGCCTGGCGCGGCAGACGCTCGCCGAGATCGTCGAGCCGCGCTACGAGGAGCTGTTCAAGCTCGTGCACGACGAGCTGCGGCGCTCCGGTTTCGAGGAAGCGATCGCGGCGGGCGTGGTGCTGACCGGCGGCAGCGCCAAGATGGAAGGCGCCGTCGAGCTCGCCGAGGAGATCTTCCACGTGCCGGTGCGCCTGGGCGTGCCGACGGGCGCGACCGGCCTCGGCGAGGTCGCGCGCAACCCCATCCACGCGACGGGCGTCGGCCTGCTGCTCTACGGGCGCGCGAACATCGGGCAGGTCACGGTGCGGCCGGTCGGCGACGGCATGAAGACGGTCATGGAAAGAATGAAGTCCTGGTTCCAGGGCTACTTCTGATTGCAGGTGCGGCCGCCTGCAGGGGCGGCCGTTGATATCGGGTAACAGGATCGAAGGAGCGGAAACATGTTTGAACTGATGGACGCATACAGCCAGAGCGCCGTCATCAAGGTGCTGGGCGTTGGCGGCGGCGGCGGCAATGCCGTCTCGCACATGGCCAACTGCGGCATTGAGGGTGTCGACTTCATCTGCATCAACACCGATGCGCAGGCGCTGAAGCACTCCAAGGTGCGGACGACGCTGCAGATCGGCAGCAACCAGACCAAGGGCCTCGGCGCGGGCGCCGATCCCGAGATCGGCCGGCAGGCCGCGATGGAAGACCGTGACCGCATCATCGAGTTGATCTCGGGCTGCGACATGCTGTTCATCACCGCCGGCATGGGCGGCGGAACAGGCACCGGCGCGGCGCCGGTCGTCGCGCAGGTCGCGCGCGAGCTCGGCATCCTCACCGTGGCGATCGTGACCAAGCCCTTCAACATGGAAGGCAACAAGCGGATGATGATCGCCGACAACGGCATCGCCGAGCTGTCGCGCACGGTCGACTCGCTGATCACCATCCCCAACCAGAAGCTGCTGTCGGTGCTCGGCAGCACGACCACGCTGCTCGACGCGTTCCGCCGCGCCAACGAAGTGCTGCAGGGCGCGGTGCAGGGCATCGCCGAGCTGATCACGCGGCCGGGCCTGATCAACGTCGACTTCGCAGACGTCCGCACCGTCATGACCTCGACTGGCGTGGCGATGATGGGCACAGGCTTCGGCACGGGCGAGAACCGCGCGCGCATCGCCGCCGAGATGGCGGTGTCGAGCCCGCTGCTCGAGGACATCAACCTCGCCGGCGCGCAGGGCATCCTGGTGAACGTCACGGCGGGCCTCGACCTGTCGATCGGCGAGTTCGAGGAAGTCGGCGCGACCGTCAAGCAGTTCGCGGCGGACGACGCGACCGTCGTGGTCGGCACCGTGATCGACCCCGAGCTCGACGGCGACCTGCGAGTGACCGTCGTCGCGACCGGGCTCGGCCGCGGCGTGCCGGCTGCGTCCGCTACGCCCTCCCGCATCGCGACTCCGTCCCCCAGCTTGCAGAACTCGCGCCGCGGCAACGCCGAGATGAAGGTGCTGGCGGGTGGCGTCTCGGGCAGCGCCCGCGCGCCTGCCGCCGACTACTCGGCCTACGACCAGCCGGCCATCCGCCGCACCCAGCGTGCGGTGGGCGACGGGCTGGGCTATTCGGCCGGCGATGAAGACCTGCTCGACATTCCGGCGTTCCGGCGCCGGCAGGCCGACTGAGACCGGTCCCGTGAACCGCCAGACCCAGGTGGCGAATCGCTCCAGCCGGCTCGCACGCGCCAGACGGCGCTGCGTGCCGGCCGCCACCGCGCTCCCGGCCAGCCTGCACGGCGGGAGCAGGACGGCGGTTCACGAGGACCCGGCGTGATAGAATTCCCGGCCTAACAAGGTTCCCGGCTGCCAGGTGGCACTGCACGGGAGCGGGCCGGCGAGGTCTGAAATGCTCAAGCAGCGGACGTTGAAGAACCCGATTCGTGCCAGCGGCGTTGGCCTGCACTCGGGCCGCAAGGTATTGATGGCGCTGCGCCCGGCCCCGCCCAACACGGGCATCGTGTTCCGCCGCACCGACCTGGACCCGCCCGTCGACATCCCGGCCTCCGCGACCGGCGTCACCGAGACCACGCTGGGCACCACCCTGACGGCAGGCGGCGCCAACGTCTCCACGGTCGAGCACCTGCTGTCCGCGATCGCAGGCCTTGGCATCGACAACTGCTTCGTCGAAATTTCCGCCGCCGAGATCCCGATCATGGACGGCAGCGCGGGCCCCTTCGTGTTCCTGCTGCAGTCGGCCGGGATCGAGGAGCAGGCCGCCGCCAAGCGGCTCGTTCGCGTCAAGCGCACGGTCGAGGTCAGGGACGGCGACAAGTGGGCTCGCTTCGAGCCCTACGAGGGCTTCAGGATCAATTTCGAGATCGAGTTCGACCATCCGGTTTTCCACGAGCATTCGCAGCGCGCGACGATGGAGTTCTCGACGACTTCGTTCCTGCGCGAGATCGCCAGGGCGCGCACTTTCGGTTTCATGCGCGACCTCGAATACCTGCGCGCGCGCAACCTGGCGCTGGGCGGAACGCTCGACAACGCGATCGTCCTCGACGAGTACCGCATCCTCAACGAGGACGGCCTGCGCTACGAGGACGAGTTCGTGCGCCACAAGATCCTCGACGCGATCGGCGACCTCTACCTGCTCGGACACGCGCTGATCGGCGAGTTCAGCGCCTACAAGTCAGGCCACGGGCTCAACAACCGGCTACTGCGCGAGTTGATCGCCGATGCTGATGCCTGGGAAGAGGTCACCTTCGGCGATCGCGCGACCGCGCCGATCTCCTACGTCGAGGCGCCCGCCGCCGCGTAAGCCACGTCGCCATCCAGCACGCCAGTCGCACCTGGGATACAGGATCCTTCGCGCGCCTGAAGCAGGCGCTGATTGCTCCGGATCCTGCATCCCACGCGCGCCTGGCGCGCTGCGTCGCGCCCGCCCGCCCGCCCGCCCGGCACCCGCGCGCGCTTTCGCTCGCGGAGGGGTGGCGTCGACGAGGCACCCCGGCAGCGCGGCGGGGACGCACGGGGTGTTCGGTCCGAAGCAATCAGCAACTGTCTTTCGGGTCAAGCCCTCTGATACTCCGGATTGAACATCGCACCGTCCCGAACCATCGCGTTGAGGATCGTCAGCAGCTTGCGCATGCTGGCCACCAACGCCACCTTTTTG
>JADZCS010000151.1 GCA_020851435.1 Gammaproteobacteria bacterium | reverse complement strand
TGCAGTTTCCGGAACAATCAGGCCCCGCATCGGGGCCGTGGAGGAAGCTGCACCCCGCGCACGGCTGGCCCGCCGCAAGGCTAGGTCCGCGGCAGCGTGACGCCTTTTTGTCCCTGGTACTTGCCGCCGCGATCGCGATACGAGGTCGAGCAGATCTCGTCGGACTCGAAGAACAGCATCTGGGCCACGCCCTCGTTGGCGTAGATCTTGGCGGGCAGCGGCGTGGTGTTCGAGAACTCCAGCGTCACGTGCCCTTCCCACTCGGGCTCCAGCGGCGTCACGTTGACGATGATGCCGCAGCGGGCGTAGGTGCTCTTGCCGAGGCAGACCACCATCGTGCTGCGCGGGATGCGGAAATACTCGACGGTCCGGGCCAGCGCGAAGGAGTTCGGCGGGATGATGCAGACGTCGGCGGTCAGGTCGACGAAGTTGTTCACGTCGAACTGCTTCGGGTCGACGATCGTCGAGTTGATGTTGGTGAAGATCTTGAACTCGTTGGCGCAACGCACGTCGTAGCCGTAGCTTGAGGTGCCGTAGGAAACGATGCGCCGGCCGTCCACCATGCGCACCTGCTCGGGCGCGAACGGCTCGATCATGCCGTTCTCCGCAGCCTGGCGACGGATCCAGTGGTCGGACTTGATGCTCATGTGTCGTCCTCGACGCTGATCTTGGGGAATGGATTCGCGCCCTCGCCAGCGATGACGGACAGCCGCGCTGCCGTCCGGCGCGCCATCGACGCGTAGGCCTGGCCCAGGTGCGAGTCCGGCTCGGCGACCGCGGTCGGGTGACCGGCGTCGGCCTGCTCGCGGATGCGGATGTCGAGCGGCAATTCGCCCAGCAGCTCGACGCCGTACTGGCGCGCCATGCGCCCGCCGCCACCCTCGCCGAAGATGTGCGAGGCGTGGCCGCAGGCGGGGCAGACGTGCATGCTCATGTTCTCGACCACGCCGAGCACGGGGACCTCGACCTTCTGGAACATCTTGAGGCCCTTGCGGGCATCCAGCAGGGCGATGTCCTGCGGCGTCGTCACGATCACCGCGCCGCTGACCGGCACCCGCTGGGCCAGCGTGAGCTGCGTATCGCCCGTGCCCGGCGGCATGTCCACGATGAGGTAGTCCAGCGCACCCCAGTTGCAGTCGTTGAGCAGCTGGGTGAGCGCCTGCGCCACCATCGGCCCGCGCCAGACCATCGGCTGCTCGTCGTCGATCAGGAAGCCGATCGACATCACCTTCACGCCGTGAGCCTCGAGCGGCTGGAACGTGCGTCCGTCGCCGCTGGCTGGATGCTGGCCGGAGAGGCCCATCATGCGCGGCTGGCTGGGGCCGTAGATGTCTGCATCGAGCAGGCCCACGCGGGCGCCCTGGGCCGCCAGCGACAGCGCCAGGTTGGCGGCCACCGTACTCTTGCCCACCCCGCCCTTGCCGGAGGCGACGGCGATCACGTTGGCAATGCCGGCCAGCGGCTTGATGCCGCGGTTGCCCACGAACGCCGGAACCTCGGCGCCCAGGCTCAGTTCGACCTCGCCGGTGTAACCCCGGGCAGCCAGCTGCGCGCGCAGGGCTGCGCCCAGTTCCGCGTCGTAGCCACCGACCGGGAAGCCCAGCACGATGGAGACCTGCAGGCGCTCCGGCAGCACGGTGAGCCCGCGCAGCGCACCGACATGGCCCAGGGTCTGGCCCAGGTAGGGGTCGACGTAGCTCTCGATCGCGGCACGGATCTCGGGTTCTTTCAAGGCCGGCATGGCTCCATCCAGGTTGTGCGGGGGCCGGCACGGGCCCTTCGGGGGGCGCAATTGTAGCCGAAGGGCGCGACGCGGGTCGCATCAAGGGAGCCCGGGTCATATGGCATAATCCGGAGGCAAACCGGAATCACGGAGAGGCCTCGGTACCCGGCCCTCCCTGCCAGGAGACTTGTGCGGCGTCCACGCCCCTGTGGGGGTGGGCGCGGCGCGTCGACACAGCCCAGATGAGCCTGTTCACGACGTTCCGAGCCGACCGGCTGATCGCGGAAATCCGCGAGGCCGGTGATCCGAAGGGCGCTTCCGCGCAGAAGGCGCTTGCCCGCCTCAAGGGGCTGGGCGCCGCCGCGATCCCGCGGATCATCGAGGCCCTCGCGAATGCCGACAAGCGCGAGACGCTCGCCTTCGTCGAGGTGCTCACCGCGCTGGCCGACAACAAGTCGTTTCCGCTGCTCGCGCGCGCCCTGGGCGACGGCAACCCGCGGGTCAATGCCGCGATCGCCTGGGCCCTGTCTTCCTCGCGCGCCTACTCGCCGAGCCTGCTGCTGGACCTGCTCGGCGAGCCGGACATCGCCAAGCGGACCGTGCTCGACGTGATCTCCGCCAACAAGGGCCGGTTCAACATCCGGGAACTGCTGAACTCCGCCTACCAGCAGGAACCGGCCGAGAAGGCCGCGCTGTTCAAGATCATCGGCGAGATGGCCAGCGAGGACTCGCTGGACGAACTGATCGCGCGCATCGAGGGCAAGGACCCGGTCGGGCGCATGCACATCATCGGCGTGCTCGCCGGGTTCAACGTGCCGAAGGTGCGCGACGCGCTGCAGTTGACGCTCAAGGACCCCAGCAAGTTCGTGCGCGCCGCGTCACTGCAGGCACTGGCGAAGATGGACGGCCCCATCGATCCCAAGGTGATCTGCCGCCTGCTGCGCGACCCCGAGATGGACATCCAGAACCTCGCGGTGGACGTGCTGTGCAAGGCAAAGCATCCGGACACCGTGCATCACCTGGTCGACGTCCTCAAGGACGAGTCCGAGTACGCGCGCCGCGCGGCGGTCGAGGTGCTGAACGAAGTCGGCGACGAAAGCTCCATCAAGTACCTGATGGGCGCCATCAAGGACGACGACTGGTGGGTGCGCAGCCGGGCCGCTGACGCGCTCGGCAAGATCGGCGGCGTGCGCGTGATCAACGCGGCGCTCGCGCTGGTGACCGACCGGGACGAGGAAATCCGCCGCCTGGCGATCGAGATCCTCAACCAGACCAAGGACGAGCGCGCGCTCAAGCACCTCATCGAGGCGAGCCGGGACAGCGACTGGTGGGTCAGCGAGCGCGCGGTCGACGCGATCGGCGCCATCGGCAACCGCAAGGCCGTCCCGCGCCTCATCGAAATGCTGTCCGAGAATCCGGCCTCGTTCCCGACGGTGGCCCGGGCGCTCGGCAAGATCGGCGACCCCCGCGCCGTGGATGCGGTGCTGGCCCTGCTCAAGCGCACCGAGAGCGACGTGCGCATCGAGGCGATGGCCGCGCTGTCCAAGCTGGCCGACGACCGGCGCTGCGAGGAAATCCGCAACGCCCTGCTCCCGCAGACCAGCGATCCGGAACCCGCCGTGGCGCAGGCCGCCGCCCACGCCGTGACCGAGATCGAGACCCGCTTCGGCCTCGCCACCGGGCTGGCCGGGACCGGCACCTTTGGCGGCACGGGCACGGGCAGGGGCGGCGCCTCGGGCACGCGGCCGGCGGCGGCGGCGGCGGACGGCGGCAAGACCATGCTCATGGACTCGGCGGATGTCGCCGCGATCATGAAGGCGGCCGAGACGCAGGGGAAGCTCGACATCTCGACGCTCAAGCCCGGCGACGTGCTCGACGGCCGCTACAAGTTCATCCAGAAGATCGGCAAGGGCGCCTTCGGCACCGTGCTCCTCATGGAAGACTCCATGGTGAGCGAACAGCTGATCCTCAAGTTCCTGAACCCCAACGTCTCCCAGGACCAGGAGATGATGCAGCGGTTCGTGCACGAGCTGCGCTACAGCCGCAAGATCACGCACCCGAACGTCATCCGCATCTACGACTTCATGCAGATCCGCGGCAACTACGCCATCTCCATGGAGTATTTCCCCTCGCACACCCTCGGTGCCGAGCTCGAGGACGGCAAGCCGATGGACCTCAAGCGGGCGGTGCGCTTCGGCATCGACATCGCCACGGGCATGATCGTCGCGCACGCGGCGGGCATCGTGCACCGCGACCTCAAGCCGGCCAACGTGCTGATCAACGACGAATCGGTGCTCAAGATCGTCGACTTCGGCGTCGCCGCCGCGCACAAGGAAGGCGACACCCAGCTCACCAAGACCGGCTACGTGATCGGCTCGCCCAAGTACATGGCGCCGGAGCAGATCCTGGGCAAGAAGGTCGACGAGCGCGCCGACATCTACTCCGTCGGCGTCATCCTGTACGAGATGCTCACGGGCACGCCGCCCTACCACCGCGGCGACCACATGTCGGTGATGTACCAGCACGTCCAGGGCAAGGCGCTCAAGCCCATCGACGTCAATCCGGCCTTGCCGCAAGAGCTGTCGGACATCGTGGCCAAGGCCATGTCCGTCGACAAGGAAAAGCGCTTTCAGTCGATGGAAGCGCTCAAGGT
>JADZCS010000150.1 GCA_020851435.1 Gammaproteobacteria bacterium | reverse complement strand
TGGGGCGCCCCTGGCGCTGGTCGGCAAGGGAATCTGCTTCGATACGGGCGGCACGAACCTCAAGGCCCACAAGGGCATGCTCGACATGCACACGGACATGGCGGGCAGCGCGGTCGCCTTCGCGACCCTGCTGACGCTCGCCCAGCTCGACTACCCGCGGCCCGTCGACGCCTGGCTCGCGCTCGCCCAGAACCACATCGGCCCCAATGCCTACAAGCCGCAGGACCTGGTCACCGCGCTCGACGGCACGACCATCCAGGTCATCCACACCGATGCCGAGGGACGCATGGCGCTCGCCGACACGCTGGCCCTCGCCTCGCGCAGCAAGCCTTCCGCCATCGTCGACCTCGCGACGCTGACAGGCGCCTGCGTGTCCGCGCTCACCGAACGCTACAGCGGCGCCTTCACCAACCGCCCCGCGCTGCGCGGGCCGCTGGAGCGCGCCGGGCAGGACAGCGGCGAACGCGTCTGGTGCTTCCCGCTGGACGACGACTTCGACACCGAGCTCGAGAGCAAGGTCGCCGACGTCATCCAGTGCCCCGTCGAGGGCAAGGGCGACCATATCTACGCGGCGCGATTCCTGCAGCGCTTCGTCGGCAAGGACATCCCCTGGATCCACCTGGACCTGTCCTCGGCGACGCGCACCGGCGGCCTCGCGCACGTGCCCACCGACGTCACCGGCTTCGGCGTACGACTGCTCTCGACCCTCGCGCTCGACGGATACCTGACATGACGCAGCTGACGATCACGCGCCCCGACGACTGGCACCTGCACCTGCGCGACGGCGACTCGCTCGGCTCGGTGGTCGGCTTCACGGCCGCGCGCTTCGGCCGCGCCGTGGTGATGCCCAACCTCAAGCCGCCGGTCACGACCGCCGCCGCCGCGCGCGCCTACCACGCGCGCATCGTCGCCGCATTGCCGGCCGGCTGCACGTTCCAGCCGCTCATGACGCTGTACCTGACCGACAACACCGCGCCCGACGAGGTCGATCGCGCGATCGCCGATGGCCTCGTCGTGGGCGTGAAGTACTACCCGGCGGGCGCGACCACCAACTCCGACTCCGGCGTGACCTCCATCGAGCGCGCCTTCCCCGTGCTGGAGCGCATGCAGGAGCGCGGCCTCGTGCTGCAGCTGCACGGCGAGGCCACCGACCCCGCCGTGGACGTGTTCGACCGCGAGCGCGCCTTCATCGGCTCGACGCTCGAGCTGATCCTGAAGCGCTTCCCGGCGCTCAAGGTCGTGCTCGAGCACGTCACCACGCGCGAGGGCGTGGACTTTGTGCGCGCGCAGGGCCCGAACGTCGCGGGCACGATCACGCCCCAGCACCTGCTCCTGAACCGCAACGCGATGTTCCAGGGCGGCATCAGGCCGCACCTGTACTGCCTGCCCGTGCTGAAGCGCGAGCACGACCGCGTCGCGCTGGTCGAGGCCGCGACCAGCGGCAGCCCGAAGTTCTTCCTGGGCACGGACAGCGCGCCGCACGCGCGGCACACCAAGGAAAATGCCTGTGGTTGCGCCGGCGTGTTCTCCGCGCACGCCGGCATCGAGCTGTACGCCGAGGCCTTCGAGCAGGCTGGCGCGCTCGCGCGGCTGGAGGGCTTCGCGAGCCACTTCGGCGCGGACTTCTACGGGCTGCCGCGCAACCGCGGCGCCATCACGCTCAGGCGCGAACCCTGGACGCCGCCCGCCTCGTATGCCTTCGGCGCGCATGAGATAGTGCCGTTCCGCGCCGGCGAATCCATCGCCTGGCGCCTGACCACTGCGGGGTGCGCGTGATGCTGCCACAAGGACGCCAGCCCGTCGGCAAGCGGTTCCGGGGTTTCCTGCCGGTAGTAGTGGACGTCGAGACCGGCGGCTTCATCTCCGCCACCGACGCCCTGCTCGAGATCGCGGCCGTGCTCGTGGAACTCGACGAGGACGGCAGGCTGGTGCGCGGCGACACCGTCCGCTACCACGTCAAGCCCTTCGAGGGCGGCCGCCTCGACCCCGCCTCGCTGGCCGTCAACGGCATCGACCCGTGGCACCCGCTGCGGCCGGCGATCGCGGAAAAGGACGCTCTCGCGGGAATCTTCAAGGAAGTGCGCGCGGCGGTTAAGGACAACGACTGCACGCGCGCCATCCTGGTCGGGCACAACTCGTCGTTCGACCTGGGCTTTCTGAACGCCGCGGTCGCCCGGACCGGCATCAAGCGCAGTCCGTTCCATCCGTTCTCGAGCTTCGACACCGCGACGCTTGCCGGCGTGGCGTTCGGCCAGACGGTGCTGTCGCGCGCGGCCCTTGCCGCCGGGCTCGACTGGGACGCGGAATCGGCGCATTCCGCCGCCTACGACGCGGAGCGCACCGCGGACGTGTTCTGCGCCATCTGCAACCAGTTCCGCCCGGTCTACGAGCGCTCGATGACTCGCCTGGCGGCGCTGGCCGACGCGGCGGAGGCCGAGGAATTCAACCCGATGATCGAGCCTTCAGCCGAGGAACCCGGCTGAAGGCACCGCGGCGAAGCTCAGGCCTGGGTGGCGCCAGCCTCGTCCAGCAGCTTCTGCAGTTCGCCCGAGCGGAACATCTCCAGCACGATGTCGCAGCCGCCGACGAGTTCGCCCTGAACGTACAGCTGGGGGTACGTGGGCCAGTTGGAGTAGGCCTTGAGCGCCTCGCGCAGGTCCGGGTCCTCGAAAATGTTGACCGAGTGGAACTTCGCGCCGCAGCGGCGCAGGGCCTGGGTGGCCTGGGAAGAGAAGCCGCACTGGGGAAAATCCGGCGTGCCCTTCATGAACAGGACGGCCGGCGCTGCAGCCAGGTGACCCTTGATACGCTCGACGACTTCATCACTCATCTACTTGATCTCCTGCTGGCAGTTGGCGGGCGCAGCACGGCGGGACAGCCGGCGCGCCTCGGTTGCTAGAATCACGCCCCACTTCTGCTCGGGGCTCATGCGGATCCATCCGCTGATCTCGGACAAGCTGCGCAGGCAGCCCCGGCACAGGCCCTGCTCGTCCAGCGAACAGATGTTGATGCAGGGTGAGGATGGCTCGCGGGTGGACACTGTGGACGTTCCGGAGCGGCCTGCCCGCTGAATGTGCGTATTGATTCTATGCGTTGAATTATGCAGGGCGCTCGCCTATTCTTCAATTTCGGTTCGTGCGTTGCCGTTTCGACGACGGCACGGTCCGGTACACTGCCGCGCTGCCGAGCTGCCGCGCCTGATTTTCCAGAAAGAGGTTGACATGAATCCACTCACTTCGGTCAAGGGATCGATCACTCTGGGCGTCGTCCTGGCGCTGGTCGTCAGCGTCGTGCTGACCACGACCATGGGCGGCGAGTTCGCCGTGAACGGTGCGCAGCTCGGCCGCTGGCTGCACATCCTGTCCGGAATCATGTGGATCGGCCTGCTCTACTACTTCAACGTCGTGCAGATCCCCGGCCTCGCCGCCGCGGGCGCCGACAAGGGCGGGCCGGGCGGCGCGGGCATCAGCAAGTACATCGCCCCGCGTGCCCTGCTGTGGTTCCGCTGGGCGGCCGTCGCGACCTGGCTCACGGGCGCCTACTACCTGACCGTCGGCTACGGCGGCCACAGGGCGCTGCTTGACGCGTTCTCCCTGCACGAGGGCCTGCGCGTCATCGGCATCGGCGCCTGGCTCGGCACGATCATGGCGCTCAATGTCTGGCTGGTGATCTGGCCGAACCAGAAGAAGGTCCTCGGCATCGTCGCCGCCACCGACGACGAGAAGGCCAAGGCCCGCAAGCTCGCCATGCTCGCGTCGCGCACGAACTTCGTGCTGTCGATCCCGATGCTGATGTGCATGAGCGGCCAGATCCACGGTCTGCCGTTCTGAGGCACGCGCCTCCTGCAGACCTCGGGGACACCGTCGCCCGCGCCCTCGCCGAGGACGTGGGCGGCGGTGACCTCACCGCCCGCCTCGTCCCTGGCGACGCTGCGGGCGCCGCGCGGATCGTCGCGCGTGAGCCCGCGATCCTCGCCGGGCGCCCCTATGCCGACGCCGTGTTCCACTCGCTGTCCGGCGCCGTGCGCCTGCACTGGACGGCAGACGACGGCGATGCCGTCGAAGACGGCCAGGTGCTGTGCCGCATCGAGGGCCCGGCGCGGGCCCTGCTGACGGGCGAGCGCACCGCCCTCAACTTCCTGCAGACGCTGTCGGCCACCGCCACCGAGGCGGCGCGCTACGTGGCAGCGGTCGCCGGCACCGGCTGCACGATCCTCGACACCCGCAAGACGCTGCCGGGGCTCCGCCAGGCGCAGAAGTACGCCGTGCGTTGCGGCGGCGCGCGCAATCACCGGCTGGGGCTGTTCGACGGCATCCTGATCAAGGAAAACCACATCGCGGCCGCCGGCTCGATCGCAGCGGCCGTCGGCGCCGCGCGCGCGCTGGGTGCCGCGGTGCCGGTCGAAGTGGAGACCGAGAACCTCGATGAACTCGCGCAGGCGCTGGATGCCGGCGCCGACATCGTCATGCTCGACGACTACACGCTGGACGACATGCGCCGCGCGGTGGCCGTCAATCGCGCGCATGCAAAGCCCGCACGACTGGAAGCCTCGGGCGGCATGGACCTCGAACGGGTGCGGGAAGTGGCCGAAACGGGCGTCGACTTCGTGTCGATCGGCGGCATCACCAAGCACGTCAGGGCGATCGACCTCTCGATGCGCTTCGAGGACTGACTAGGCGTTGACCGCCCTCGCCACGCGCTGGGGCTGGGCCACGCCGTAG
>JADZCS010000149.1 GCA_020851435.1 Gammaproteobacteria bacterium | reverse complement strand
CGCGGCGCCGCAGGATCGCTGCCGATCACGAGCGGCTCGGCCTCCAGAGTGTGCGCAACGCCGCCATGGACGAGGTGGGTCGCGCGCGCGCCGCCCGCGGGCTGCACGGGACGCGCTGCGGGGCAGCCGCGAGGCAGGCCGGTCACCAGTGCGAGTGCACCGTCGCTGCGGATCGTACTGCCGTGGGCGAGCGCGCCGAACGCAGCGGCGCCGGCAGGCAGCGCGACGGGAGCGGATCCGGCGGCACGCGCCAGGCGCTCGGCGAGGCCGGGGAGCATCGCCGCGCGCCTCGTCATCACCAGCGTGACCGGCTCGCCGCGGGCGGTCGTGGCGACCAGGTCCGCGAGCTGCGTGTACCAGGCCTCGGCCGCGAGCGTGCACTCGTCGCGGTGCAGCTCCACCGCAAAGCGGCGCCCGCCGAAGTCGAGAGCGGCCTCGGTCCTGCCCGTTGCGGCGACGGACTCGAGCCAGCCGGGCAGCGCGTCGTGCAGTGCCTGTTCGCTGGCAGCCTGGTGCAGCGGGTCGAAGCGCGTGCGCCTGACCATGGACTCGCCGACCACCTGTGCACAGGCGCCCATGAGGGCACGCAGGCCGACTCGCGTGGCGACACCGACCTCGCGCCGGACGAGCGTCTGTTCGCCTTCCAGCGCGACCAGCGTCGACTGGTGCAGGTCCACGTCGAGGTGCAGGACCCGGTAGCCGGCCTCGAGCCCGGCGCAGCCGGCGACGGCGGAGTCGACGATGCCGCCCAGCGGCAGGCCCGCGGCGCCGGCGATGCCCGCCACCAGGCCGAGTTCGGCCTCGCGCCAGGACGAGGGCACCGCGAGTATCACCGCGTCCGCGTCCGCGCCAGCCTGCGCGTGCAGCTGGCGAACATGCAGCCAGGCCAGGTCGGCTGGCGTGCGGGCTTCCGGCAGCGCACGAGCGAGCGGCTGCGTGGAAAGTCCCGACCAGAATCGGTCCATCACGAGCAGGGGCTTGAGCCGTGCCGACGCCGCGGCGGCGGCGCCCACGGTGATGCCCGCGGGATCGAGCAGCGCGATGCCTGGGCTGCTCGCGACCAGCGCATCGCCCACAGCTGCGTCCAGCGCGGCATCGGCGATCTCGATCGCGAGCGTCGGCATCTCAACGCACCTGCAGGTGCCGCAGCAGCATGCGGTCCAGGTAGGTGTCGGTGTCCTGGGCGAGCCGCTCCTGCCGCAGCTGCAGGTTGTGCAGCAGGAACATGAGCACCAGCGACAGCAGCAGCGCGATCAGCGTGGAGTTGAACGCCACGCCCAGGCCCTCGGTGACGCCGGCGATGTCGCCGGTGACCGCCTTGTGGGCCTCGGCGAGCGCGTCGCCGATGCCGCGTACGGTGCCGATGAAGCCGATGGCCGGGATCGCCCAGGCGATGTAGCGCAGCATCGACATCTCCGAGTCCAGCCGGTCCGCCTCGGAGTCGCAGACGCCGCGCGCTGCCTCGGAGACGTCCTGCACGTTGCGCGTGGCGCCGAAGCGCGCGAGCGCCACGTCGAGCGCGCGCACCACCAGCAGGTCGCGCTCGAGCGGCGGCAGCGCCTCGAGCTGGCGCGCGTACTCACGCGTGTCCTCGGGAAGGATGCGCATGCCCTCGGGTATCTGCAGCAGGTCGCGCTCGAGCACGTCGTGCTCGCGGGACACCTCCCGCCACTTGTAGCCGATCATGGCCAGTGCCCACAGCATGAGCACGACGCAGGATTCCTGTTCCCAGTCCTTGACGATGACCCACAGCGATCGCTCCGCGACGTAGGCGGGATCGGCCTTCATCGCTGCCGCCTGCTCGGCCTGCACGCGCTGTGCATTGGGCCTGACGGCGGCTACCCAGAACGCGTGCACGACGATGACCGCCGCGAGCAGCGTGAACAGGCTGTAGAGGAACTCGTTCGGGCGCTTCTTGAGCATGGCGGTTCCGTTCAGATGTCGATGGGGAACGCTACCGGATAGTCGGCACGGACTTTCTCGGTGGGGTTGAACTTCTGTGGCGTCGCGCCCGTCGCCTTGGGCGGCGGCGCCTTCATGGCCGCTTCGTCCTCCGCGCTGTCCGGCGCGGCGGCCTTCGGATCGGCGGCGGGCGCTGCAGGCGCAGGCGCAGGCGCAGGCGCCGGAGCAGGCTCGGGCTGTGCAGTGGGCGCCGGGGCCGGTGCCGCGGCGGGCGGCCGCACCGTCTGCGCCGGATCGATCGCCAGCGCCACGCCTGCGGTGCAGGCGAGCACGGCGGCGACCAGCATTCTCGCGCGAACCTGTTGCATGGATTTACTCCGCATAACGAGCCAGGCGGAAGCCGAGGTCGGGCCGGCCGTTGGCGCCGGAGTCGCGCCAGGCCAGGCGCAGTTCCGCGACCTTGCCGGTGAGCCAGCCGGCGCCGCGAATGACGCGTGTCTGGCCCTCCTCGGGGCCGGTCGGGTCGACTGCCACCGCGTCGGGCGCCACGACGTAGACGGAATAATAGTCGGTCGTCCACTCGGCCACGTTGCCGCCGAGGTCGTGGAGGCCCAGTGGACCTGCGGCAAAGGTACCGACCGGGGCGGACACACGCGCGCCGTCGTCGTAGCCCTGGAGTACTACGTTCGTGAGGAAAGCAGCGCTCTGGTCGGCATAGTTGCCGGACCGGGGCGCGACCGGCAGTTCGTTGCCCCAGGGATACTTGCGCGTCGCGGCCGCGCCGTCGAAGCGCGCCGCGTATTCCCACTCGGCCTCGGTCGGGAGGCGGTAGCCCGTGGTGACCGGGCTGGCGAGCACGAGCCTGCCGTTACGGTTGACGTAGGCGGGCGGCAGGCCGTCGCGGGCCGACAGCCAGTTGCAGTATTCGGCGGCATCCTGCCAGCTCACGCTGGCGACGGGATGGCGGTCGAGGTCGAGCGTCTCCTGCTTGAACGCGCCCGACAGGTGCTCCTTGCGGAACTCGCGGTACTCGGCGTTGGTGACCTCGCGCGCGCCGAGGTAGAAGGCGCGACGCAGTTCGACCGTGCGTTGCGCTTCGTTGGAACGTCGCCCCGGCTCGCGGCGCGCGCTGCCCATCATGAAGCGGCTGCCGCGTACCAGCTTGAGCTCCTGGCCGAGCGAGCTGCGCACGATCGTCGCGAAGCGCGCGGCCTTCGCCTGTTCGGCCGACAGCAGCCGGAATTCGACCACGAGCGGCTGGCCCGTCTGCGGCGTCACGGTCGCCTTGAACGGCAGCAGGCCGGCGCGGCGCGCCTCGATCGTCACCGGCGCGGTCGGCAGGCGCAGCGTCTGCGGCGCGCGACCGCGCGGCTCGCCGTCGACGAGGATCTCGGCATCGGCGGGCTCGCCGCGCACGCTGACTTCGCCGAATACCGGCTCGAGCTTCAGGACCAGCGTCTGTCGCGATGCGGGCTCGATCCGCAGCCTGCGCGAGGCTGCGCCATAGCCAGGCCGGCTCGCCACCAACTCGTGCTCGAGGCCTGGCACCAGCGACAACGTCATCGGCGTGCGTCCGACGTAGCGGCCGCCCACGCGCAGGTCCGCGCCGGCGGGCTCGCTGCGCACGGCGAGGCTGCCGTCCGGGAGACCGAGCTCGACCGGCCCGATGCGGAGCGGCTGTCCGGCGCGCACCGTGATCGGCGCCTCCCAGCGGCGATGGCCGGGATGATCGATCGTGAGTTGGTAACGACCGGGATCGAGCGTTGCCTGCAGCGGCGTGCTGCCGAGCCGCCGGCCGTTGGCGCTCACGACAGCGCCCGCAGGCACCGACTCGACCGTGAGCCCTGCGAAGGCAGGGGCCAGCTTCACGCTGAAGTCCTGCTGTTCGCCGCCGCCCTGGACCATCAGCCGGCCGCGGTAGGGCAGGTAGCGCGCCGCCTCGATGAGGATCTCCCGCTCTCCCGCCGGGAGTTCGTGCTCGCCGGGGACCGCGCCGAGCCTGACGCCGTCGACGCTGAGGACTGCGTCCACGCCGCCGGTCTCGATGCGCACGCGGCCAGGCAGCCGCTCGAGCGCGACCTTGAGCACCTGGGAGTCGCCGTGCGCGATCTGCACCAGGCGCTCGACGCGCCGATAGCCGGCCGCTTCCACGACCAGTCGCGACTCGCCCGGCCAGACCAGGTGCCGCTCGCCCAGCGGTATGGCGATCGTGCCGCCGAACTCGACGCGATCGAGATCGACCGTGGGCAGCGGCTCGACGGACACCGGAGTCGCGGCGATGATGAAGCCGATCACCGCGAGCAAGGCGAACGCGACGGCTCCCACGGCCCAGCGCAGCGGTCGCCAGGACCGGCCCCGGGCGGCGCGATCCAGGCGAGGTGGTTCGTAGGCGACGGGCGTGATGGGCAGGCGCGTGGGCAGCGTCTCGGCGGGATCCAGCGATGGCGCGGGCACCAGCGGCGCGAGCGTGAGGTTGGGCAGCGCCGAGTGCTCTACGACCAGGCGCCATGCCTGTGGTCCGCCCGCTAGACAGACGCGTGCCTCGCCCAGCTGCACGGCGACGCCGGCTTGCAGTGCGATGTCGCCTGCGGCTCCTTCGAGCAGCCAGCGATCGCCAGCGAGGCGCAGCGTGGCGAGCGACTCGCCAGCCCTGGCTCCCGGCAGCAGCACGGACGCGCCCTGCCCGCCGAATGTCAGCGGCAGGTCGTCGGGTTCGATGGTTCGCTCGCCGAAGGGCTCGACGAGGGTGAGCAGGCTCAAATCCTTTCCTCGCAGCGCACCTGCACCAGCGGCGGCTCGCCGCCAGGCTTGACCACCACTTCGCGCCGCACGTCGCGGTAACCCGGGCGCGAGCCCACCACCGTGTACCGGCCAGGCAGCAGCTCGAGTTCGCGGCGCGCAAAAGTACCGAAGCGGCCGACCCGATATACCACGACCTCCGTGACGCCGTCCGACTCCAGGGCCAGCCGCACCGGTCGCGTGGCCGCCTCGACCAGGCTGCGCAGCGTCGCCTGCTGGGCAGCGAGCCGCGGACCGGGAGCTGCGATCGCGGCGGCGGAGGCCAGCAGTGAGCGGCCTTCGCCGCGCCCGGAGTCCGACAGCAGCCTCTCCGGCGAGGCGATCAGGCCCTCGAGGCGCTCGTCCAGCGCGGCGCGTGGCTCGGCACGCGCGATGCCCTCGCGGGCGTTGGCCAGCGCCGGCTCGAGTTCCGCCAGCGAGCGCCACAGCGTGACCGCCTCGGACCAGCGCTCGCCGGATTCGGCAAGCGCCGCGCGGCGTGCCAGCGAGGTGACGCTCGCCGCGCGGTTGCCGCGCTCGAGTGCGGCGAGTGCCGCCGCGGGTGCCGACTGCGTCGGCTGCAGGCGGCGCGCCCGCTCGAATGCCTCCCGGGCCGCGTCGATGCGACCGGCCGCCTGGGCGTCCAGGCCCTGGGCCATCGCGGTCGCATAGGCATCGCCCGCGGCGGCGCCGCTGAGCCGTGCCAGCGCCGCGCTGGCCCCGGGAACGCCGGCGTCCAGCGCGAGCGCGCGCCGGTACTTGTCGGCAGCGGCGGCCGGGCGTCCGGCGCGCTCGTCGAGCGCGGCCGCGTCCACCAGCGCCAGCGCCTCGTCGTAGCGCGCCAGCCGCTGCAGTTCCTTTCCGGGCGCAGGATTGTCTGGCCTGATCTTCGCGGCCAGCGTCAGTGCCGCGCGTGCCTCGTCGATGCGTGCCGCGGCGAGGGCATCGCGACCGCGCGCGAGCGCCGCGTCGTAGGCCTTCGGCAGCGCCGCTTCGAGCGTCTCGATGGCTGACAGCCCACGCTGCCAGGCGGCCTTCGCCGCGGCGCTCTCGCCGAGGCTGAAGCTGACGCTCGCCTGCGCGCCGGCTGCGCGCGCCGTGGCGAACGTGGCTGCATCCCATTCCGGGGCCCCGCGTCGCTCGAGCTCGGCGAGCCTGCGATCGAACTCGTCGCGCGCGGCCACGGCGGCGCCGGCTTCACGTTCATCCTGGGCCGCCTGCTCGCGGCGTGCCGCCAGTTGTTCGGTCGCGCGCTT
>JADZCS010000148.1 GCA_020851435.1 Gammaproteobacteria bacterium | reverse complement strand
TGATAATACCGGTCCCGGTCGCCACCCGCACCCGCGGGACTGGCGTCCGGACGCTGCAGGAAGCATCGAGGAGGCACCATGACCCAGACCCCCTCGCCGGCGCGCCGGCGGATGCTCAAGGCAGTCTGTACGATCCCGCTCGCGGCACTGCTGGCGTACTGTCCCGCCACGTTCGCGACGCCCCCCGACCAAGGAGCCAGGCCTGTGATTTCGATCGCCATCCACGGCGGCGCAGGGGTGATTTCCCGCGCCAGCATGACCCCCGAAAGCGAGGCCGCTTACCGCGCCGATCTCGGCCGCGCGCTGGATGCCGGCTATGCGGTCCTGGAGGGTGGCGGCAGCAGCCTCGACGCCGTCGACGCGGCCGTGCGCATCCTCGAGGACTCGCCGATGTTCAACGCCGGGCGCGGCGCCGTGTTCAACAGCGAGGGCATCAACGAGCTCGACGCGGCGGTCATGGACGGCAAGACCCACAAGGCTGGCGCAGTGGCCGGCGTGCGCCACGTGCAGAACCCGGTCGGGCTCGCGCGCCTGGTCATGGAAAAGTCGCCGCACGTGCTGCTGAGCGGCCAGGGCGCCGAGGACTTCGCGCTCGAGAACGGCGTGCCGCTGGTGCCGCGCAGCTGGTTCTGGACCGAGAAGCGCTGGAAGCAGCTCGAGGCGGCGAAGCGCGGTGACCGCCTGTCCGCCGCCGACATCGGCTACTACGGCACGGTCGGCGCGGTCGCGCTGGATCGCGAGGGCAACCTGGCCGCCGCGACGTCGACCGGCGGCATGACCAACAAGCGCTGGGGACGCATCGGCGACTCGCCACTGATCGGCGCGGGAACCTATGCCGACAATGGCTCCTGCGCGGTATCGGCGACCGGCAGCGGCGAGTATTTCATCCGCACGGTGGCGGCCCACGAGATCAGCGCGCTGATGCGCCTCGGCGGCCGCGGCGTCCGCGAGGCCGCGCATGAAGTGGTGCACGGCCGCCTCAAGGAACTGGGCGGAGACGGCGGCGTGATCGTCGTCGACGGCAAGGGCGGCATCGCGATGGAGTTCAACAGCGAGGGCATGTTCCGCGGAGCGCGCAGCTCGACGGGACTGCGGGAGATCGCGATCTACTGAAGCCTAGCGCTTCAGCTGGAACATCCCGGTCTTGAGGTGTTCGTACTCGGCTTCCATGACGCGCACGTGGTTGCGGCCGCTGTGCTTGGCCGAATAGAGCGCCTCGTCGGCGAGCTGCAGGAGCCCTTCGGGGCTGCGATCGAGGGTCGGCACGCCGACGGCGACGCCGATGCTCACGGTCAGTATGGGCGAAACGCTGGAGCCCGCGTTCGGTATGGCCAGTGCCGCCACGCCCTCCTGGATGTGCTTCGCCAGTTCTTCCGCGTAGCCGCGGGATGCGTCGTACAGCACGACCACGAATTCCTCGCCGCCATAACGCGCCACGAAGTCCAGCGGCCGGCGCGCGGAGCTGGCGAGCACGCCGGCGACCGCCTTCAGGGACTCGTCGCCGGCCTGGTGGCCGTATTGATCGTTGAAGTTCTTGAAGTAGTCGATGTCAACCATCAACAGCGCCAGCGAGCGCATTTCACGAGCGCCCTGCTGCCAGGTGCGCGCGAGGTGCTCATCCAGCCGGCGCCGGTTGAAGATGCCGGTCAGGCCGTCGCGCAGTGCGACTTCCGACAGCAGCTGAGCCTCCAGCCAGCCCGTGCGCCAGGCCGTCTCGAGGTTGTACGCCACGGCGGCGCCCACCACGTTCGCGAAGAACAGCACCATTCCGTTGTAGGTCACCAGGTACGCCGGCAGCCCGGCGTAGGTGCCGCCCACGACGTAGGTCAGCAGGCCCACGAGATTCGCGATCGCCGCGCCGTAGAACGTCAGCCCGGCGAGGTAGTAGACGAAGATCGTCGCGAGCACCATCGTCGAGAAGTGCAGCGCCGAACCGTGCAGGGACGCATTGATCTCGACGGCTGCCACGCAGACCATCGCGAGCGGCGCGAGCGTCCTGACCAGCAGGGGATAGAGCCTCGGCCCGGCGCGCAGGAAGGTGAGCCCGAGGCACAGCAGCAGCCCGGGCACCACGACGAAATAGCGCACCTGCTGTGCGAATTCGCCAGCCTCCGCAGTTGTCACGGTGCGGTCTAGCGCGTCGAAGGCGACGACCAGCGCGATCGCCATCACGAGGTTGAGCCTAAGCTGGACCTGGGTCTGCAGGTGCTGCTCGCGCTGGAACGCCCGCTCCAGCGAGCGCTCGAAACGCAGCCAACGGAATCCCTGGCGCAGCTGCGCCGCGATCGGCGACTCACCCAGTTTGGCGGAATTCACGTCGGGCAACCCGTCGCCCGACTCGCCGCGGCGAGCAGGCTCACGCTCATGTAACGGCGCTCAGCTGGGCGTCGTGTCGTCGTCGGTTCCACGGTCGTCGCGCACGTCGCGCACGCAACGCCGCCAGACCTCGAGCGGATCCCAGGCAGGAGCGCCCGTGAACTCGCCGGTCCCGTCCTCGTTGGCTGCCGTATCCGGCAGTGAAATCTTGATGGCTCTGACGAAAGTATCGTTGAGACTTTCGGTTGCCTTACCCTGGCGCGACATCGGAACCCCGTCCTCGGCTTCCTGAACCCGCATGGTGCTTGTAGAGGATTGCAGAAAACCGTGAGCATCGTCACAAGATTATGACGTAATTATGTAAAAAGAAAGAAAAAATCCTCCTCAATCAGCGAGGTAGGCCTGTACGTAGCTTGCGAAATCGCCCTGCGGCTGTGCCTCCAGCCGAGCCTGGGCACGCAGGGACTCCTCGGCCGCCGCCTGGAATTCCTCGAGGCGGACGGCATTGGGGGGGTGCAGCTCGGTGAAATAGGACTTGTGCGCGCCCGACATCCGCAGCGCCATGTCGAAGAAGGATTCCTTCTGTGTGGACAGCTCGGTCAGCAGCCGCGCCGACGGGGTCGCCTCGACGTCCCGCACCTTGAGCTGCTGGGTGGCCAGCGCCGCGGCATGGGGCCGCTGCGGGTCGCCCGAGTCGAGCAGTTCGCAGAGGCCCTCCATCTCGTCCAGCATCTGCGCCGCCCAGGCGCGCAGCTCGAGCTGGCGGCCCTCGTAGGCCAGTGTCAGGCCCGGCTCCCGGCCCCGCCGGGCGACCAGGACGTGGTTGTCGTCGTAGGCCTGCTGCTCGCTGGCGTCCAGGGGCGGACTCGGCTTCAGGACGCAATAGGCCGCGAAAGCCTCGAGGAAGCGCAGCTTGTTCTGGTTGACGCCCACCGGGTCGAACGCGCTGACGTCGAGCGAGCGCATCTCGACGTACTGCACGCCCGCGCGGCGCAGGGCCTGCGTGGGCCGCTCGCCGGAGCGGGTGACGCGCTTCGGGCGGATGAAACTGTAGTACTCGTTCTCGATCTGCAGCGCGTTAGCCGAGAGCTGGCGCCACTCGCCGTCCACGACCACGCCGAGCCGCTGGTAGTCGGGATGCGGCGTGTTCACCAGGTGCGACAGGTCGCGAACGTAGTCGTCGAGCGAGTTGACCGAGATCGTCACGCCCGCCTGGCTGCTGTTGCGATAGCCGAGGTCGCTCATGCGCAGCGTGGTCGCGTATCGTCCGTACAGCGTGCCGCTGCCGTCGCCCAGCGGCTCGAGGCCGTGCTGGATGTCGTCGCGGCCGATGAAGAACGAGCGGCACACCGCGGGCGACACGCCGAACAGGTAGTGGATGATCCAGCCGTAGCGGCGGTAGTTGCGCAACAGCGCGAAGTACGCGTCGTCGCGGAAGGCCTGGCCGTCCAGCCTCGACTCGACCACGTCGTGCAGCACCGGCCAGAAGTGGTCGGGGAACGAGTAGTTGAAGTGCACGCCGGAGATGGCCTGCATCACGCGCCCGTAGCGCAGCGCCAGGCCCACGCGATAGACGTACTTGAGCCGCCCGACGTTGGACGTGCCGTACTGCGCGATCGGGATGCTCGCGTCGCCGTTGAGCGCGCAGGGCATGCTCGTCGCCCACAGCAGCTCGTCGCCGAGGTGCCGATAGGTGAACTGGTGCACGTCGCAGAGGTACTGGAGCAGCTCCCAGGTGGTCTCGAACGGCGGCGTGATGAGCTCGAGCAGCGCCTCGGAATAGTCGGTGGTGACGTGCTCGTTCGTGAGCGCCGAGCCCAGGGCGCGCGGATGCGGCTCCTGCGAAACGCGGCCACGCGGGGTCACGCGCAGCGACTCCTTCTCGACGCCCTTGAGGCCGCCCTGCAGCGCGCGCGGCTCGCCGCTCGCGATCAGCGAGGCCAGCCGTCGCTCGAAGGCACGATCGACGCGGGTCACAGCCATAACACCTTTCCACAGGCGCGCCGGCGGCGCGCACAGGTCTTCGGGCCGACCATTCTAGCCGCTCGGCCGCAAAGCGCACCGCAACCTATAATCCCGAGTGTCGCCCACCCCAGCCGAGCCGCCATGAACCACATCCGACTGCGCCCCATCACCGCCAACGACGACCCGGTCGTCGCGTCCATCATCCGCGAGGTCATGCCGTCCTTCGGCGCCGGCGGCCCCGGATTCGCGATCGGCGACGCCGAGGTCGACCACATGTCGGCGGCCTACGCCGCGCCGCGATCGGCGTACTTCGTCGTCGAACTGGACGGCAAGGTCGTCGGCGGCGCCGGCGTCGCGCCGCTCGCCGGCGGCGACCCCGACACCTGCGAGCTGCGCAAGATGTACTTCCTGCCCTCCGCCCGCGGCCGCGGCCTCGGCGAGCAGATGCTGCGGCTGTGCCTCGGCACCGCGCGCGCCCTGCACTTCAGGCGCT
>JADZCS010000147.1 GCA_020851435.1 Gammaproteobacteria bacterium | reverse complement strand
CGCGCGTCGGCACCATCATCCTGTCCCTGATGGTGATCGTGTGGTTCCTGTCGACCTATCCCGCGCCGCCGGCGGGGGCGACCGAGCCGGCGATCACCTACAGCGTCGCGGGCATGATCGGCCGCGGCCTCGAGACCGTGTTCGCGCCGATCGGCTTCAACTGGCAGATCTGCGTCGCGCTGGTCCCGGGCATGGCGGCGCGCGAAGTCGCGGTCGGCGCGCTGGGCACGGTGTACGCGCTGTCGGCCACCGGCGATGATGTCGGCGGAGCGCTCACGCCGATCATCGCGGCGACCTGGGGCCTGCCGACGGCGCTGTCGCTGCTGGTCTGGTACATCTTCGCGCCCATGTGCGTCTCGACGATCGCCGCCGTCAAACGCGAGACCCTGGGCTGGCGCTATCCGCTGATCATGACCGGTTACCTGTTCGCGCTGGCCTACGCCGCGTCCTGGATCACCTACCGCGTGGCGCTGGGGATGGGGGCGTGATGGCGACCTGGCTGGCCGAGGCAGTGGTCTGGGGAGTGGTGCTGGCCGCGGCCGCCTTCTGGGTCCGCCGGCTGCTGGCCGCCAGGCCGAAGCGGCAGGGGGGCGGCTGCTCCAGCTGTGATTCCTGTGCGGGGTGTCCGGTGGGCGGACTTAAGTCCCCCGTCCGCCGGCCGCAATCCCGCTAGAATGAGGCGACCGGTAACAATCGTGCCAGGCACGATTGTTACCACCCACCCCTCGTCTTCCAGGAAGCGCCGATGTTCGCCACCCTCGAGCCCGCACCCGCTGATCCGATCCTCGGTCTCATGGTCCAGTTCCGCGCCGACCCCTCGGCCCACAAGGTCGATCTCGGCGTCGGCGTCTACAAAGACGACCGCGGCGCAACGCCGGTGCTGGATTCGGTCCGCCAGGCAGAGCGTGCCGAGTTCGAGGCGCAGAGCACCAAGGCCTATCTCGGCCCCGCCGGCAACGACAACTTCAACCGCCTGATCACGTCGCTGGTGATGGGCTCCGATCACGGCGCGCTCAAGGGCGGCCGTGTGCGTACGGTGCAGGGCCCGGGTGGCTGTGGCGCGCTGCGCCTCGGTGCCGAGCTGTTGAAGGTCGCGAACCCCGACGCCACCGTGCATACGCCGGCGCCGACCTGGGCCAACCACGTGCCGCTGATCGGCAACGCGGGCCTCCACCTGCAGTCCTATCCTTACTACACGCCTGGCAGCGCCGGACTCGACTTCGATGCGATGATCGGCGCGCTCGGCAAGGCGAAGGCCGGCGACATCGTGTTGCTGCACGCGTGCTGCCACAACCCGACGGGCGCGGATCTCTCGCATGCGCAGTGGCGCGAAGTCGCCGACGTGCTGAACCGCCGCGGCGCGCTGCCGTTCCTCGACCTGGCCTACCAGGGCTTCGGCGATGGACTCGAGGACGACGCCTACAGCGTGCGCCTGATCGCCGAGAACTGCCCCGAGGCGGTGATCGCCGTGTCCTGCTCCAAGAACTTCGGCGTCTATCGCGACCGCGTCGGCGCGACCCTCGTGCTGGGCGAGACCCCGGCCGCTGCAGATCTCGCGCTGGCGCGCCTGTCACGCCTCGCGCGCGGCATGTGGTCGATGCCGCCCGATCACGGCGCCGCCGTCGTCGGGCGCGTGCTCGGCGAGCCGGCGCTCGCGGCGCTGTGGCGCGACGAGGTCGAGACCATGCGCAAACGCATGGTCGGCAATCGCCGCAAGCTGGCCGATGCGCTCGCGCGCGAGACCGGCAGCGGGCGCTTCGAGTTCATCGCCGCACAGAAGGGCATGTTCTCGATGCTGGGCCTGACGCCGGCGCAGGTCGGCGTTCTGCGCGAGAAGCACCACATCTACATGCCCGGCGACAGCCGTATCAACGTGGCTGGCCTGGGCGATGCCAACATCGACTTCGTGGCGAAGTCGGTCGCGGGGGTGTAAGCGGGCGCTTAGAGGGGTCTGACCCCTCTCGACCACCCCTCGACCCCCTCTTGACCCCCTAGCTTCTGGGCCGCAGGTGGGTGTGGCTATCGCCACCGTGGCTGTGGGCCTCGCCACGCTCGACCGAGATCAGGTTGAGCTGGCCGTGCCTGATTCCGCGCTCTGCCATCAGTGAGTCGGCGAACTGGCGTACTGCCAGTGACGAGCCCTTCAGCAGGGCGACTTCCAGGCAGCCTTCGTGATCCAGGTGGGCGTGGGTCGTTGCCACGGTCAGGTCGTGGTGCGCGTGCTGCAGTTCGGCCAGGCGCTCAGCGAGTTCACGCTCGTGGTGGTTGTAGACGTACGACAGCGCCGCGACGCAGTGACCCGCGCGCTCGAACACCTGCCGCTGGGCCTCGACGTGCGAGCGCAGGATGTCCCGCACGGCTTCGCTGCGGTTCTGGTAGCCGCGGCGCGCGATGAGCTCGTCGAACTCGTGCGCCAGGTCGGCGTCGACCGAAATCGTGATGCGTTCCATGTCGGCGACGTTACCACCCGAACCCGCAACCTGCACCAGTGCCTGGCACCGGGCTGACCGATGGCGCTGCTTCCGGTCTAAACTGCCACGATGAATCCGTCCGCCGCCTATGCGCTGGCGCTCGCCGCCACGTTCACGATCAACCTGCCCTTCGGCTACTGGCGCGCGGGCCTGCGCAAGTTCTCGCCGGCCTGGTTCGTGGCGATCCACGCGCCCGTGCCCATGGTCATCGGCCTGCGCTTCGCGCTGGGCCTGCCGTTCCGCTGGGCCGTGCTGCCGCTGTTCGTGGCCGCCTATTTCGGCGGGCAGGCGCTGGGGAGTCGTTGGCGGCAGTGGTAACAATCGTGCCTGGCACTATAGTTACCACCTCTGGTAACAATGGTGCCTGGCACGATTGTTACCAGACGCGGGCAGGATAGGTTGCGTCGCACCCGCCCTTGCGGGCGGGCGCGACGCGCGAGGCTGACCCGGGAATTGGGGGGGAGGTCAGCCCCGCTTGAACAACAGGGCAAGCACCTTCGGCCGCAGCGCCATGCCCAGCAGCTTGCGGATCTCGGCCGGCGCCAGGATTGTCTCGCAGGGCAGCATGCCGGCCACGCCCTCCATGACGAGATTGCCGTCCTTGACCGTCGCGCTGTCGATGCGCACGGTCAGTTTCATCGCGGGCGTGATCACCCTCATGCCTTCGTCTCCTGCTTCCATGCGTTGAGTCTGGCCACGTTGCGGCCGGCGGCGCGTCCCGAGATCATGGCCTCGGTCAGGTACGAGCCGTTCTGGTACAGGTTCGAGAACATCGAACCGAGTTCGCCGGCCTCGTACAGGCGCGGGATCGGCTGCTGGTCGTGGCCCAGCACTTCAGACTCTATGTTGCGTCGCGCGCCGCCGCCCGTGCAGACGATCGCGGGCACCATCTCGATGGCGTAGAAGGGCGCCTTGGTGATGGGCTGCAGCGTCTGCGGGTTGCGGCCGTAGTCGTCGTCGCGGCCAGCGGCGCACTGCGCGTTGTAGCGCGCGACGGTCTGCGCCAGCGTCGCCGGGTCGCGGCCGGTCCTGCGCGCGAGTTCCTCGATGCTGTCGGCCTTGACGATCCAGCCCCTGGCGATCTCGGCCTGGTTGTCCTCGCTCCAGTCGTAGTTCTCGACCACCGTGTTCCAGGTCATGATCTTCATGACCAGGCAGTTGTGCTCGCGCGTGAGGTCGTCGAACACCATGTGGATGCGGCCGACGCGGTGATGCGGCGTGTCGACCCACTCGCCGCGGACCTTTTCCTTGTAGTGCGTGAGCTGCCACTCGCCGGTCTCGTCGAAGAAGCGCTCGCTGTCGCCCGCGACGTCGATCCAGCTGAAGCACTGGAAAAACAGCTGGCGCATGAACACGGTCGGGTGGCCGGGGAAAGCGAAGCCCGGCCAGATGCCGCCGGACTGGCCCTGGTTACGCAGGTGCCACATGTCGGCGCCGGCCTTCTGCAGGATCTTGAGGCCGTCGCCGGTGTTGCCCGGCGTGCCCAGCGGGCGGCCGTCGG
>JADZCS010000146.1 GCA_020851435.1 Gammaproteobacteria bacterium | reverse complement strand
GTGGGCCTGGACGTGGCGATGCACGTCGGCGCGATCCTGTCGCAGGCTTTCGGCAAGCCGACGCCGACCGGCGTCGTGCCGCTGGTCGAGGCGAAGAAGCTGGGTCGCAAGACCGGCGAGGGTTACTACCGCTGGGTCGACGGCAAGGCGATCAAGCCGGACGCGCAGGGCGCGGTCGCCCCGGCGGATCTCGAGGACCGGCTGGTGCTGCAGTTCGTGAACGAGGCCGTGGCCTGCCTGCGCGAGGGGGTGGTCAACGATGCCGACCTGCTCGATGCCGGTGTCATCTTCGGCACGGGCTTTGCGCCCTTCCTGGGAGGCCCGCTGAACTACGCCCGGCAGCGCGGCAAGGCCGCATGCGTGGCGCGCCTGAACGAGCTGGCCGGCAATTACGGCCCCCGCTTCACCCCCGATGAGGGGTGGGGCTCATTGCCGCAACTCGGGGGCTGACGCGCTGTGCTAGCATTCCCGCCTCCCAAGCTGACGAACGAGCCTGCGACCGCCCTTGCGGTCTATCCCCATGGAAGGTAAGCCCCTGGACATCGCCGTACTGCGGACGTTCTCGCCGCTCGATGGCCTCAAGAAAGAGAACCTTAACGCGCTGATGCGCAAGACGGTCCTGCGCGAGCTCGGCGCCGGCCGCGTGTTGTTCAAGGAAGGCGACACCGACAAGCGCACCTGCTACCTGGTCAGCGGCGAACTGCAGCTGAGCACGGAAGGCCGCAACGTCACGGTCATCCGCGGCGGAAGCCCGGAGGCGCGCAATGCGCTGGCTCCGTCGCAGCCGCGCCGCTTCACCGCGCGCGCGATCACCGACATCGAATACGTCTCGGTCGACAGCGACCTTCTCGACGTGCTGCTGACCTGGGACCAGACCGGCACCTACGAGGTCTCCGAGATCGCCCAGTCGCAGAGCAGCGATTCCGACGACTGGATGACGGTGCTGTTGCAGACCAAGGCCTTTCACCGCATCCCGCCCGCCAACATCCAGGCCATCTTCATGCGCATGCAGCGCATGCAGCTGCGCGCCGGCGAGGTCGTCATCAAGCAGGGCGAGGAAGGCGACTTCTTCTACGTCCTGACCAAGGGCAGGGCCGTGGTCACGCGCGAGACCCCCTTGAACCGGGAAGGCATCCGCCTCGCGGAAATGGGCGTCGGCGAGTCATTCGGCGAGGAAGCCCTGATCTCCGACGCCAGGCGCAACGCGACGGTAACCATGCTCACGGACGGCACGGTGGTGCGCCTGGGCAAGGACGACTTCCGCACGCTGCTCAACGAACCCATGCTGCACTGGGTCGACCAGGCCGACGCTGAAAAGCTGGTGGCTGCGGGCGGGAAGTGGCTGGACGTGCGCCTGCCGAGCGAATTCGAGAACTTCCACGTCGACGGCTCGATCAACATCCCGCTGTACTTCATCCGGCTCAAGCTCAAGGCGCTGGACATGGCCGTGCCCTACGTCGTCGTGTGCGACACCGGCAGGCGTAGTTCGGCTGCGGCGTTCCTGCTGAGCGAACGCGGCTTCGAAGCCTATGTGCTGAAGGACGGGCTCGCCGGCAACGCGCTGGGCGCCCGACAGGGCTGAGCAGGGTCGACGCCCTGCCCGATCACTACATCGTGTGGGTAGGCTTGTCGCCGCCGAGCGCGCCGGCGAGATAGGCCTCGATCTTCTTCTGGGTAGTGCCGCGATCCTGCTCGCTGAACTGCACGCCGATGCCGGCGGTGCGCTTGCCCTGCGCCCCCTTGGGCGTGACCCAGATGACGCGGCCGGCGACCGGAAGCTTTTCTTCCTCGCCCATCAGGTTCAACAGCATGAACACCTCGTCGCCGAGGCGGTAGTTGCTGTTGGTCGGGATGAAGAGCCCGCCGTTGCGCACGAACGGCATGTAGGCCAGGTACAGGGCGCTCTTGTCCTTGATGGTCAAGGTCAGGAGGCCTGGCTTGGCCGACGGTGCACGCACGGCACTCACCCGGGACGCCCCCGTGGCTCAAGCGGCACGCGCACGAGCTCCGCGACGGCCAGCGCTATGCCCTCGAGCAGCAATTGGGTGTTGAGCGATCCCTGGAGCAAGTTGCGCGCTTCCCGTACCCGGTCCACGAATTCGAAGCAAGCTCGTATCTTCAATGGCCCCGTGCCGGATGGCAAGGTCGACGTCTCATTATTGTCAACTGCGTCGCCATTCGCCACCACCGCCGCCCGGGCCCCGGCCATGGCCCAGTGCTCCAGCCACAGCAGGCGCTCGAACGGGCGGTCGCGCGTCCAGGCTTCCGCCGCCTTGAGCGGATCGCCGCGGCCGGTCTGCATGGCCGCAAGGAACGCGCGCAGATCGTCGGCAACCTCGCCCATGCCCGCCCTGGCCAGGGACACGGCGCCCAGCGGCGCCCCGGCTGCGAGGTCCAGCATATCCTCCCAGTCGCGGGTTTCATCGATGCCCCGCAGCCATGCCAGCGCAACGTCCCGGTCGGGCGTCGGCACACGGACGTGCTGGCAGCGGCTCATGATGGTGCGCGGCAGCTTTTCCAGGCGCGTGGCGACCAGTACCAGCGCCAGGCTTTCGGAGGGTTCCTCGAGGGTTTTCAACAACGCGTTGAAGGCGTTGTAATAAAGGTAATCCGCCGGGTCGATGACCACGACCCTGCGCCGGCCCCGGTAACTCTTGAGACTCGCCCACTCGCTGAGTTCGCGGACCTGTTCGATCTTGATGAAACTGGCGTCTTCCTCGATCGTGAGCTTGAGGTAGTCCGGATGGTTGCCTGCCTTGACCAGCGCGCAGGACGTGCACTCGCCGCAGGCATCGGTGCCGGGACGCTCACAGAGCATGAGGTGGCTGAGCCACTCCGCGAGATGCTCCGCGCCCACGCCCGGCCGGCCGTGAACCAGCAGGGCATGCGGGAACCGGGGGCCAGCCCAGGCCTCCGCGAGGCGGGCGCGGACGGGAACCAGCCAGGGCGCTTTTTCGATAGAAGAAGTGGTCATTTTACAGTTAGTTAGCGCGATATCCGAGATTTGACATCACGTCTTCAACAGACCTGAAAGGGCCTCTTCCAGGCGCGTCGACACCTCTGCCTCCGTGCCGCCGGCGTCCAGGACCCGGAACCGGGCCGGATCGGCTGCTGCCCGCGCCAGGTATACATTTCGCACTTTCTCGAAGAACTGGATCGCCTCCTGCTCGAAGCGGTCCGCCGCGGGCTGCCGCTTGCGGGCGCGCGACAGCCCGACCTCGGGCGGGAGGTCGAACAGCAGCGTCAGGTCAGGTCGGAGGCTGCCCTGCACGGCCTGCTCCAGTGCAGAGATCACGTCCATGTCGAGCCCACGCCCGCCCCCCTGGTAGGCGTAGCTGGCGTCGGTGAAGCGGTCGCACAGCACCCAGGCGCCCCGCTCCAGGGCGGGCCTGATCAGGTTACCGACGTGAATCGACCGGGCGGCGAACATCAGCAGCAGTTCAGCCATGGGCGGCACGGCTTCCGTGCGCGGCGCGAGCAGCAGGTTGCGGACGGATTCGGCGAGGGGCGTGCCACCCGGCTCACGTGTCTCGACCACCTCCAGACCGCGCGCCCGCAACCACGAGGCCGCCCGGCGCAACTGCGTCGACTTGCCGGCGCCCTCCACGCCCTCGAAGGTCACGAATCGTCCGCTCGGCGTCACCGGCTCTCCTGATCGTCAGCGCCCCGCTGGGCAGCCAGGAAGCGCGCGACGTTGCGATTGTGCTCCGGCAGCGTCGCGGCGAAATAGTGTCGCCCGTCGCCGAGTCCGGTGGCGACGAAGTACACGGCGTCCGTATCGGCCGGCTGGACGGCGGCCTGAAGCGCCTCGCGCCCCACCAGGGCGATCGGCGTTGGCGGCAGGCCGCCACGACGGTAGGTATTGTACGGACCATCGCGCAGCAGGTCTGCCTTGCGCAGGTTGCCGTCGAAGCCGGCGCCCAGGCCGTAGATCACGCTGGGATCCGTCTGCAGCCGCATGCCCATGCGCAGCCGGTTCACGAACACGCCGGCCACCCGTGGCCGCTCGTCCGCCGCACCGGTCTCCTTCTCCACCAGCGAAGCCAGGATCAGCGCCTCCTCGGGCGTCGCCAGCGGCAGTCCTGGTGCGCGCGAAGCCCAGGCTTCCGCCAGCGCGGCATCGAGCTTTTCGAGCGCCAGCGACAGCAGGCGGGAATCGGTCGTGCCCCGGGCAAACCGGTAGGTGTCCGGCATCAGCCGTCCTTCCGGGTGGACGCCGGGCTTGCCCAGCCTGTCCATGACCGAGGTGTCATCCAGGTCGCCCAACTCCACCTGCACGGACGGATCGGACTGTATCGCCGCGCGGGCCTGGGCGAACGTCCAGCCCTCCACCAGGGTGACCGTATGCATCAGCACGCGGCCCTCGACGAGTTGCTCCAGCAGGCCGCCCGGGGTCGTGCCCGCTTCGATCTGGTATTCGCCGGCCTGCACCCGTGCCGCATCGCCGCGCAGCGTGGCGTACCAGGCCAGCCAGCGCGGATGATCGACGATGCCCTCGCTCGCGAGGCGCTGCGACACGCGAACGAACGGCTCGCCTGCCTCGACGGTGAAGACCTTCCCCGCGGCGGCCACCGACAGCGGCCGGTTCGTCCACCGGGACGCGGCCCACAGGCCCAGGCCAGCCGCGAGCAGGCCAAGCGCCACGACGAAGGTGAGCCAGCGCTTCATGCGGTCTCACGCGCGAGGCACTGCTGCATGCGCGCCGCCACGACTCCCGGCGCGAACGCGTGCACGCCTGTGGCTCTTACGGGCCAGATGCCGATCACGGCGTTGGTCAAAAAAATCTCCTGGGCCTCTTCCAGCACCTCAAGCTTCATCGCGCCGACGCCGACACGCAAGCCCAGGCTCGCGGCCTGCGACAGCACGAAGCCGCGCATGACGCCGGCCACGCCACAGGCGTCGAGCGCGGGCGTCATCAAGGTGCCGTCGCGCAGCACGAACAGGTTCGACTGGGTTCCGCAGACGAGGTGCCCGGCGTCGTCGAGCATCAGTCCCTCGGGCACCTCCGGATCGTCCCATTCGCGTCGCGCAAGTACCTGCTCGAGGCGGTTCAGGTGCTTGATGCCGGCCAGCGCGGGATTGCGGCCCAGCCGCGTCGCGCAGATGCGCAGGCTCACGCCTTCAGTCCACCAGGCCGGATCGTATGCAGGTGCTGGATGGGCCGACACGATACGCCTCGCTCGCGGCGCCGGCGGAGGCCGATAGCCGCGACCACCGTCACCGCGCGTGACGATCAGCTTCACCACGCCGTCCGGCGGAGCCGCCGCGGCCACCGCCTCGATGTCCGCCATGAGCAGCGACGACGCGGGTGCCTCGAAGCCCAGCCTGCCGCATCCCTGCTGCAGCCGTTGCAGGTGCCGCTCGAGCAGCCGTGGGCGTCCTGCCGAGAGGCGCAGGGTCTCGAATACGCCGTCGCCGTAGGCGAGCCCGCGGTCGCCCGCGGGAACGCCGCCCTGCTCCTGTCCGTCGATGAGCAGCGTGCTCATGCCGCGGCCTCGAACGCGCGCAGCACGCCGCGGGCCTTGGCGCGTGTTTCCTCGAGTTCGCGCGCGGGAATGGAATCGGCGACGATTCCCGCGCCGGCGTGCAGCGTGGCGACGTCGCCGGTCACCGCGAGGGTGCGGATCAGGATATTGAGGTCGAGGCTGCCGTCGCGACCGATGTAGCCCATCGACCCGGTGTAGGCGCCACGCGGCGCGCCCTCGAGCTCAGCTATCAACGCCATGCAGCGCACCTTGGGGCAGCCGGTGATCGTTCCACCCGGGAACAGCGCGCGGATCACCGCGGCCGGCGTGATTCCGTCGCGCAACTGTGCGGTGACGTTCGAGACGATGTGGTGCACGTGTGCATAGGACTCGATCGCCATGAACTCGTCGACGTGGACGCTGCCCGGCCGCGCGATGCGCCCCAGGTCGCTGCGCTCGAGGTCGATCAGCATCACGTGCTCGGCGCGCTCCTTCGGGTGGGCGAGCAGCGCCGCAATGGCCTCGGCGTCGCCGCTGGGCAGCCGCGGCCGGGTGCCGGCGATCGGGCGCGTGTCCAGCCTGCCGTCGGCGAGTCGAACGAGGCGTTCGGGCGAACTCGACAGGATCGCGAGCTGACCGAGTTCGGCGATGCCTGCGAACGGCCCCGGATTGCTGCCGCGCAGCCTCGCATAGAGCGCAGCCTTGCTCGCCCCCTGCGGCAGCCGTACCCGCCAGCTCCTGGCGAGATTCGCCTGGTAGACGTCGCCCGCCGCGATGTGCCGCTGGGCACGGCGGCAGGCCTCGATGAAACGCGCGGGTTCGTCCTCGTCGATCGCGAGCGCCACTGGCGGTGCCGGCAGGGACGGCAGGTCCCGATCGAGGTCCGCGAGCATGTCGGGAATGCCGCGCTCATGGCCCTCTTCGGCGACGGCGTACGCGAGCCCGGTCTGGTGATCGAGGAGGATCGCCCCGTGCATGCGCCAGGCGATAGCCAGCGGCGCACCGGCCTGCATGGGCAGCCTCAGGCTGGGTTCGATGGCCTGCGCGAGTTCGTAGGCGAGATAGATGAACCACCCGCCGGCGAAAGGCACCTCGGTGGGCCGCGCCACGCGGCCTTCACGCGCGCACCAGGCGTCCAGTTCATCGAGGAACTCCTGGCCATCGGACTGGCAGCTGAGCCGCTCGCCCGGCAGTGCCATGAGGATCGACCAGCGGCCCTGCGGGGTGCCGGTAGCCGCGCTGTCGAGCAGTACGGGGTATCGCGCGGGCCAGGCCGCATGCAGTCGCAGCAAGGTATCCGCCGAGGGCGCGGTTGGGAGGACCCTGCAAATCGTGCCGGCCACCGGGGCGGCCACGCGTGTCGTCCCGTCTCAGCGCAACGCGCGGAAGGCGACGGTGCCGTTGGTGCCACCGAAGCCGAAGGAATTCGAGATAGCGGCTTCGATGCGCATCTGGCGTGCCGTATGCGGCACGTAGTCGAGGTCGCAGCCCTCGCCCGGGTTGTCGAGGTTGATGGTCGGCGGCGCGACCTGGTCGCGCAGCGCGAGGATCGTGAAGATGGCCTCGACCGCGCCGGCCGCGCCGAGCAGGTGGCCGGTCATCGACTTGGTCGAACTGACGGCGATCGACGAAGCGTGATCGCCGAACGCGTTCCTGATCGCCTGTGTCTCGGCGCGGTCGCCGAGCTCGGTCGAGGTGGCGTGCGCGTTGATGTACTGGACGTCGCCGGGATTGAGGCCCGCATCCGCCAGCGCGTTCTGCATGGCACGCCGGGCGCCGTCGCCGTCGGCGGGCGGCGCCGTGATGTGGTAGGCGTCGCCGCTCATGCCGAAGCCGATGACTTCGGCGTAGATCTTCGCGCCGCGGGCGCGGGCGAACTCGAGTTCCTCGAGCACCAGCGCGCCAGCGCCGTCGGCCATGACGAAGCCGTCGCGATCGCGATCCCAGGGCCGGCTCGCGCGGGCCGGGTCGTCGTTGCGCGTGGACAGCGCCTTCGCCTGGCTGAAGCCGCCGATCGCCGTCGGCGTCTGGGCGGCCTCGGAACCGCCGGCGATCATCACGTCGGCATCGCCGTACTGGATGGTGCGCATGGCGATGCCGATGCAGTGCGTGGACGTGGTGCAGGCGGTCACCAGCGACAGGTTCGGGCCGGTGAAGCCGTGCATGATGGACAGGTGCCCGGACACCATGTTGATGATGCTGGCCGGGATGTAGAACGGCGAGATCTTGCGCGGGCCCTGCGTCTCGAGGAACTTGTTGTGATTGTCCTCGATCGTCGACAGGCCGCCGATTCCGGCGCCCATCGCGGCGCCGATGCGGTGCCGGTTGCCGTCGCTGATGTCGATGCCGCTGTCGCGGATCGCCTGCACGCCGGCCGCGATGCCGTACTGCATGAAGGGATCCATGCGCCGGGCGTCCTTGGCGCTCAGGTAGTCGTCGAGATTCAGGCCGGCGACGCTGCCCGCGAACCGCGTGGGAAACGCCGACACGTCGAAGCGGGTAATGGGCCCGATTCCACTCTGGCCGGCACAGACGGCCTGCCAGGCGCTGTCCACCGTGCTGCCTACCGGCGACAGGATTCCGAGCCCAGTTACGACGACACGGCGCTTCGACACGCAGCTACCCCCCGTGCAGACAGGAAAACACGATGCTCAAGCGAAAGGCCCCGACCGACCGGCCGGGGCCCACTCCGCGATCGGGATCAGGCCTTGGCCTGGTGCTCGACGACGTAGTCGATCGCCTGCTGCACCGTTGTGATCTTCTCGGCATCCTCGTCCGGAATCTCGGTCTCGAACTCTTCTTCGAGAGCCATCACGAGTTCCACGGTATCGAGCGAATCAGCCCCCAGATCGTCAACGAAAGAGGCGTCATTGGTGACTTCTTCTTCCTTCACACCGAGCTGCTCGGCGACGATCTTCTTAACTCGTTCTTCGACAGTGCTCATCGGCTTATTGCCCTCAGGTAATGATTCCCCCCCAACCAGGCAGGCCGTGGCGGGGCCGCCATTCTATGCCAGCGCCCCCACCCCCGCCACATTATCGGCATGCTTGTTGCTGTTTTTCCTGATATTTCGGTAGCTTGGCCCCGATTTGCAGGCCGGCCCGAGGCTCAGGGCATGTGCATTCCACCGTTCACATTGAGCGTTTCGCCCGTGATCCAGGCGGCCCGCGGCGACGCCAGGAACGTGACCGCAGCAGCGACGTCCTCGGCTGCGCCGAGCCGCCCCAGCGGGATCTGGGAGGCGAGCGCAGCCCGCTGTTCATCGGCCAGGCTGCGGGTCATGTCGGTGTCGATGAAGCCCGGCGCGACGACGTTGGCGGTGATGCCGCGCGAGCCGACCTCGCGCGCCAGCGAACGGGTGAAGCCGACGATGCCCGCCTTCGCGGCGCAGTAGTTGGCCTGGCCGGGATTGCCGATCAGGCCGACGATGGAGGCGATATTGATGATGCGACCCTTGCGCGCCTTCATCATGCCGCGCAGCACGCCCTTGGAGAGGCGGAACACCGACGACAGGTTGGTGTTGATGACCGCGTCCCAGTCGTCGGACTTCATGCGCAGCAGCAGGGTGTCGCGGGTGATGCCAGCGTTGTTCACCAGGATGCTGACCCCGCCCTCGCCTGCCTCGACCGAGGCCAGCGCGGCATCGCCCGCCGCGGCGTCGGCCACGTCGAGCACGAGCCCGCGGCCCTTGAGGCCCTCTGCAGCCAGGTATGCGCCGATGCCGTCGGCACCGGCAGCGGTGGTGGCCGTGCCGACGACCGTCGCGCCGTGACGCGCCAGGTCCAGCGCAATGGCGCGGCCAATGCCGCGCGAGGCGCCGGTGACCAGCGCTACTTCACCCGCCAGGAACTGTTCGTATGCCATTTTCAAGCTTCCCTGCAACCGGCGAGCGCGGCATCCATCGATGCCGGATCGTCGACCGCGAATACGTTGACTGCCCTGCCGCCTTCCGCGCGCTTGACGAGTCCGGCCAGGACCTTGCCCGGCCCGCACTCGACCGCATGCGTCATGCCGCCGCGGATCATCTCCGCGACCGCCGCAGACCAGCGCACGGGATTGAACAGCTGGCGGTACAGCCCGTCGCGAATCGCCTCGGGAGAGTCGTGGCGGCCCACGTCGAAGGCGTAGACCTCGACGCCGGGCTTGCGGATCGCCATGCCCGCCAGGCGCTCGCTCAACTGCTCGGCTGCCGGCCGCATCAATGAGCTGTGCGAGGGAACGGACACGGGCAGCAGCATCGCGCGCTTGGCCCCGCGCGCCTTGCAGGACTCGATCGCGCGCGCCACGGCCGCCGCTTCGCCGGCAATCACGAGCTGGCCGGGGGAGTTGTAATTGACGGGCTGCACCACCGCGCCGTCGGCGACCTCGGCGCAGCATGCCTCGACCACCGCGTCCTCGAGCCCGAGGATCGCAGCCATCGCGCCCGTGCCCAGTGGCACCGCCGACTGCATCGACTGGCCGCGGAACCGCACGAGGTCGACCGCGGCGGCAAAATCGATCGCTCCGGCGCATACCAGCGCCGTAAATTCGCCCAGGCTGTGACCCGCCATCAGGGCCGGGGCGGCGCCGCCACGCGCCTGCCAGACGCGGAACACCGCCACGCCCGCGGCGAGCATCGCCGGCTGGGTGCGTTCGGTGGCGTTGAGATCTTCGACCGGGCCGTCCTGGCAGAGCTGCCAGAGGTCATAGCCCAGCACCTGCGAGGCCTCGTCGAAGGTCGACCGCACCGCTGGCTCGGCCGCCGACAAGGCCGCCAGCATGCCCACCGACTGCGAACCCTGTCCGGGAAAAACGATGCCGAGTTTCATGCAAGTCCCCCACCTGACCGCCCGATGGCGGCGCAGGATTATAGACGGCTCCAGCACCGCGGCGGGCATGCGTGTCCGGGGCATCACGGCTGCGGGGCGGGACCCCGGGTTTGCTATGATCGCGCGGTTGGTCGGATTGCCAGGAGGCTTCCATGCGTCGTAGTCCCTTCGTTCGAGCCCGCGGCTTCACCCTCATCGAGATCATCGTCGTCGTGTCCATCATCGCCATCCTGGCGGCGCTGATTGGCCCGCAGGTGCTCGGCCGCGTCGACGAGGCGCGCGTGACCAAGGCCAAGACGGACATCCGCTCGCTGGAGACCGCGCTCGACCTCTACAAGATGGACAACTTCAAGTACCCGACCACCGACCAGGGCCTGGAAGCGCTGGTCACGAAGCCGGACGATCCCTCGGTCCGCAACTGGAAGATGGGCGGCTACGTGCGCAAGCTGTCCAAGGACCCGTGGGGCGCCGATTACCAGTACATCTCGCCGGGCACGCGCGGCGGCGCCTACGATCTCTATTCCCTGGGCGCCGATGGCCAGGCGGGTGGCGAGGGAACGGACGCCGACATCGGTAACTGGAACCTGGAGTGAGCCGCGGGCGCCGGGCGCCCGGACTCGTCGAAGGCCTTCCGTGCACACCCTGCGCCGCCAATACCTGATCCCCGGGCGCGCAAGCTCGCGCCAGCGTGGCTTCACGCTGATCGAACTGCTCGTGGTGGTGCTCATCATCGGCATCCTCGTGACCATCGCCACGATTTCCATCGGCGTGCTGGGCGAGGACAGCCAGCTGGAGTCCGAAGCGACGCGGTTCACCGACGTCGTCGAGCTCGGACTCGAGCAGTCGCAGCTCGAGGGACGCGACTTCGCCGTGCTGCTCGACGACCAGGGCTACGACGTGCGCAGCTTCGATGGCCGCACCGAGCGCTGGCTGACGGTCGAGGACGACCCCTGGTTCCGTCGTCGGGAGCTGCCGGCCGGCGTCGTGTTCAGCCTCATGCTTGAGGGTCGCCGCATCGTGCTCAAGCGCGAGGCCGAGCTGGAGGAACCCCAGCCGCAACTGATCCTCTACGCCAGCGGCGACGCGACGCCCTACGAACTCACGCTGTCGCGTCCAGGCACGCCGCAGCGCATCACGCTCAAGGGAGCGGCCAACGGTACGATCGAGGTGTCGCGTGACCAGACGCCCTGACGCGCCGGCCCGAGGTTTCACGCTCATCGAGGTGGTGGTCGCCCTCGCGATCGTCGCGCTGGGCATGATGGCGTTGTTCCGTACCGTGAGCGATGCCGCCAACAACGCCGCCTACCTGCGCGACCGCAGCCTGGCAGCGTGGATCGCCACGGACCGGGTGGCCGAGATCCGCCTGTCCGGGGAATTCCCTTCGGTCGACGAGACCGAGGGCGAGACCGAGATGGCGCGGCAGCGCTGGCGCTGGAAGGCCAGCGTCTCCGAAACCCCGGTCAAGGGGCTGCGTCGCGTGGATGTCCGCGTACGCCTCGACGGCGACCCGGAGGATACGTCCCTGGCGCAGGCCACTGGTTTCATCGGCCAGGCCATGCAGCAGGCCAGCGCCACCGGCGCCGGCGGCGGCGCCTGGCAGGGCTCGCCCGCGCCGAACCAGGGCGCCGAAGCGCAGGACGAGGGTCCGGTTCGTCCGCCGCCGCCGAAGCGCACCCGGTCGCCCGGGACCAACGACCAGGAGGGGCCCGAAGAATGAGCCTCCTCCGCAGCAAGGGCTTCACGCTGGTCGAACTCGTGGTGTCGATCAGCATCTTTTCGATCGTCGCGGTGATGGCGTACGGCGGCTACCGCGAATCGGGCGCGAACGCCGAACGCGCGCGCGAGCAGGCCCGGCGCCTGCAGGCGGTGCAGCTGTCGCTGCGCACGATGGTGTCGGACTTCCGGATGCTGGCCCCGAGGCCGGTGCGCGAACCGGTCGGCGACGGCTACCGCGCCTGCCTGGTGCGCGACGCCGCGGGCGGCTACCTCGTGGAACTGACCCGGGCGGGCTGGTCGAACACTGCGGGCACGCCCCGCGGGACCCTGCAACGCGTCGCCTACTCGCTCGACAACGGCAAGCTGGTCCGCCTGCACTGGAACGTCCTCGATCCGACCCTCGACTTCGCGCCGATCAAGCGCGAGCTCGTCGACCGCGTGCAGCGCGTCGACGTGCGCTTCATGAACGCCACCCGCGAGTGGGTCGACCGCTGGCCGCCGCCCGACACCCAGGCTCCGATGAACCTGCGCCAGCGTCCGCTCGCAGTGGAGATTGTCGTCGAGTTCGAGGACCTCGGCGTGATCCGCCGCATCGCCGAGGTGACGGGATGAGGCAGCGCGGCGTTGCACTGATCCTCGCGGTGGTCATGGTCGCGCTGGCGACTGTCATGGCCACGCGCATTGCCAGCCACACCGCGCTGGACGTTCGCCGTACCACGGGCCTCGCCGCGCTGGACCAGGCCTGGGAAGTGGCACTGGGCGCCGAGGCCTGGGCGGCACAGATCCTGCTCGAAGACTCCCAGCAGGGCGGCAAGGATCATCCCGGCGAAGCCTGGGCGATGCCCCTGCCGCCGCTGCCGATCGATGGCGGCGAAGTCGAGGGCAGGCTCGAGGACATGCAGGGGCGCTTCAACATCAACAACCTCGTGACCGCCGAAGGCAAGGTAAACGAGGCCGGCGTGGCCCAGTTCGAGTCGCTGCTCGACGCCCTCGGGCTCGAACGGCGCTGGGCGCGCATCGCCGCGGACTGGCTGGACGCGGACACCATCGCCGGAGTGCCCGAAGGCGCGGAGGACGGGGTCTACCTGAGCCAGCAGCCGCCTTATCGCGCTGCGAACGGTCCGGTGACCAGCACCAGCGAGCTGATGGCCCTGCCCGGCTTCACGCTCGAGAACTTCCGCAAGCTGCGGCCGTTCGTGGCCGCCCTGCCGGTGGGCACGCGCATCAACGTGTGCTCGGCGCCGCCGCAGCTTCTCGCCGCCCTCGCGGAGGGCGGGTCGGTGTTCGGCAACGCGGAGTCGCTGGAACGCAACCGCCGCGACGGGTGCTTCCCCACGCTCGACGACCTGCGGGCGAGTCTGGGCGACGCCGAGTACCAGAAGGTCCAGGCCACCGTGAGCGACAATTCGAGCTGGTTCCGCGCCGTGACAACCGTGCGTATTGGCACCTCGGAACTCACCCTGTACAGTCTGCTGGAACGAAATTCCGCCGGCCTTACCAGGCCTTCACAGCGATCTGTCGGCACCGAGTGAGACGATGACCCAATTCCTGGTCCTGCGCCTGTCCGAGCCTCCCTCCTGGGTCGTCGTCGACGCCACTGGCGCGCGACTGGGCCCGGTCGGCACCGGCGACCTCGCCGACGCTGCTCCGCTCGCCACCGAACGCCGCATCATCGCGATCGCCCCGTCGTCGGACGTCACGCTCGCCGAACCCGAGCTGCCCGTGAAGTCCTCGGGCCGCCTCGCGCAGATCGTGCCGTTCGCACTCGAGGAAACCCTCGCCGGCGACATCGAGGACTTTCATTTCGCGATCGGCAAGCGCGGCGACCGCGCCGGCACGCCGGTGGCAGCGGTCGCGCGCGAGCGCATGGATTCCTGGCGCGCCCAGCTCGCCGCCGCCGGCCTCAAGATCGAGGCGCTGGTCCCCGAGCCGCTGTGCCTGCCGGACAACCCCGGCAAGATCGTGGTGGTGCTCGAAAACTCCCGCCTCACCGTCCGCGCACCCGGGCAGGTTGCGTACTCGCTGGATGCCGAGCCCCTCACCGAGGCCTTCGCGCTGTGTGGCTTCGAGGGCGAGGACCGCCACCTGCAGCTGTTCGTCGCCCAGCAGGACTGGGAGGCCTCCCGCGAGGTCATCGACGTGCTGCGCGAGGTCACCGGCAGCCTCGACATGCAACTGCTGCCCGACGGCGCGCTGCCGCTGCTCGCGGCGCAGGCTGTCGCATCACAGCCGCTGTCGCTGCTGCAGGGGGCCTACGCGCCCACGACCGGCCTGCTCGGGGACATCAGGCGCTGGCGCGTTCCGGCTGCGCTGGCGGCCGGCCTGCTGCTGCTGCACGTCGGCGCCCAGACCTGGCAGCTGTTCAGCCTGCGTGCCGAGGAAAGGCGTGTCGACGCCTCGATCGAGCAGACCTTCCACGCACTGATGCCCGACGTGACCCGCATCGTCGACGTGCGCGCCCAGGTGTCGCAGCGACTCGCCGCCGCGGGCACCACGGGCAGCGACACCATGCTTCACCGGCTCGCGGCCCTGGGCGGCGCCATGTCCTCGCAGGGCGGCCTCATCGTCAAGCGCCTGGCCTGGGCCGGTAGCGACATGGACCTGACGGTCGTCGCTCCAAACGCCGAAGCCATCGCTGGCCTGTCGCAGATGCTGGGCCAGCGCGGGCTGAGCGCACAGGTTCAATCGACCGCTGCCGCGGACGCCAACGTCGAAGGACGCGTGCTCGTACGCGCCATGGGCCCGACATGATCCTTCGCGACTGGTACCTCGGATTGCCCGCGCGCGACCGCCGCGCAGTGACGATCGGCGCACCCATCGGCGCAGTGCTGCTGGTCGCGGGCCTGGTCGTCGCCCTCGCCTTCAGCGTCAGCGCCAGCCGTGAGCGCGTCGCGCGCAAGTCAGCAGACCTCGCCTGGTTGCAGTCGGTCGCGCCGCGCGTGCAGTCGCTGCCAGCCGGCGTCAACGCCAACGAGGCGCTGGCCGTCGTCGTCGACCGCACGGCGCGCGAGGCGGGCCTCGGCCAGGCTCTCACGGGCGCAACCCCGCGCGACAACGGCGCGCTCGAGGTGCGCTTCGAGGGCGCACAGTTCGACGCCGTCGTCGCCTGGATGACCCGGCTGCAGCAGGAACTCGGCGTGACCATCGGCGGCGCGGTGATCGACCGCACCGAAGCCATCGGCGTGGTCAACGTCACCCTCACCCTCAGCCGCGGCTAGCCCTTGGCTACCACCGGTTCCGCCGGCCCGCGCCGGCTCTGGATTCTCGTCGCCCTCGGCGTGCTGGCCTTCGTCGCGCTGCTCGTGGCGACGCTGCCGGCCTCCCTGATGGTCCGTTTCCTGCCGCCCACGGTGCAGATGGCCGGCCTGTCGGGCTCCGTGTGGTCGGGCAACGCGGAGCGCGTGATCTTCCAGCGGCGCGAACTCGGCAGCGTGCGCTGGAACTGCAAGTTTCTGCCCTTGTTGTCCGGCCGCCTGCGTTGCGAAATTGCGCTCGAGCGCGTGGACGGCCGGCTCGACGCCGTCGTCACCGCGCAACGCGGCGACCTGGTCGACATCGAAGATGCGCACGGTTCACTGCCAGTGGCCATGCTCGGCGAAGGCATCGCCGCTCCCGGCTGGACCGGTAACGCGGATCTGTCGATCGAACGCCTGCGGCTGGCCAGGGGCTGGCCCGTGGCGATCAGCGGCGGCGCCGTGTTCCGCGGGCTGCGCGCGCCCGGTGCGCGCGGCCTCGAAATCGGCAACTACGAACTCACGCTGGGCGAAGGCGAAGTCGGCAGCAATGCCCTGAGCGGGCGCATCCGTGACCTCGGCGGCCCATTCCGGGTTCGCGGCACGATCTCCCTGAAGCCTGATCGCAGCTATCTGCTGCAGGGCGATATAGCGCCCGGACCGGGCGCGGACGAGCGTTTCCTGCGGGTCCTGTCGTTCCTGGGCGAGCCGGACTCCGCGGGCCGGCGTCCGTTCGCGATTGAAGGGACGCTTTAGCGTTTAGGAACTCGCGCGATCACGCGCAGCGGCGTCGTGAGAGGGTTGGTCCTCCGCGACGCCGGACGGCGTCTGATTGCTGCGGACCAACCCTCTCACGCCGCCACTGCGCTGCGACTGCGGCCTCCAGACGAAGCACTCCCTCTGGTCGGCAGCCCCGAAGCGGCCGCGGCGTGCCGCACGCCAGTGGGGCGCGGGATGCAGGGTCCGGAGCAATCAGGCGCCGCCCGGCGCCGCGAAGGACCCTGTATCCCACGACCCAATGGCGTGCTGCTCAGCGCGCGACCACTCCGCCCACGCGTCGAGCAGAGGAAAGTACAGGCCAACGCGCTGCGGACGTCCGTCGTACAACTGCATGACCTTCGCATAGCGCGCGAGCTGGGTCCCGTAGCGCTCGAGCTCGTTGGCGAGGAATTGCTCGCGCTGGCCACCCTCGTGGCTGCTGGTCTTCCAGTCGACGATCCAGCGCACGCCCTCGTGGTCGACGAATGTCCGGTCGATCTTCACGCTGGTCAGCTCGCCGTCGATGACGGCGGTGAGGGCCAGTTCACTGGCGGACTCGAGTTGCGATGCGTCGAGTAGACGCTTCGCGAAGTCGCTGCGGTCGACGGAATCGATGGCGCTCCCGACTCGCGCGACGGCCTCTGCGAGCCTCTCCACCGGCACGCCTTCCGCGGCGAGCGCGGTACGCCAGCGCTGGATTGCGCGCCCCGGCGCGTCGGGCACCGAGCCCTTGCCGGCGCGCAGCATCAGCTCAGCGTGCACCACAGTGCCAACGGCGATCGCGACCTGGCCAGCCCAGTCGAAATCCGGCCGCACCGCTGACTCGCCGCCGGCCAGCTGCCTGCGCGGGGCCCACGCAGGCGACTCCGCCTCCCGCGGCGCGAACTCCTCGGGCAGGCGATATTGCTGTCCATCCGACAGCTGAGGGCGCGGCGCGGCAGTGGCCTCGGTCAGGCTGCCTGCCGCGAGGCGCGCCGCGAGCGCTGCGTCGAATGCTCCCTCTACGACCGGCCACAGGAAGCCCAGCAGCGTTCCGCCGGGGGGCGCCTTGAGCACGGGCTCTTCCTGGTCCTTCGCCAGCTTCGTCGCCACCGACCCGACCAGGTGCAGGCGGCGGCGCGCACGGGTCGCCGCGACGTAGGCAAGCCTGCCGAGTTCCAGGGCCTGGCGTTGCTCGTCGAGACCCTTCATCCAGCGTTCGAGCGGTTCGGCCTTGCCCCTGGCGTCGCGCTCGGTCGTGCTTGCGAGGATCAGTTCGCGCATGCCGGGCGCGACGGCGAGGCTCGTCCAGTAGAGCAACTGGCGCTGCGGTCCGCCGGCGCGCCGCTCGAGCCCCGGCAGGATAACGGTGTCGAACTCGAGCCCCTTGGCCTTGTGGATCGTCATGACCACCACGCGCGCGTCGGGGCTGCCGATCGGCGAGGCCTTGAGCTGGTCGATCGCCCGCGCCAGTTGCGACGGTTCCGGCCGGGTGCCCGCCTCTTCCGCCAGCCGGTCCAGCGCATCGAACACGCTCTCCGCGTTGGCGAGGTCCGAGTCGTCCTCGATCGTCGCCGGACCGCCGAGGGCCAGCCACGCTGCACGGACGATGCTGCCCAGCGGCGCACGGCCCACGTCGCGGACGGATTCCTGCAACACTGGCAGCACACGAGCAACACAGCGTCGACCGTGCTCCGTCATTCCGGCGACCACATCCGGCTGGGCGAGACGGTCGACGATCGGTGCCCGGCGATCGCCATCCGCCACGATGGCGAGGTCGGACAGGGCCAGGCCGGCCCACGGCGCGCGCAGCACCGCCAGCCACGCCGTTCGGTCCGAAGCGTGCAGGAGCGCGCGCGTGAGCGCGAGCAGGTCGGCGACCGCGCGCCTCTCCGCAAGTCCTTCGAGCTCGACGCCGCGGAACGGAATGCCGCGTTCGCGCAGCGCGACCAGGATCGCCGGCAATGCCGCGCGACTGCGCACCAGCAGCGCGACCTCGCGCGGATGCCTGCCAGCTGCCTCGTCGCGCTCCAGCTCCGCAATCTCCTGCAGCGCTTTCTCGACCAGTTCGACGACGTGCAGTGCTTCGGCACGCGCGTCGCGGTCGATCAGGGCGTGAATCTCGACGCCTGCCCCGCGCTCGTCGCTGCGGGTCGCCGTGCAGGGTGTGTAGCGCACAGCGCCGCGTTCGAAGTCGTCCTGCGCGGGCAACAGCCGCGAGAAGGCCTCGTTGATCCAGCGTATGAGCGAGTCGCAGGAACGGAAGTTGGCGGACAGATGGGCAGGCTGGGTTTCGACGCCCGCGATGCCGCGCGTCTGCGCCTCGAGGAACAGCGTCACGTCCGCCTCGCGGAAGGCATAGATCGACTGCATGGGGTCGCCGACGCAGAACAGCGTGCGCGACGGGTCGCCCTGCCAGCCGGCCAGCAGGCGCCGCAACAGTCGTTCCTGCGACTGCGAGGTGTCCTGGTACTCGTCGATGAGCAGGTGCTGGATCCGGTAGTCGAGTGCGAGGCCGAGGTCGGTCGGCGAATCCTCGTGGCCCAGCGACTCCCGCGCCGCCGCAGCGACTGCCGTGTGATCCATGCAGCCCCGTTCCGCGAACAGGGCCTGGAGTTCCACGGCAGCCGGCACCAGGGCGCGGCACAGCGCCTCGACCAGTTGCCACTCCGCATCCGAGTAACGCGCCGGGGGCAGCTCGTCGACGGCAGCGAGCGCGTCGGCCGCGTCGGGATCGAGAGCGAGTTCCGCCAGCAGCGCCATGCAGCGCTCCTTGAGCGCCTTGCGGGCGGGCGGGAAGCCCTGGGACTTGGTCACCTGCTTGCGCACCGTGCCAGTGGCGGTCAGCGCACCCAGCCGCAGCGCCTGCCAACCCGGCAGTCCGGAGAAATCCGCGGGTGGAAGCCCGGCATGCGCCGACAATGCCCCGTACCCCTGCGGCTCGTCCGCAGCGGCCTCCGCCTCACGCAGGACGTCGGCCAGTTCGCGCAGAAGTTCCAGCGGCAGTCGCGCGCTCAGCGCCCGCAGCCCGTCAGCCAGCGCGGCCTCGAGCACGCCTTCCATCGCGATGCGCAACGCGGCGTCGGGGGAGGCATGCAGTATTCGTGGCAGCCAGAGTTCGCGGCGCGCGAGCATGTCGGTGAGCAGCTCCGCAAGCCGGGCGGGGTTGTGGTCGAGCAGGCGAGCCAGGCTCGCCACTGCCTCGCCGACATCCGCGTTTTCCTCGATCCGGTCGACGAATCGCCGCGCAGCCTCGGCGTACAGGGGCCTGGCGTCATCGACGATCGCAACGCCATCGCCCAGGCGGGAGCTCAGCGGCAGGCGCCCTGCGAGCCAGTGATTGAGTCCGTCGATGGTGGAGATATGCAGTCGCCCCGGCTGCCGCAGCAATCCCCAGCCGTGGCGTGCATCTGCCGCCAGCGCCGCGCGCGCGAGCGCGTGCGTTGCCTGCTCGGCACTGCCGGCTTCCTCGGGCAGCTCGTCGGCGCCAGCGCGCAGCGCCTCGAACACGCGGTGACGCATCTCGGCCGCCGCCTTGCGCGTGAAGGTGATCGCCACCACCTGTTCGGGCCTTTCGACCACGGCCAGCAGCTTCAGGTAGCGCTGTGCCAGCAGGGTCGTCTTGCCGGACCCGGCGGGCGCCTGGACGATGAACGAACGGCGCACGTCCAGCGCGGTGTCGCGCGCGAGCTGGTCCGGACCTGGGGCTTCAATCCGCATCGCCGCTCCCCTCCTCCGGGAGTTCCTCGTCGAAGCGGCCGCGGACCCTGCACAACGCGTCGAGGTGGCAGTGATCGCAGGTACCCGGCTGCTTGGGATCCACCTGCGCATGGCCCGTGAGGTGATCCTTCGCCAGGCGTTCCATCCACGCCCACCAGTGTCGCTGAAGGTCCGACCACCCCTCGCTCAATTTCTCGCCGTCATGCTTGAAACCGGCTGCGGGCTTCAGGCCCTTCAACAGGTCTGCGTCTGCGCTGACTCCTTCGAATTTCGCGGCGCGCGGGTTTGCGCGTGCGAATGCGATCCCGGCGACCTGACCCGGACGAACCAGCGAATAGAGCGGCAACTGCGGGGCATCCATGCGCGGACCGACCCAGCCGGAGGTCTTCACTCCGCCGGTCTTGTAGTCAATCACCAGCAGCTTGCCGTCCACTTCGTCGACGCGGTCCAGGCGCAGGCGCAGAGGAATGCCCGCGAAGTCGGCGGCGAGCTTTTCTTCACGGCCGATCACCCTGAACGGACGCCGCCCTGCTTCAATTTCCAGCAGGGCGGCGATTGCCTTGTGCTGCCAGGCAGCCTCCAGCGCGAGCCCGTGTGGACCGATGCGCCCGTCGAGTTCCTCCGCGAGGGCCTGCGCCACGCAGCGCGTAACGCGAGCCTCGCGCGCGCCTTCGTCGAGCGCCTGCAGGGCAGCGGAATCCAGCGTCTCGTCCCAGAACAGCTGCAGCGCGCGGTGCAGGATCGAACCGCGCGCGAGAGCGCCGACGCCCGGCTCCGGCTCGACGAACTCTCGCGCCCCGAGCCGCAGTTCGGCGAAGGCGCGGAACGGACATTTCGACTGCAGCTCGAACAGGCGCGCGCCGCCGCGGGCCTGCTCAGGCACCAGCGGCAGTCGCGAGCCCGGAGCGCAGGCGATGAGCTCGTTGCGGCGCGCCGCGAGCTCGCGCGCGGCATCCGGAACCGGCGGCAGCGGCTCGAGTGCCTGCGAGACGGGCACCAGCGGCGACACTTCGCTGCGCGCATCGTCGACCACCTGGGGCCAGCTGAGGATCACCTCGCCGGCGCCCGCGAGCCAGGCGGCCGTCGTCGTCTCGGCGTCAAGCTGCGCCGCCTCGGGCGTCGCGCCCGGCATGCCGAGGCTGCGCTGCAACGGGACCGGCAGCAGCGGCAGCGGCGAAGCACTGCGCGGCCACGCGGAAGACGTGAGCCCTGCAACCCAGAGGCCGTCGAACTCGAGGCCCGGCGGTTCCAGTCGGTCGAGCACGACTACGGGGGCGAAGCCTCGTTCAGGCTTGAACGGCGCCTGGCACAGTCGCCTGAGTTCGCCGAGTGCCGAGGACAGGTCCAGCCGCCGTCCGACCGCCTGCAGCGAGGCCAGCGCGCCGAGGGCTTCCCGGAACGCCCGTGCGGCCTGGAATTCGTCGGTGGCGAGTGACCCGGGGCCCGGCCAGCCGAAACCCGACAGCACGCCGCCCAGGGCAGTGGCCCAGTCTCCGGCTGGCCGCTTGCCGCGGACGCCGCGCAGGCTCGCCTGTGCCTGCTCCAGCGCGCCGGCGAAAACCGTCGCACCGGCACCGCGTGCCCTCGCCGCGAGTTGCGCCGCCGGCCATTCCGCAAGGCCGTCGACCTCGCGCAGATCGAGGTCGAGCCTGAGCCGTGCGCCGCGCTCCGGGTCCGCCGCCGCAAGGTAAGGCGAACGCAGCAGGCGCGAGACGCACTCGAACTCGATCGTCGGTCGCACGCAAGCGAGCACGTCCAGCGCGTCTGCCACGATGCCCGTCGCGAGCAACGCCGTGCCGCCCGCGAGGTCATAGGCACGCGCCTGGGCCGCGCTTCCCGGCTGCTCCAGGGACGGCTGCAGCGCCGCCGCGAGGCGCCGCTCGAGGCTTGCACGGGAGCCAGCGAGGTCAGGCACGACCAGGGCCAGCCTCGCACCGGGATGTGCTGCGAGGCGGTCGCGCGCCCAATCGAGCATCGCGCCGACTTCGAGATCCCCATCGCCGGCCGCTACGCTGTACCGGGTTGCGATCGCCCGTGCGAGGGGCGCGATCTCGACCTTGCGCCCCGCCGCAACCAGGGCGTCGACGAGGCCGCGCTGGTCGGGCCGAAGCCGCGGGAAGCCCGCGATGACGATGGGGGCGCCGGACACCGCCTGGGATGCGCAGGCCGTCACCGCGTCGGTGACCAGCCCGGGATCGAGCCAGCCCTCGCGGGCAAGCCGGGCCTCGACGCTGCGGGCCCAGTGCAGGAACGCAGCCTGGTCGGGCGTGAGCGGATGCCGTGCCACGTCGTCCAGCGAGCCATGATGCTGGCGCAAGGCCAGCCACGCGCGTCTGGCGGCCTCGGCGAGGCTGCCAGGCGATGCCAGGGAAGCACCGCTCTCGCTGGCCTCGACGGCTTCCAGCCAGGGTTGGACGGCCTGCAGGTCGGTCAGCAGAGCCGGCGCGTCGCCCGCTGCGGTCGCGGCTTCCTGCCAGGTAGCCGCCAGCCAGCTCTCGAGCGGCATGACCTGGGCGGTCGGCCAGACCCGCAGTCCGGAGGCGAGCTGGCGCGCGTCATGACGCTCGCGAATCAGGCGCGCCAGGCGCCTGTTGGCGGTGAGCACCAGGCCGCCCTCCTGCAGGCAGGAGAGGCAGAGGTCACTGGTGCTGGGGGCGTTGACGGCCTTCATGCCGTCGAGATTACCCGTGTGGGTGGCTCACTGGACGACCTTGAGCGCGGCCCGCCCGCCCCGGCTGCTGGCCTGCGACTGCAGCTGTTCCTCGATGCGGCCGAATACGTCTTCGAGCACTTCGGCGGTCGGCAGGTTGGTCACCCTGAAGTGGCTGCGGTACGGCACGTTGAAGCTGACGCCCGGAGCCACCAGCACGTGACGCTGCTCGAGCAGTTCCATCGCGAACGCCTGGTCGTCGAACTCGGGCAGCCGGTCGCTCCGCACGCCGATGAACGCGTACAGCGCGCCGCGCGGCGCCACGACCTCGAGAAACTCGCTGCGCGCCACTGAGTCGATGATGGCCTGGCGGCTCTGGAACAGCCTGCCGCCCGGACGGACCAGGTCGCGGATGCTCTGGTAGCCGCCGAGGGCGGTCTGCACGGCCCACTGCCCCGGCACGTTGGCGCACAGGCGCAGCGAGCTCAGGAGTTCGAGTCCCTGCAGGTATTCGGCGGCCTTCTCGCGGGTGCCGGAAAAAGCGGCCCAGCCGACGCGATACCCGCAGGCGCGGTAGACCTTCGACAGTCCCGACAGCGTCGCGCAGAGGGTGTCGTGCACGAGTGTCGCCATGGGCACGAACTCGGCGTCGTCGTAGGTCATGTGGTCGTAGATCTCGTCCGCGAACACCACGAGCTGGTGCTTCCCGGCGAGCTTCGCGATGGCCTCGAGCGTGGCACGTGAATACACCGCGCCAGTGGGGTTGTTGGGATTGATCACCACGATGGCCCGGGTGCGCCGCGTAACCAGCCTGGCGATCGCCTCGGGATCCGGCTCGAAGCCGTTCGCTGCGTTGCAGGGATAGTGAACGGCGCGACCGCCGTTGAGCGTGACCGCGGCGGTCCACAAGGGGTAATCGGGGCTGGGCACCAGCACTTCGTCGCCCTGCTCCAGCAGCGCGCGCAGAACCAGGTCGATCAGCTCGCTGACGCCGTTGCCGATGAACACGTCGTCCGCCGTGACGTCCCGCACGCCGCGATCCTGCTGCTGCATCGCGACGGCCTCACGCGCCGGAAAGATGCCCTTCTGGTGGCAGTAGCCCTCGGCCGCCGGCATGTTCTCGATCATGGCCAGGCGCATGGTCTCGGGCGTGCGGAAGCCGAACACGCCGGGGTTGCCGATGTTGAGGGACGTGATCTCGTAGCCCAGGCGCTCCATTTCCTGCGCGCGACGGGCGAGCTTGCCGCGGATCTCGTAGCGGACGTTGGCAAGGCTCGAACTGGCGGGAATCCTGGACGTCGGCATGATGGGATCCGTGGTTTGGCTGCACTGCAACGCCAAGGATACCGCACCTGGCGTATGCCCTGATCGGCTCAGTCGACGGCCCCTGCGGCCCGCAGGGCGCCGATCTCCGCCTCGGTCAAGCCCAGGACCTCGGCGAGCACCGCAGCCGTGTGCTGGCCCAGCATTGGCGGCGGGTCGCGGTATTCCAGGCTGCTGCGCGAGTAGAGCACGGGGTTGCGCACCATCGGCACCGACGGGGCCAGCGGGTGCGGCAGCTCGAAGCGCATGCCGCGATGCTGGACCTGCGGCTCGGCGAAGACCTGGGCGATGTCGTTGATGGGGCCACAGGGCACGGCCGCGGGCGTCAGCAGGTCCAGCCACGCCTGGGTCGACTTCGTGCGCGTCAGGGCCTCGACCTCGGGAACCAGGGTCGCGCGGTTCGCCACCCGCTCGGCATTGCTCAGGTAGCGCGGGTCCGTGGCCAGTTCAGGACGGCCCGCCAGTTCGCAGAACGTGCGGTACTGGCGGTCGTTGCCGACGGCCAGCATCAGCCAGCCGTCGGCGGTCGGGAACGCCTGGTACGGAACGATATTGGGGTGGGCGGTACCGGCCCGGCGCGGCGGCGTGCCGCCGATCAGGTAGTTCATGTTCTGGTTCGCCAGCCACGCGATCTGCGTGTCGAGCAGCGCCAGGTCGATGTGCTGGCCGAGCCCCGAGCGCTCGCGCTCGAACAGAGCCGCATTGATCGCCGAGACGGCGTACATGGCGGTCATGAGGTCGACCACCGCGACACCAACCTTCTGCGGCCCGCCGCCGGGCTGGCCGTCGGGCACGCCGGTGATGCTCATGAGCCCGCCCATGCCCTGGATCATGGCGTCGTAGCCGGCCCCCTGTGCTGCCGGGCCGTCCTGTCCGAAAGCCGAGATCGAGCAGTAGACGAGCCGAGGATTGCGCTCGCGCAGGTCGTCCCAGGACAGGCCGTAGCGCGCCAGCCCGCCGACCTTGAAGTTCTCGATCAGCACGTCGCTGCGGCTGGCGAGTTCGCGCAGGACGCGCTGGCCCTCGGGATGCGCCATGTCCACCGCGATCGAGCGCTTGCCGCGATTGGCCGACAGGTAGTACGCCGATTCGGCGGTGTCCCTGCCCTCACGGTCGCGCAGGTAGGGAGGCCCCCACTGCCGCGTGTCGTCGCCGGCGCCGGGGCGCTCGACCTTGATCACCTCGGCGCCGAAGTCCGCGAGCACCTGGCTGGCCCAGGGCCCCGCGAGTATGCGGCTGAGGTCGAGCACACGAATGCCTTGCAATGGTCCCACGTCGATCTCCCGGTCAGACATCGCGAACTATACCGGCCGCCCGCAAGGGGCCCAATGCGGAAGCCCACCAACGAAAAGGGCGGGCACCCTGCGGCGCCCGCCCCCGATCGATCACCGCTACCGGGCAGCGGCTTGATTACTTGCGGCGGCGCTTGCGCGGCGCGTGCTTGTGCGCCATCTGCTCATCGCCGTGGTGGTGGGGAACATCACCGTGGTTGTGGCCGTGGTCGTCCGGATGCTCGAAGTCCACCGGATGGTTGTGGGTGCCCGTGCCGATCCACTTGTACAGGTCCGGCTTCCACTGCTGGATTCGGCTCGCGGCGCGCTCGCGGTTTTCCTCGAGCGTGGTCCACGGGTTGAAGTGGAAGTGGTTGTACAGCTGCGAGTCCGTGCGGCCCAGCGCGATGGTGCCGTACTTGCACGCGAACGCGCCGTGGTTGATGTACGGCGGACGCCAGAAGTAGCCACCGGTCGGCAGGTCGCCGAACTGCATCATCCAGGAAGTGCCCCAGATGTGGTACGACTCCTCGGCGCAGTCGTGGTAGCTGATGTTGTCCTGCCAGAAGTTCGGCGTCATGCAGTACAGGAAGGTGAAGGCCTGGGTGCGCTCGTCGAACTTGAGGACCTTGACCAGGCAGCCCGGCGCGGTCGCCGGGAAGAAGCTCGTCCCGGTCCACTGCATGTCGTCATAGGAATTGACGACGGCGTACTTGCTGCGGTCCGCGTTCGGGTGGTCCGAGTCCGACTCGACGAAGCTGGGCTCGCCGTAGTTGTAGTACATCAGCACCTGGCAACCGCGGGGTGCGCTCATCGCCGGCATGACGACGCCGGCGGGAACGCAGAAGTAGTAGCCGGGGCCATGGGTCTTGTCGCCGATGGTCAGCGAACCCGTCAGCACGAACATCTCCATCTCGGAGTAGCTCATGCCCGCCGGCCGCTTGTAGCCAGCCTCGAACTGGACCTTCATCGAGCAGGCGCCCGTCTCGTTGTCCAGCGAGAGCATCTTGTAGCTCATGCCCTTGGGGAACCCGGGCAGGGTCATCTTCTTCCAAGCGACGTCGGTTTCGACGAACGGTTCGATATGTGGGCGTGCCATGATTCAATATCTCCTGCGAGGATCGCCGTGCGTCAGAAAATGACCTTGAACTTGCGCTTCGGACGCTGCGGGATTTCCTCGGCAGCGATCTTGCGCATGGTGTTGAAGTGCACGTGGTAGCCACGGGTCTGGATGCGCTCGAGGAACTCCGCAACCCAGCGGTCGCGCTTGGGGGCGATGGCGTCCTGTTCCGCGACGATCTTGCGGTAGCGGACCTTCTGCTCCGCAACTTCCTTCTTCAGCCAACTCGCTGCTTCACGGCTGCGCTTGTTGAAAATGAAACTCACTGCCTGTCTCCTATGGGGGCACTGATGCGCTCGGGGGTGACGCCTAACTATTCCCCAGACGGCGCGCCCACGCAAGCGTAGGCGGCAATTTCGGGCCCGAGCCGACCGCGGAAAGATACCAGAATCGTCACTCACGATCTCCAGGAGTCGCGCAGATGCTTACGGTGATCCTCGCCATCACGCTCGCGGTGGCCGACCTCGGCGCAGTCGAGCGCGCCTACCACGACGATCTCCAGTACCAGGTCGTCGATCGCGGCACCGTGGATTCCGCCCTCGCCGGCCAGTGGGGCGCACCCGCCGCGGCAGGCAACGACTACGTCCTGCTGCAGCCCGCCAGCGGCGAACCCGTTTACCTGCGGCTCGTGCAGCAGGACACGCCGCCACCCCCGGCGATGCACACGCACGGCTGGAACTCCAACGAGATCCTGGTCGAGGACCCGGAAGCCCTCAACGTTCGTCTCGAGGATTCGGCCTTCCGTGTGATCGGCCCGCCGAAAGGACTGGACTTCAACCCGGCCGTGGTCGCTATGCAGGCGATCGGCCCTGCCCAGGAACTCGTCTACCTGACGCGCATCCCGCCGGGCAAGTCGCGCTTCAACCTCGGCACGGCGAAAACCTTTGTGGACCGCACGTTCATCGTCGTGGCCGGAGGTCCCGACCTCGAGGCCATGCGCCGGTTCTACGCCGAAGGCCTGGGCATGGAGGTAACCCCGAGCGGCGACACGGAGATCAGCGTGCTGGCCACGGCATGGAACCTGCCCGGCAATACCCGCTTTCCGATCGCCATCGCGCAACTGCCGGCGAACTTCCTGATCGAGCTCGACGGCTATCCGGCCGGCGCCACGCCGAGAGTCGCCGGCCAGGGCGAACTGCCGCCAGGGATGGCGATGGTGAGCTTCGGCGTCAAGGACCTGGACAAGGTAAACGTTCCGCTCGCGTCGCCGCCCGTGCGGCGCTATGAAGCGCCCTACTTCGGCCGGCGGGTTGCGACTACGCGTGGTGCGGCGGGCGAATGGATTGAGCTTGTAGAACGCATTGTTCCCTGAGTGGGGGCAGACGCCGCGGCGGTCCGAGGGGTCAGACCCCGCCGCGGTTCCGAGGGGTCAGACCCCGCGGCGGTCCGAGGGGTCAGACCCCGCGGCGGGGTCTGACCCCTCCGATACTCCACGCCTACTGCCACGCCATAACGAAAAAAGCCGGGCAGGTTTCCCTGCCCGGCTGCGGTTGCCCGCTATCTTTCGTCTCAGTACTTGAACGAGACCTCGAGGCCGACCTGGCGCTCGCGACGCAGCATCGCGAAGAAGCCACGCGGCAGCGCGTAGGACGCCACGCTGTTGAGGCCTGTCGACGAGCCCGACGCCGGCGGGTAGGCCGGGAGGCCGGCCGCCGCGAGCTGCGCGGAAGTCGCCAGCGGCGAGCTGCCCGGCAGCGCCGCGGTGCTGAAGCCCACGAGCGGCTGCTGCAGCCAGCGGGTGGCCACTGCCACGCTGTCGTCGTTGCCGATGTTGCGGCCGTACAGCGAGACCGTCCAGTTGTCACCCGACACGCCGAGGCGCGCGCCGATGAGCGTCGACGCCGGCACGTAGGCGAGGTTGTGCACCTGCACAGGCCGCTTGCCCGTGTAGCTCACGTCCGCGCCCGCGAAGAACTGGTAGTTCTCGCTGATGGCGGTCTTGTAGTCCAGCGCGAAGCTGCCCGTGTGCTTGGCCGACAGCGGGTACTGGTTGCCGGAAATGTCGCAGCTGCCCACGCCATTCAGGTTGGTGCCGCCCGCAGCCGGGTTGGCCGGGTTGTAGTTGGCCGTACGCAGCGCGTTGTTGCCGCCGCCGCTGGTCAACGTCCACTGGAAGTCGTCGCAGCCCTTCGTGAACTGCGAGTCCGCCAGCGCATAGGTGAGGCGCGCAGTCAGCGGCTCGGCGAGACGCCACACGGTCTCGACCTCGATGCCGTCCGTCTTGCCTTCGCCCTGGTTCGAGGCCACCGAGGTGACCGCGGAACCGTCGGCGCGCACGATCGGCGTGGTCAGCTGGATGTCGCTGGCCTTGATTCGGAACGCGGCGACGTTGAACACGAGGCTGCCGTCCAGCCAGGTGCTCTTGACGCCGAGTTCGTAGTTCGCCGAGGTTTCCTGGTCGTATTCAGGACGCTGCGGCGTGGAGATCAGGCCGCCCGTGCCGTTGAAGCCGCCCGGCTTGATGCCGTCCGCGTAGACGAAGTAGACGTTCATGTCGTCCGTCGCCTGCCACTTGAGGGTGGCGCGCGGCGTGAACTTGGTCCACTTGCCCTCGCGGTCGAACGCCACCTGCGAGCCCGGCGCGTCGATGAAGTCCTGACCCGTGCGCGCGGTGCAGACCGGCACTACGCCGGCGATCACGCTGGTGCAGTACTCGAAGAGACCCTTGATCTCCTCCATGTACCGGCCTTCCACGGTCAGCGACACGTTCTCGGTCAGCTTGCCCTCGACGAGGCCGAAGATCGACCGGTTGTAGAGGTCGGCGATCGAGTTCGGCACCTGGCGACCGGTCGGATAGCGGAAGTTCACGTCGCGGAAGCGCTGCTCCTGCTCGTAGTAGAACGCACCCACCATCCAGCGGATGTTGCCGTCCGTCGGCGACGCCACCTTCACTTCGATCGAGTAGTCGCGATAGGTATCGAGGCCGGTGTTCGCGCCGCCGGACTCGACGCCCGTGGCGGGATCGGCGCTGAAGGTGTTGATCGACGTGAAGTCGGAATCCGAGCCGGTCAGCAGGTCTTCCTTGCGCATGCCGCCGTCTACGGTGAGCGTGTAGCCCGAGCCGTAGATGTCCCAGTCCGCGACCGCGGTGAAGATCGTGAGGTCGCGGTTGACGCCCGAGAAGGCGACGCCCGGACGCAGGTCGTAGGCGCGGGTCGAACCGGCGGGCGCGCCCGTCTGGGCGGCACCCACCAGGGCATTGGCCGGGATGCCCGGGTACTCAACGACGGCCGGCGCTGGCCGCGTCGTGTTGACGGAAACCGGGCGGGCCTGGATCTCGCCGCAGAAATACTGGTACGGGTTCCAGTTCGAGTTCTTGACGCCGGCCGTGTAGGACGAAGCGTAGTAGGCCAGCGAGCGCGTGCCCTGGTAGCAGTTGTTGAACGCCGAGCCCTGGAACATGAACGGACGCGTTCCGTCACGGTCCTCGTTGTAGACGCCGCGCACCTTGAGGCGGAAGTCCTCGTTGGGCTTCCACTGCAACACGGCGGTGACGCCCTCGCTGCCTTCCTGGCCGATCTGCTCGCCGCTCAGGGTGTTCTTCCACTGGCCGGCGAAGTCGTACTTGCGCAGGCTCAGCGAGCCCGTGAGGGTGTCGCCGACCAGCGGGCCCTCGAAGCGCAGCGAGTAGTTCTGCTCGTCCTTGTCGTACGACGCCTTCGCCTGGGCGTGGAATTCGTTGGACGGCTCGCGCGTCACGAAGTTGATGGCGCCGGAGTACGTGTTACGTCCGTACAGCGCGCTCTGCGGGCCCTTGATGACTTCGACGCGCTCAACCTCGGTGATGTCCAGGGTCTGGACGCTACCCGGGTAATAGATGCCGTCGACGAAGTAGGCGGCGCCTGCCTCGACGCCGAACTGGACGTTGGCCAGCACGTTGCCCTGGCCGCGGATGACGGGGCGGTCGCCCGTACGGCCGAAGGCCTTGTCGAACACCAGGCCTGGCGTGAAGCGGGCGACGTCGTTGACGGTCTGCAACTGGCGATCTTCGATCGACTCGGCCGTGAAGGCCGTCACGGCGACCGGCGTCTCCTGCAGCGACTCGTCGGTCTTGCGCGCAGTGACGACGACTTCCTCGAGCGCGTGGGTGGCGTGTTCGCCTTCCTGCGCATACGCAACGCCCGCCGAGAGGCTAGACGCGAGGACCGCGGCGACGGCCGCGCCGACCGACGAGACCGCCCTGAAATTGGTGTTCGACATGCAATTCCCCCTGATAGTGGTGGTCCGAACCCCTCGTGGGTTTCCGGACACGGCAGAATCTACCACTGTATACAGCGACGCGCGATAGTGTTGTACGAGCGCAACGTCGGGGTGGCGTCTTCCCGCGCGGGCAGGTCAGCGCGAGGCAGCTGCGGCGGCGGCCAGCAGGGACTGCGTATACGGGTCCCGGGGGCGGTCGAGCACCTCGTCCGCCGGTCCCTGTTCTACCTGGCGTCCGCCGCGCAGGACCAGCAGGTCATGGCTCACCCGCCTCGCCACCGCCAGGTCATGGCTGATGAACACGAGCGCCAGCCCCTGTTCCGCCTGCAGCCGAAGGAGCAGGTTGACTACCTGTCCCTGCACCGACACGTCCAGGGCGCTCACCGGCTCGTCACAGACCAGGACGCGCGGACCAGGCGCGAGGGCTCTTGCGATCGCTACGCGCTGGCGCTGTCCTCCGCTCAGTTCGTGGGGATAGCGGCTCCCTACCGCCCGGTCGAGCCCCACCGACTCGAGTACCTCGACGAGCCGCGACGGACGTTGCGCAGGCGGTACAGCGGCGAGGCAGCAGACCGGCTCCAGCACGCTTTCAGCCACGGTCATGCGCGGATCGAAGCTCGCGAAGGGATCCTGGAAAACCATCTGCACCGATCGCCTCGCGACTGCCCAGTCCGTGGCCGTACGGACGACCTGCCCGTCGACGAGAATCTCCCCCGCCATGGGTTCGACCAGGCCGAGCATGGCTCGCGCGATCGAGGACTTGCCGCTACCGGACTCGCCGATGATGCCCAGCGTGCGCCCCGCTTCGACCGCCAGGCTGACGTCGACTACCGCGGTCAGGGTCTTTCGCCGGCCCAGCCACGTGCCCGGACGCGGATAGTCGATGCGCAGGCCTCGAACTTCCAGCACAGGCTTCATGTGGCGGCCCACACCAGTGGGTGGTGACAGGCCACGCGCGTTCCCGCAGGCGCCGCGGCCAGCGCCGGTTCCGCTTGCTGGCACGCCGCATCTGCGCGACTGCATCGAGGCCCGAACGTGCAACCTGGCGGCAGCCGCGCCGGCAGTGGCGGTTGCCCGGCGATGGTGGGCATCGGCGTGAACCGTGGCGCCCAGAGCGCCGGCCGCGCCTCCAGCAGCGCGGCCGTGTACGGATGACGCGGACGGGACACCAGCACCTGCGAAGCGCCCCCCTCCACCACACGCCCCGCATACATGACCTGGATCCGGTCAGCCCGTTGCGCGACCAGTTCGAGGTCGTGGCTGACCAGCAGCAAGCCAAGACCGGCATCGCGACGCAGCCCGTCGAGCAGGTCCATGACGCCCGCGCGAAGGCTGACATCGAGCGACGAGGTGGGCTCGTCGGCGAACAGGTAGCGCGGCTCCGCGACAAGCGCCAGGGCGAGTGCGACACGCTGGCGCAGTCCCCCGGACAGTTCGTGCGGATATTGCGACAGGCGATCGGGAACGGACGGCACCTGCACGAGGTCGAGCAGTCGACGCGCCTCGGCCTCCGCGCGCTCGCCAGCGAGGCCACGGTGCACGCCCAGCAGTTCCAGCAGATGGCGCCGGACCGTGAAATGAGGCGTCAGGCTGCCCCCGGCATCCTGGAACAGCAGGCCGACCTGCCGTCCACACAGGGTCGAAGAACGGGCCTTGTCCGCGAGGTCCCATGCCTCGCCATCGAGCATGCCGTTGCCGCCGACCAGCGCGCGGTCGCTGCAGAGGCCCAGCATCGCCAGCAAGGCCTGGCTCTTTCCGGAACCCGACTCGCCCACCAGCGCAACGCACTCTCCCGGGGACAACGCGATCGACACGCCGCGCACGACGCTGACCAGGCCCTGATCGCCCGGATAACCGACGGTGACCTGCTCGAACGCCAGCACTTCAGTCGACCCTCGGGTCGAGCGCGTTGCGCAGGGCATCGCCCACGAGATTCAGCGCCAGCACCAGCGCGAACAGCATGACCGCCGGGGCCAGCAGCATCCATGGCGCGGTCTCCATGTCGATCGCGCCGTCGGCGATGAGGTTGCCGAGGCTGGCGAGCGGCTCCTGCACGCCGAGCCCCAGGAAGCTGAGGAAACCCTCGGCGAGGATCATCTGTGGAACGGTCAGCGTCGCCTGCACGACGACCAGGCCTGCGACGTTGGGCCACAGGTGACGCAGCACGACGCGCGCAGGTCCCGCTCCGCACGCGATCGCGGCCGCGACGAACTCACGCTGCATCAGCGCGCGCGCCTCGCTGCGCACGATGCGCGCAGTGGACAGCCAGCCGATGGCGCCGATCGCGGCGAACAGCAACCACGGATCGCGACCGGCCACGACGGTGAGCAGGATAACGAACAGCAGATAGGGCACCGCGTACAGCACGTCCACGACGCGCATGATGAATGCATCCCGGCGTCCGCCCGCGTAACCGGCGAACGTGCCGACCGCAGTCCCGATCACGATGCTGATGAGCGCAGCCATCACGCCGATGCCCAGCGACATTCGCAGGCCCTCGAGCGTCCGCACGAACAGGTCGCGCCCAAGCCTGTCCGTGCCCAGCCAGTGCTGGCGCTCCAGCGTTGGGGCGACGCCGACGGCCTGCCAGTCCGTTCCCGCGGCGTCGTGCGGACTCAGCGCCGGGCCGAGCAGCGCCGCAAGCACGAGCAGCAGCAGCGCGCCGCCGGCAACGCGCGCCGACTGCGACCGCAGCACGCGTCCGGTTGCCTGGCGCCACAGGGTTTCCTGCCGCTGGCTGTCTGCGCCCTCGACTGTCATGCGCCGTTGCTCCGGAGCCGTGGATCAGTCCAGGCCTGAAGCAGGTCTGCAACGAGGTTGGCGACCAGCACCAGCGCGGCGTAGAAGATCACCATGCCGAGCACGAGCGTGTAGTCGCGGTTGAGCGCGCCCTGCACCAGGTGTCGCCCCACGCCAGGGATGGAAAACACGCTCTCGACCACCAGCGAGCCGGCGAGGATGCCAGCGGTCGCCGGACCCAGGTAGGCGATCACCGGGGCCAGGGCCGCCGGCAAGACGTGGCCGAACAACACGCGGGTCGGGCCGAGCCCGCGCGCGCGCGCGCCCAGCACGTGTGGCGCCGAGAGCGTCTCGAGCGTCGCGCTGCGTGTGAGGCGCAGCAGATTGGCCAGCACGGGAATGGCCAGCGCTACCGCGGGCAATATCACGTCCGACGGCCGGCCATGCTCCCAGCCACCGGTCGGCACCCAGCCAAGGCCGACCGCGAAGGCCAGTACCCCGAGCGGCGCAACGACGAACACCGGGATAGCGATGCCGATCGCGGCGATCGAACTGGCTGCATGGTCGAGCCAGCTGCCGCGGCGGGCTGCCGCGAGCGCCCCCAGCGGAATGCCCAGGCCCGCGGCGATCAGCCATGCCAGGCCGCCGAGGGTAAGCGTGGCCGGCAGGCCGCCCATGATGACCTGTGATACCGCCTGGTCGCGGTAGCGCAGCGAGGGGCCGAGGTCGCCGTGCAGCAGGCCGCCCACGTAAGACAGGTACTGGCGGTGAAGCGGCGCGTCGAGGCCGTAGCGGGCATCGAGATTCGCCCTGACGTCCGGCGGGAGCACACGGTCATGGTCGAACGGCCCGCCGGGCGCGAGCCGCACGAGCAGGAACGTGATCGTGATGACGGCCAGCAGAACGAGCGGTGCCATCAACAGTCGCCTGGTGGCGTAGCCGAGCATGCTTGGCGGACTCCGCGTGCCGGGGGTGCGGTGGACGCCGGAGTCTAGCAAAATGCGGCGCATGGACGCGGCATCGCCGCAATCAACGAGGCCGATCACATGCTGTTTGCAATGACCCTGACCGACGGCGCCGGCGCCCAGTCCCTGCGCACGGAGCACCTGGATGCCCACCTGCAGTTCGTGCTGGGCGTGCTGGACCGGATCCGCGTCGCCGGGCCCATGATGGATGCGTCGACGGGCCAGGCGGGCATGAGCCTGTACGTGATCGAGGCCGAGGACGCGGCTGCGGCTAGGCGATTCCTGGAACAGGATCCCTACTATCGCGCCGGCGTGTGGTCAGGCATCGACATACGCGAGTTCAGGGCGGCGGCCGGAACCTGGGTTGGCGGGGCAGCCTGGCTGAAGGGCTGACGCCGGGCAAAAAAATAGCGGCTTCGTCAAAAGCCGCTATCGATGCACACATCGCGTCAGGCGCGTAGCGTGCCCCCCTCATGCCCCGCTTCTTCTCGGGATTCTGCGCGGGACATTCCCTCTACTGTGCGTGCCCCAGAGGGGCTCGCGGGGCGACATTAGCGCCGCCGCGCAATCGTTAGCAACTGGAATCGTTCCTGCACCGCAATAAGGGGACACCGCAGGCCCTCGTTGGACACTGGCACCGGGATGTTCCTAGAATCGACCATGACCGACTCGACCCGACCGATCCGCGCGCTCATGCGCGGGCTCGACGCGCTCATGGTCCTCAACCTCAGGAACGGCGCGACGGTGTCCGAGGTCGCGGCGGAAATCCGCCTGCCACGCACGACCACTTACCGGATCCTTGAGACCCTGAGCTCGGCGGGCTATGTGTTCCGCGATCCCAGCGACGACCGATATCGTCTGACCATCATGGTCCGCGGACTGTCGGACGGCTTCGACGACGAGGCCTGGGTCACCGAAATCGCGCGCCCCTTCCTGCACGAACTCGGCCGCGACCTCGTATGGCCGGTGGCGATCGCGACCCTGTCGGGCACGTCAATGCTGGTGCGCGAGGCGACCGACCACAAGAGCCCGCTGGCGGTCGAGCGGTATTCAGCGGGATTCCGCGTACCGCTGCTGCTGTCTGCGCCCGGGCGCGCCTACCTCGCCCACTGCCCGCCGCAACAGCGCGAAACGCTGGTCGACATCCTCTCGCGATCGACTCGCGAGGAAGACAAACTCGCCCGCAACCGCAACGAACTCACTCGCGTGATCAGCGAAGTCCAGGCACAGGGCTATGCGATGACCACGAGGGCGCGCAGGGTTTCCGACGAGGTGAGCCTCGCCGTTCCCGTGCCGCTCGAGGACCGGGTGCTGGCGGTTCTGGTGATCCGCTTCTCGGCGAGCGCGGTACCGATGAAGCTCGCCATCGAGCGTTTCCTGCCGCGGCTGCGCGACTGCTCCAGCAGCATCCGCGCGCGCTTCAGTGCTCAGGAATCCCCGCCTCCGGCCGGCCGTCAGTCCTGAGGGCCGCCGTCCTCAGGTGTTCGGCTCGGCGTAGACGGCGATGCCCATGGCCGGATAGTTGTTCCTGACGATCGCCTTGGCGCGCAGGTAGCGCGCGACACCCGCCGGTCCCATTCGCGAGCGGCCGAGGCCGGACGCCTTGAACGGCTCGTTCTCGAACTCCTGGATGATCGTCGACAGCGCGGCGTCGTTGATGCTGACCATCCCGGCGTCGAGACGCCCGGCGACGGCCTCGTTCTCGGCCGGATCAGCGCCGAACACCGACGCGGACAGGCCGTAGTCCGAGTCGTTCGCCATCCGCAGCGCCTCCTCGACAGTCGAATACCTGAGCACCGGCATCACCGGTCCGAAAGTCTCCTCCGTGACGACCTTCATGCCGTGGTCGCAGGCGCTGAGCACGGTCGCCTCGCAATACAGGCCGCCGTCGAGCTCGACCACCCTGCCGCCGGCCTCGACGCGGGCGCCCTTCGCTACGGCGTCCGCGAGATGCTCGCGGATGATGTCGGCCTGCCGCGCGAAGATCAGCGGTCCGATGTGCCCGGCCATCACGTCGGGATGGTTGAAGCGCACGCCGCGGGCGGCGGCGGCGAGCGCAGCGACGAATGCGTCGTGGATGGAGTCGTGCACGTAGATGCGTTCGATGGACTGGCAGGCCTGGCCGCTGGCGGCGATCGAGCCGCGCAGGAGTACCTCGGCCGTCCGCTGGACGTCCGCCGACGGCAGGACGATGGCCGGATCCTTGCCGCCCAGTTCGAGGAAGGCAGGGATGAAGCGCCGGGCGGCCTGCTGCGCGACCAGCCGCCCGGTGCGCACGCTTCCCGTGAATGCCACGGCGTCGACATGATCGACGAGGTCGACCCCGGTACTGCCTGGACCGCGCACGACCCTGAGCACCTGGCCAAGTGCCGGCACCTCGGCAATCGCGTGGCGCAGCACGTCGACAAAGCGCGGCGTGACCTCCGAGGGCTTAAGCACGACCGCGCTGCCCGCGAGCAGGGCTGGCAGGGTGTCGATCATCGACAGCAGCAGCGGAAAGTTCCAGGGCGCGATGACGCCCACCACGGGGTGCGCAACCCACTGGTTGCGGCCTTCGATGCCGGGAATCGCCGCCGGACGGTACGGCACGGGCGCCAGCACCGCCGCGGCGTCGGCGGCCACGCGCTCGAGCATGGGTCCCAGCGCGTCGATCTCGACGTTGGCGATCCGGACGCGGCCGGTGTCTCGCACCAGGGCCGCGAGCATGGCGGTACGATGTCGCGCCAGTGCGGCGATGAAATCGCGCAGGACCTGGGCCCGCCCGGCGGCGCCAAGCGCTTCCCAGCCCGGCTGGGCGCTTCGCACCGCGGCGACCGCGGCGGCAACCTCGGCGCGCGAGGCGACCTCGAAGGAGTAGTCGCTATGGCCCGTCCGCGGATCACGGGCGCTCATCGAGTTCTCACGACCCTCGCCGGGGTTCAAGTGCGTATTCATGTCAGTGTTCTTCCAGCTCGGATAACGTGCATGATCAAGCCCTGGAATGGATGGTAACCGGCCCTGAGCCCGGGTTTGACACCCGGACCCTGTTTGCTTACTTTGCGCACTGCAAAACGCGCCCGAGAGTAACCGAATGTCCGAAGAGATTTCCGCCTACCGGGCCGTTGCGCTGCAGCTGACCTGTTACGCCGTCAACGCCTGTCCCGACGTGGCGTCCGCGCGCGAGACCATGAAAGCCAACATCGAGCGCATCGACCGCGCGGTCGGTGGGTCAAAGGCCTTCCTGGGCCAGGACGTGAAGCTCGTCGTCCTTCCCGAGTACCTGCTGACCAGCTACCCGCTCGGCGACACCCTGCCCGGCTGGACGGCCAAGGCCGCCATCGCGCCCGATGGCGCCGAATACGAGGCCATGGGGCGCATCGCCGGCAAGCACGGGGTCTACCTCGCGGGCAACGCCTACGAGAGCGATCCGCACTTCCCGGGGATCTACTTCCAGACCAGCTTCTGCATCGCGCCCGAAGGCAAGGTCGTGCTGCGCTATCGCCGGCTGGTATCGATGTTCGCGCCGACGCCGCACGACGTCTGGGACCGTTACCTCGACATCTACGGCCTCGACGGCGTGTTCCCCGTCGCCAACACGCCCATCGGCCGCCTCGCCGCGATCGCTTCGGAAGAAATCCTCTACCCGGAAATCGCGCGCGCGCTGGCCCTGCGCGGCGCAGAAGTATTCCTGCACAGCTCCAGCGAAGTGGGTTCGCCCAAGCTCACGCCCAAGGACATCGCCAAGCGCGCCCGCGCGCTGGAAAACCTGGCCTACGTCGTGTCGGCCAACACGGCCGGTATCGCCAACGTGGACATGCCCTTTGCCTCCGCGGACGGCTTGTCGAAGATCGTCGACTACCTCGGCGACGTGCGTGCCGAAGCCGCGCCCGGCGAATCCGCCAACGCCTGCGCCGAACTCGACCTCGGCGCATTGCGTCGCTACCGGAAGCGCCCGGGCATGGGCAACATGCTCTCGCGCCAGCGTCTCGAGCTGTTCGCCGCCACCTATGCCGGCAGTGTCTATCCGCCGAACACCATGCTCGACGCCAGCGGCCAGCTGGTGATTCCCGAGCGCGCCCATTTCGTCGCCACCCAGCGCGCCGTCATCGAACGGTTGTCCCGGGATGGCTTGGTCTGAATCTGATCTAAGGAGCAGTCTGGCATGCGAAAGATCATGGTCTGCGTCAAGCGCGTGGTCGATTACAACGTTCGCATCCGCGTCAAGCCGGATGGGTCGGGCGTGATCCTCGATGGCGTGAAGATGAGCATCAACCCGTTCGACGAGATCGCGCTGGAAGAGGCCCTGCGCATCAGGGAGCGCGGCCAGGCCGGCGAGGTGATCGCCGTCAGCATCGGGCCTGACGAGACCCAGCAGCAGCTGCGCACGGCGCTGGCGATGGGCGCCGACCGCGCGATCCTCGTCAAGCACGACGGCGCCGTCGAACCGCTGGTCGCGGCCCAGGCCTTCCTCGCGCTCGTGCGCAAGGAAAACCCGGAGATCGTGATCACCGGCAAGCAGGCCATCGACGACGACTGCGCGCAGACGGGCCCGATGCTCGCCGCGCTGTGGGATCGCCCGCAGGCCGCGTTCGCCTCCAAGGTCGAGGTCGGCGAGAAGACGCTGACCGTGACCCGCGAGGTGGATGCCGGCCTCGAGACCATCGAGGTCGACCTGCCCGCCGTCATCACCGCGGACCTGCGCCTCAACGAGCCGCGCTACGTGAAGCTGCCGGACATCATGAAGGCGAAGAAGAAGCCGCTGGACGTGACCGACTTCGCCGCGCTGGGCGTGGGCGTCGCCGAACACCTCAAGATGGTCAAGTGCGAAGCGCCGCAGCAGCGGCAGAAGGGCGTGATGGTCAAGGATGTCGCCGAGCTGGTCGAGGCGATGGCCAAGAAGGGGGTCATCTGATGAACAAGGTTCTCGTCATCGCCGAACACGACGGCAGCAAGCTCAATCCCTCTACGGCCAAGTGCGTCAGCTGCGCACGAAGCGTGCCGGGCGCGACGGTCGACGTGGTGGTGTTCTCGGCGGACGGCGCCGCCGTTGCTGCCCAGGCCGCCGCGATCGCCGGCGTCGACCGCGTGCTGCGTGTCGACAATCCGGCCAACGCGCAGGCGCTCGCCGCCATCCTCGCGCCGCAGGCCGCGAAACTTGGTGAGGGCTACACGCACGTCATGGGTCCCTCGACGACCTTCGGCAAGGACCTCATGCCGCGCGTCGCCGCGCTGATGGGCGTCGCGCAGGTGAGCGACGTCATGGCCGTCGAGTCGGCAAACCGCTTCCGGCGTCCCACCTATGCCGGCAACGCCATCGTCACCGTCGAATCCACGCCGGGTGTGCGGGTCGTCTTCACCGTTCGCGTCGCCTCGTTCGAGGCTGCCGCGGCCGGCGGCCCGGCACCGGTGGAGTCGGTCCAGGTCGACGCCGCGCTGCCCTCGCACACGCGCTTCGTCTCGCTGGCGGCGGCCAAGAGCGATCGCCCCGACCTGCAGACGGCAGCGCGCGTCGTGTCGGGCGGCCGTGCGCTGGGCAGCGCCGAGAACTTCCAGCTGATCTACAACCTGGCCGCGAAGCTGGGCGCCGGCGTGGGCGCCTCGCGCGCGGCAGTCGACGCGGGCTACGCGCCGAACGAGATGCAGGTCGGCCAGACGGGCAAGATCATCGCCCCGGAGCTGTACGTGGCCATCGGCATCTCCGGCGCGATCCAGCATCTCACGGGCATCAAGGACGCCCGGACGATCGTGGCGGTCAACAAGGATGCCGAAGCGCCGATCTTCGAGATCGCCGACATCGGCCTCGTCGGCGACCTGTTCAGCGTGATCCCGGAACTCGAGAAGGCGCTCGCGGCCCGTTGACGCGCGGCCTGTACCGCCAGCCGGCACGGGAGCCCGGGCGTTCACCGACGCCCGGGCTTTCGCTTGTCAGGGGACCCGAAACACGTCAGCCCTCCTATAATCAACCTCATCAATATTATGCAAACAATTGATAATACGATTATTTTACTGAGCGAAGCATGGACGGCGCGCGATGCCATCGCGCTGGCAGCGCTGTGGGACCCGCTCGAACCGCAACTGCTTTACATGGCCGAGGAAGTCGACCAGCCGCTGACCAGCCTCGCCGCGATCCGCGATTACTGGTCGCGCACGCTGTCCGCGGTGGGCTTCGTCCACATGGAGGTCCGAAACGTCCAGGTTCGGGCGCTGGCCGCCGACCTGGGCTCGGCGTCCTACGACATGCGCTGGTCAGGTTCCTTCGCGGGCTTCGAGCGCCCCATCGGCGGCGCGACGCGCGTCAGCGCGATCCTGCGGCTGCGGCCCGAGGGCTGGCGATTCATACAGTACGTCGAGGCACCGCTCGCCCCCATCGTCTACATGCGCCACCTGTATGGGATGGCAGCCCAACACCTGCAGGACCTGCCATGACCCGAATCCGCCGCGGCTACGTCGACGTTTCCTGGGGGCAGGTGCACTACCGCTGGGCCGGGTCTGGCCCGCCCGTCGTCCTGCTGCACGACTCGCCGCGTTCGTCGGTGCTGCACGTAGACCTCATGGCCGCACTCGCAACCGACTTTACGGTGTTCGCGCTGGACACGGCCGGCTTCGGCAACTCCACGCCGCTGCCCGGCGTGCCCGAGGTGCCTGATTTCGCCGATGGCCTGGCGGCCGCGCTGACCGCCCTCGGCCTCGGCCGCAGCGTCGTCTACGGGTTCCACAGTTCGTCGAAGATCGCACTGGAGTGCGCCCGTCGCTACCCCGCGCTGTTCGCCGGGTTGGTCTGTGACGGGCTGGCGCTGCCGCCGCAGACCGCCTCGGCCGACTACCTCGCGCGCTACCTGGTTCCCTTTGAGGTTCGCGCGGACGGCAGTCACCTGGCCGGCAAGTGGACCCTGATCCGCGACTTCCACCGCTACTTCCCGCACTTCGCCAAGGGCGCCGCGAATCGCCTGCCGCTGGACGAACCCGAGGTCGCGAAGGTGCACGTCTACTGCATGGACACCCTGATGGCGGGTCCGGCATGGACCTCGGGCTACGGCGCCGCGTTGCGCTACGACGCGCGCCCGGCCCTGGCCGAACTGGCAGTGCCCTGCACGTTCATGGCGCGGGCCGACGACGTGCTGGTCGGCTTCCTCGACGCGCTGCCGCAACCGCTCCCGCCGCGCTCGATCGTGGAGCGCGTACCCGCCTCCACCGACGCCTGGCGCGAACACCTGCGCCGCCGCTTCAGCGACTACTCGGCGGGCCTCGCGCCGGCGAGCGCGCCGGCGACGCCAGACCGCAGCGCAGGCCTGCAGGCCCGCGCGCTGTATCTCGACCTCGGTCACGGGCAACTGCACGGCCGCCTGCTCGGGCACGGCCCGGCAAGGCCGGCGCTGCTGCTCCACGAGGCGCCGGGCTCGTCGCGACAGATGCTGCCCTTGCAGAGCGCGCTCGCCGCCCACGGCGTGAGCCTCGCGATCGACCTGCCGGGCACGGGCGAGTCGTCACCGCTGCCCGACCCGTCGGTCGAGAGGATCGCCGGGGTGCTGCTCGAGGCTCTGGATGCGCTGGGTTGGGCCGAGGTGGACGTCTACGCCGAGTTCACGAGCTCGGCGTTCGCGGTCGAACTCGCGAACCGCGCAGCTGGACGGGTGCATGCGCTGGCACTCGACGGCCTGCCGCCGGCCCCGGCGTCCGAGGATTTCCTTGCCCGCTACGCGCCGCCCATCCGGCTCTCGAACTTCGGCAGCCATCTCACGGAGACCTGGCACCGGTTGCGGGATCTCGAGATCTCCTGGCCCTGGTTCGATCGCAGCGCGGCCGCCGGTCGTCGTCACGTGCCCGACCTGGATGCGCAACGGCTGCACGACATGACCGTGGACGTGCTGAAGCAGCATGAAACCTACGGCGACGCGTCCCTTGCCGCCCTGCGCCACGCGCTCGCGCCGGCGCTCGCCCGGGTCCGCCAGCCGGTACTGGTCTACGCGGGAGGCTGTGCGCGTGGGCTGGCCACGCAGGCGATCGCCACCGCGCTGACCAGCGCGTCGGTCACCGATCGGCCGGCGGACGCAGAGACCCGCGCCCTGAAGGCGCGTGCGTTCTGGTCAGGAGCGGAAAGCGCCCAGGCCCGATAGGGTGAGGTACACGGAAAGCCCGAGCAGCGCCAGCCAGGTGCCGAGCGTGCCGTAGAAACGACCGAAGCTGCGATTGGAGTGCTGCGACAGGCCCCAGGCGTGCAGCAGGCGGCTGACGAGCAGGACGAGCCCCACGCCGTGCAGCACGGCGCCCGGGGCGCCGCCCAGTTCCGCGAGCAACATGAGCGTCAGCAGCAGCGGGACGTACTCGGCGAAGTTCGCGTGAACGCGCACCGCGCGTTCCATGCCGGGTTCGGAACCCGTCCCAAGGCCGACCTTGTAGCGCCAGCGGCCGCGCACCACCTGGGCGGCCAGGACCAGGTAAAGGAGCCCGAACAGGCCCGCATAGAGTGTGGTGACCTGTACGGGCATCGGGCTCTCCATTCGACTCAGGCGGCCGAGACGCGAACCAGCGACTTGCCGAAGTTCTCGCCGCGCATGAGCCTGCAGAAGGCCTCCGGCGCGGACGCGATGCCCTCGGCGATGTCTTCGCGATAGCGGAACTGGCCCTGGCGGATCCAGTCGCCGACCACGCGGCGCTGCTCTTCCTGCTTGTGAATCCAGTCGTAGACCACCAGGCCCTTCATGGTTGCACGCGCGCCGACGACCGGCCCCAGCCAGGGACCCGCCGGCGGCTTGTCCATGCTGTAGGCCTCGATCATGCCGCACAGGATCACGCGCGCGCCGAGCGCGAGTCGCGTCAGCACGGCGGCGAGGGTATCGCCCGCGACGTTGTCGAAGTAGACGTCGATACCACGCGGACAGGCCTGCTTGAGCTGCTCGCGCAGGTCCCCCTCGCGGTAGTTGACGCAGGCGGCGTAGCCCAGTTCCTCGACCGCATAGCGACACTTGTCGGCCGAGCCCGCGATGCCCACGGCGCGCGCCCCGACGAGCCGCGCGACCTGCCCGACCGTGCTGCCGACCGGACCGGTGGCCGCCGAGACCACGACGGTTTCGCCCGGCTTCGGTTCACCGAGGTAGACGAGGCCGGCATAGCCCGTGAGTCCGGGCATGCCGAGGACACCGAGTGCCGTCGACGGCGGTGCCAGCGCCGGATCGACCTTCGCGACGCCCTTGCCGTCCGACAGCGCGAATTCCTGCCAGCCGTTGCGCACGACCACGATCTCGCCGGGACGGAAGTCCGGGTGCTTCGACTCGACGATTTCCGCGACCGTCTCGCCCACCATCGGGTCACCAGGCTGCAGCCGGTCGGCGTAGAGCTGGTTGCCTTTCATGACGTTGCGGTAGTACGGGTCCAGCGACAACCAGAGCGTCCGGGACAGGAACTGCCCATCGGCCGGCGAAGGCACCGGCACGCTGTCGAAGCCGAAGTCCTCGGGGACCGGCACGCCCTTGGGAATCCGGGCGAACAGTACGCGGTGGTTCATAGCTGGCCGAGTACGTAGTCGGCCGCCGACACCTTGAACTCGCCCGGGCCCTCGACATACACGCCCTTCACCACGCCGTCTTCCGCGACGAGCGCGAAGCGCTGGCCGCGCATGCCCATGCCGAACCCCGTCGCATTCAGCTCGAGGCCGAGGGCGCGCGTGAAGTCGCCGTTGCCGTCGGCAGCCATGACGATCTTGTCGCCGACGTTGCCGGCCTTGCCCCAGGCGTTCATGACGAATACGTCGTTGACCGCGATGCACACGATCGAATCCACGCCCTTGGCGCGGATGGCAGCCGCGTGCTCGACGTAGCCCGGCAGGTGCTTGGCGTTGCAGGTCGGGGTGAAGGCACCCGGAACCGAGAACAGCACGACCTTCTTGCCCTTGAACAGCTCGTCCGTGGTCACGGCATTGGGCCCCTCGGCCGTCATGACCTTGAGCGTGGCTGCAGGGATCGCATCGCCGACCTTGATCGTCATTGTCCAACTCCTTGGCTGTGAGGGGTCGCCGCCCCGTGCGGCGGCGACAAAGACCGATTCTAGCCCAGTCGGGGCGATCAGTACGGACGGTGCATGTACTGGCCGGTCGGGCTGCCCACCACCTTGCCGTCCGCCAGGATGCGGTGGCCGCGCAGGTAGGTGTCGACGACCTTGCCGGTCAGCTCGATGCCCTCGAACGGCGTGTACCCCTGCGTCGACTCGGACTCGGCGGCACGGATGGTGAACTTCGCCTTCGGATCGAACAGCACGACGTCGGCGTCATACCCCTCCGCCAGGTCGCCCTTGGACGGCAGGCCGAAACGGCGCGCCGCGTTCCAGGAGGTGAGTTCGGCCATGCGGTTGAGGCTGAGGCCGCGCCTGGTGCCCTCGGTGTGCAGCGCCGCGAGCAGGTACTCGGTGCCGCCGAAGCCGGACTTGGCCTTGAAGATCTCGTCGGGCTTCTCGCCGTCGAACTTCATCTCGTGGCGGCAGCAGGCGTGGTCGCTGCAGACCCAGTCGAGCTTGCCGGCCAGCAGCGTCTCCCACAGGTACTCGACGTCCTCGCGCGAGCGGATCGGCGGGTTGACCTTGGCCTTCACCTGGGTCTCGACGTCGTAGTCGAGGACGAGGTGGCCGATCGTGACTTCGCGCCTGAAATTCACGTGCGGGAACGCCTCCGCCATCTTGAGCGCGGCGTCGACCGCCTTGCGCGAGGTCATGTGCAGCAGGTTGATGTTCGGGCACTCGGTCTCGTGCGCGAGATAGCTCGCGATGACGATCGCGAGGCCCTCGGAATGCGGCGGACGCGCGGCGCTGTAGGCGCGCAGGCCCGTGAGCTTGCCCTCCTGCTGCACGAGCTTGGTATAGGCGGCCATGATCTCGGCGGTCTCGCAGTGCAGGGACAGCGAGATCGCGTCCTTCTTCTCCGGGAAACGGCCGATCGCGTCCTTGATGCCGCGCATCACGAACTCGAAGTGCGCGATGTCGTACTTCTCGTCCTTGTCGATCATCAGGAATTCGTGCTGGTGGCTCGAGGCCCCGTGCAGGCCGTAGCCGCCGTAGAACATGTAGATCTTGAACGAGGTGACGCCGTACTTCTCGATGAGCATCGGGATCTCGGCGATCTGCTTCGAATCCATCGGCGCGAGGTGGTAGGCGTAGTCGACGTGGAAGCGGCCGCGCGAGATGTCGAGCACCTCGGGGAAGAACTGCGCGTACGGGCCGCCCTTGTTGAGGTAGTACTGGCCCGAGCGGAAATAGTTGAGGCTGGAGGTCACGCCGCCCTGGGCGGCGGCGCGGCTCTCGCTGACCGCATCCTCGTCCAGCGGCGAGTAGATGCCGGTGTGCATGTGCGGGTCGACCAGGCCCGGGAACGCGAGCTTGCCGCCGGCATCGACGACCTCGGCGGCCGAATCCGGGGCAATGCCAGGCGCCACGCGGGCGATCTTGCCGCCCTTGATCGCAATGTCCGCATCGATGACGGCACTCTGCAGCGGGCGCACCACGCGCGCGTTGCGAATCAACAGGTCGTACGGTTTCGTCGTCATGGAGGGACCCCTTGCTCTATTACACGCGGCCTTGTGACACAATACCCGGATTGTATACAAGCCACGGCGAAGCCGCCCATGACCGTCGAAATGACCCCGGCCTCCGGCCCGATGACCCTCACCGAGAAGATCCTGAGCCGCGCCTCCGGCAGGCCCCGCGTGCGCCCGGGCGAGATCGTCACCTGCAAGGTGGACCTCGCGATGATGCACGACTCCGGAGGACCCCGACGTGTTCAGCCCTACCTCGAGCGCCTCGGCGCGAAGGTCTGGGACCCCGACAAGGTCGTGGTCGTCAGCGATCACTACGTGCCCGCGACAGACGCGGACGGCGCCCGGATCCTTGCCCTCACCCGCCGCTGGGTCGCGGACCACGGCATCCAGCGGTTCTACGACATGCAGGGCATCTGCCACGTGGTCGTCCAGGAAAACGGCCACCTGCGGCCCGGCATGTTCGCGGTGGGCGGCGACTCGCACTCGCCGTCGGGCGGCGCTGCCGGGGCGTTCATGGTGGGCATCGGCGCCACCGAAATGGCCGGCGTGCTGGTGACCGGCGAGATCTGGGTCCGTGTTCCCGGCACCTACCGGCTGCAGTTCTCGGGCGCGCTCGCCGACGGCGTCTCCGCCAAGGACATCATGCTGTTCCTGTGCGGCGCCATCGGCATGGACAACGATTACAAGGTCATGGAATACGCCGGCGACGCCATCGGGCGCCTGTCGATGCCCGAGCGGCTGGTGTTGTGCAACATGGCCGCTGAGCTCGGGGCGAAGACCGGCATCATCGCGCCCGACGCCGCGACGCTCGCGGCCCTGCGCGCAGCCGGCGTCGAGCCGGATGCCGATGCCCTGTCCTGGCAGTCCGACGTGGCAGCGGAATTCGCGGCGCGACTGGATGTCGACGCCAGCGCCCTCGCGCCGCAGGTCGCCGCCCCCCACAGCCCGGCCAATACAGCCCCGGTCAGCGAGCACGGCGCCGTACGCATCGACCAGGCCTATATCGGTGCCTGCACGGGTGCCAAGCTCTCCGACCTGCACATGGCGGCCCGCGTCCTGAAGGGCCGCAAGGTCGCGCGCGGCGTGCGGCTGCTGGTGGCACCCGCCTCCGCGCGAACGACGCACGCGGCGGCCGCGGACGGCACGCTGGAGACGCTGACGGCGGCGGGCGCAATCCTGCTGCCGACCGGCTGCGGTGCCTGCGCGGGTTACGGCGCCGGCATCCTCGCCGACGACGAAGTCTGCATCGCCTCGACGGCGCGCAATTTCAAGGGCCGCATGGGCTCGGCGAAGTCGAAGGTCTACCTTGCCTCGCCGTACACGGTAGCGGCGGCTGCCATCGCCGGCTGCATCGCGGATCCCCGCGACCTCCTCGCCTGAAGGACCTCCCCATGGACCAGATCAACGGCCGCGCCTGGACGTTCGGCGACAACATCGACACGGACCTGCTCGCACCCGGCCACGCCATGAAGAAGCCGCTCGAGCAGCTGGCCACACACTGCCTGGAGGCCATCGAACCGGGCTTCGCCACCAGCGTGCAGCGCGGCGACATCGTGGTGGCCGGCCGAGGCTTCGGCATCGGCTCGTCGCGCGAGCAGGCGGCGCAGGCACTGCTGTTCCTGGGCGTCGGCGCGGTGCTCGCCAAGTCGCTGGCCCGAATTTTCTATCGCAACTGCCTGAACATCGGCCTGCCCGTGCTGGTGTTCCCCGAAGCGGACCGCATCCAGCGCGGCGACCAGCTCACGGTCGAGCCCGCGACCGGACGCGTCGTCAATCACACCCGCGGCGAGGAATATCACTGCGAGCCTATCCCGGGTTTCCTCATGGACATGCTCAGGGACGGCGGACTCATCCCCCACCTTCACAAGCGGCTTCATGGCGAACCGACGGAGACCACCTGATGACCAGCACCGTTTCAGGCCACGCCGGCGTGCTCAGCGGCCTGCTCGCCGCGACGGAGATCCTGGTCGCGCCCGGCTGCTACGACGCGTTGTCCGCGGCGCTGATCGAGCGAACCGGCTTCGGCGCCGCCTACCTGTCCGGCGCCAGCATCGCCTACACGCGCTTCGGCCGGCCCGACATCGGGCTGGTGTCGATGAGCGAAGTGGCAGAGACCATCGCCGTGATTCGCGAGCGGGTCACGCTGCCGCTGATCGCCGATGGCGACACCGGCTTCGGCAATGCGCTCAACGTCCAGCGCACCGTTCGCGCCTTCGAACGCATGGGGGCGTCAGCCATCCAGCTGGAAGACCAGCAGATGCCCAAGCGCTGTGGGCACCTGCAGGGCAAGAGCGTCATCCGCTGGCAGGAGATGGCCGGCAAGGTTCGCGCCGCGGTCGATGCCCGCGAGAGCGGCATGCTCGTGATCGCGCGCACCGATGCGTTGGCGATCGAGGGCCTCGACGCCGCGCTGGACCGGGCCGAGCGCTATCTCGAGGCAGGCGCCGACATGCTCTTCATCGAGGCGCTGCGCGGCGTCGAGGACATGCAGGCCGCCCTGGCCCGCTTCCGCGGCCGCGTGCCGCTGATGGCCAACATGGTCGAGGGCGGCAAGACGCCCGTGATGAACGCCGCCGAGCTCCAGTCGCTGGGCTTCTCGATGGTGATCTTCCCGGGCGGTCTGGTGCGCGCGATCACGCGTGCGGCGCTCGACTTCCTGGGCAGCCTGCACGCCACCGGCGACACCAACGCCTTCCGGCCGAACATGCTCGACTTCCAGCAGCTGAACGACCTGCTCGGCACGGCCGCGATGCTCGAGCGCGGCCAGCGTTACGACGAACCCGGCTGACTCCCGGCCGACAGCTTCGGCGCAAGCGGCGCGATGTTCGGGATCAGCCAGGTCACGCAGGTCGCCGAGACCAGGTGCATGGACGAGACGATGATGAACACCAGCTCGTAGGAGCCGGTCTGGTCGATCATGTAGCCGATCACCGGCTGGGCGAATGCGGCCGCGAAACTCCCTGCCGCACCACTGAATCCCCACACCGTGGCCACGTCGCGCGCGGGAAACAGGTCCGCCGGCACGGCGAACAACGAGGCCGCCTTGACCTGGATGGCCATCACGCCCAGGCCCATGCACAGCACCGCGACCACGGGCGAATCCACGTACACCGCCGGCAGCGCCAGCGGCACGAACAGGGCGCCGCCCCAGATCATCAGCTTGCGCGAGGCGTTGACGGACAGCCCGGCGCGGATCAGCCGCTGCCCGGCCCAGCCGCCGCCGAGCGCACCGATGTCGGCAAACACGAACGGGATCGCGGCTGCCCAGGCGATCTGCAGCAGCGAGAAGCCACGCTCGTCCGCGAGATAGTTCGGAATCCAGAACGCGAAGAAGTAGAACGCCCCGTCACCCGTGAAGCGCGCCAGCACCAGGCCCCAGGCCTCGCGGTGTCGCAGGCAGCGCCGCAGGCGGCTCCAGTACGCGGCCGTCCCGGCTTCATCGGCTGGACCCTGCGGCACGGCGCGATCGGCCAGGATCAGCTCACGCTCCGCGGCGTCGATGCCGGGATGGTGCTCGGGCAGGTGGAAGTTCCGCTTCCAGATCCAGACCCAGATGAAACCCAGCAGGCCGGGGACGATGAAGGCGTAGTGCCAGCCGGTCACGGGCGAGATGCCCGCCGCATGCAGGTGGTCGCCCACTGCGATCAGGGTCGCGATCAGCGGTGGCGCGACGATGGCGCCGATCCCGGTGCCCGCAGTCACGAAGCCGGAGGCGAGGCTGCGCTCCGCCCGCGGAAACCACTCGGCGATGACCTTGTAGGCCGCCGGAAAATTCGCCGCCTCCGTCAGGCCCAGGAACGCCCGCGCGGAGAAGAACCCGCCGACACTGCGCCCGAAGGCGTGCAGCACCGAGGCGACGCTCCACCAGGCCACGGCCAGCGTCATCGAGCGCTTGCTGCCCAGCCGGTCGATCAGCGGACCCAGCACCAGCTGGCCGACCGCATAGGTCATGAGAAACGCCAGGGTGATCAGCCCGTACTGCTCGTTGCTGAACGAGAACTCGCGCCGGATCACCGGCGCGGCCACGGACAGCGCAAGCCGGTCGACGTAACCGATCATGGTGACCGCGCACAGCATGATGGCCACCCACCAGCGGCGCTGGTGCCACCACGGTCCGCCGACACGTCTGGCGAGTTCAGTCAAGGAACAACCCGCCGCTGATGTTGTGCACCGTACCGGTCAGGAAGCCCGCGTCCTCGGACAGCAGGAACGCGATGGTGCCCGCAACGTCCTGCGCTGACGCGACACGGCCCAGCGGCGTCATGGCGCCGAGCGAAGCCCGGGTCGAGTCGTCCAGCCTGCGCAGCATCGGCGTCTCGACGGGACCCGGCGCGACGCAGTTGACGCGGATCTGGTCGGGCGCCCATTCCTTGGCAAGGTAGCGCGTGAGGTTGACGACGCCCGCCTTGGCCGCCGCATAGGCTGGCCCGGACAGCACCGTGCCGCCGGACAGCCCGTTGGTCGAACTCATGAGCACCAGCGTGCCGCGACTGTCCTTGAGTGCCGCGTAAGCCGCACGCGCGACCAGGAACGCGGACGTGAGGTTCAGGTCGAGTGTGTGCCGCCAGCCTTCCAGCGACATCTCCGCCAGGGGTCCACGGCCGACGGCACCGGCCAGGTGCACGACCGCGTCGAGGCGCCCCGCGCGCGCGATGCAATCTACGAAGCTCGCGCCGACCGCGTCCTCGTCGAGGACGTCGACACGCTCCCAGTGCAGTTGTCCCGTGTCGTTGCCGGCCTGGGTGACGTTGAGATCCGTGGCGTGGACGCGCCATCCCAGGCCGCACAGTCGCTCCGTGACGGCGCGGCCGATGCCTCCGGCCGCGCCCGACATCCAGGCAACGGGTGAAGTGGCTTCAGGCGGCACGGGCCGCGACCAGCGACGCGTGTATGCCGTCGAGCATGGAGTAACGCACCTGCGCCGACGCCATCACGGCGGCGACGGCCTGCCCCTGCAGCGCCGGTGTGGTCGCGTAGCGATCCGTCAGTTCCAGGCCCACGTGGGCGTGCTCGGTGTCACCCTCGATGTGCACGTGGAAGAACTCAAGGTCGTCGTCCGAGAAGCCCATCTTGTGCATGGCGGCGACGTACTTCGGATACAACGTCGGCAACTGGCCCTCGAGGGCGACCATGATCCCGGCACAGGCCTCGGACAGCGTGCGGATGGTGGCGAGCTCCCAGACCCAGGCGCGCATCGCGCGCGTGGTGGGCAACACGTCGCCGCGGGCTTCCGCTGAACGGAGGTAGGCATCCGTGAGGCCGCAGGCACGCGCGAACTTCAACAGCAGATCCGGGTGCCGCTTCTCGGGCGTCGCCGGCATTTCCTCGCCGAGCAGGTTCTCGAGCAGGTGCTGGCGCGCATCGAGGTCCGGCAGGCGCGCATACAGCGCGGCGAACTGCTGCGGGACGGCGTCGATGTAGTAGAAATGCTGGACGGCCCACAGACCGAGCTGCTCACGGGACAATTCGCCGGCAGCCCAGGCGCGGCTGAAGGCGTGCCCACCGCCGTGGCGAGGCTGGCGGGCCGCTTCCAGCGCGGCGAAGAAGGCGTTTCTGTCCAGCATCTCGGTCATCTCCTCTACTCCCTGTGTGTCGGCCCCGGCTCCGCGGGGCAGCGTGGATTTCAGTCGAGGGGCCAGGCCCTGGGCCCGATCCCTGCGATCAGTTTCTTCGCCCGCTCGAGGCTTGCTTCGGGCACGGTTGCGCGCGGCGTGCGGCCGCTGCGCACCGACGCCAGCGTCGCGTCGACGGCGAGCTTTGAACCGGTCACGACGCCGTCGTCCAGCGACGGGTCGAGCATGGAGGTGGCCAGGCCGTCGACGGTCCGGGCATCCCGCGACCACTGCACGCGCGTCGCCAGCGCCCACATCACCCGCTCCGAATCGAACAGGTCGATGTCCTCGTCGACGGCGATGGCGGTCTTCACGCGGCGGTAGCGCAGGGCCTCGTCGAGCGCAGCGCGCAACTCGGCCGCCGGAGGATCGCGAAACTGCAGCCAGGCGTGGAACCTTCGGCCCGAGGCCGGAACGTGCACGTTGAGCAACGACGGCGCGAGCGGCTTGAGCAGCGCATAGAGCGCGCCCTCCTGCGCGAGGTTGTCGGCCACCAGGTTGTCGTCGAGGCCTGAACCGATGTCGTGGTACACGGCGTCGTGGCGGCGCGTGATGCACGTGACCTCGACCAGCGGCGCCTGCACCTGCGGCCCCAGGTAACCCGTGTATTCGCCGAAGGGACCGTCGGGACCGAGCCGGCCGGGACGGGCATAACCCTCGATCACGATTTCCGCCGACGCCGGGACGCGGATGCGTTCGCCGAGCGTCATGCTGGGCACCAGCGCCAGTGATTCGCCCGCCAGCCCGCCCGCTGCGAACCAGTGGCTTTCAGGGTAAGAGAGCTTGGCCTGCGCGCCCATCACCACCGCCGGATGGTGACCGATCCAGAAGGCCACGGGACAGGGCTCGCCTCGGTCCCAGAAGCGGCGCAGGTTCGCCGCGTTGTGCGAGGCTGGATAGGGAAACCAGGTCATTTCGCGGGACCCGCGCAACCAGCAGCGCTGGATCGCAGTGTTGTCGACGCCGCTGTCGGGGTCGAAGGTCGTGGCATGCGCGGCCGTCAGGTAGGGCCCGGGCTCGAGTTCGTGCTGGATCAGCGCGGGAAGCCGCGTAAGGTCGACCTCGTCGCCGCGCATCACGACTTCCTGCACTGGTGCCCGGTGGCGATCGACGACGTGCGGCTCGATGCCCTGCCTGGTCCGACCCGCAAACCACTCCGCGCTTCGCCGGTGGTCGTCGAGGCCGAAGGCCGCCGCGGCCAGGCGGCGACTCGCCGTGAGGTTGGTGACCAGCGGCAGCCCCGACCTCGAACCATCTGGCAGCCGGACGTTGCGCGCGACCAGGATCGGGTGCTGTCGGGCTTCGTCGAGGGTGTGCTGCAACGCCGTGAGCTCGTGACGCGCGTCGACGACCTGATCGATCGACCATACGAAGTCGTCATGCACCGCAAGATAGTCGTGCAGGTCGAGCGCCACTTCCCCCCCTCCGGATCAGGCCCGCGCGGATGCTGGCACATCCGCCAGGCCTGCCGCCAGTTCTGAATTCACTCGCGCGCCCGCGAGCGGCTATGATCCACCCAGGACCGGCCGGACGCCGGGACATGGAGTCGCCTTGCGCCCTGCCACATCCTCCCGCCGCGTTCCCGAGCGCATCACCAGCCTCATCGACGGCACGCAGGTCGCAGCGGGCCCCGGCGGCCACGACATGCCTGTCGTCTATCCCTACGACGAAACGACCGTCAGCCTGCTGCGCGAGGCAGACGCCGCCGAAGTGGGGCGCGCGGTGCAATCCGCGCGCAACGCCTTCGACCATGGGCCATGGCCGCGCATGGACGCCGCTGACCGGTCGCGAATCCTGTTCGCGATCCGTGACCTGCTGCTGGCGAACGCCGAGGAACTGGCCTGGCTGGAGGTCATGAACACCGGCATCCCGATCAGCCACGTCCGCGGACACGTGCAGCGCATGGCGCGCAATTTCTCGTTCTTCGCCGAGGTCGCGAACACCTTGTCGGGCGAGGTGTACACGCAGTCGAAGGGCTGGCTCACCTACGTCACGCGCGAACCCAAGGGCGTCGCCGCGCTGATCGCGCCGTGGAACGCGCCGCTGGCACTGTCGTCGATGCGGATCGCGACCTGCATCGCCTTCGGCAACACCTGCGTCCTGAAACCATCGGAGTACACGCCGCTGGCCGTCACGCGGATGGTCGAGCTGTGTCACGAGGCCGGCCTTCCCCCCGGCGTCGTCAACGTGGTCAACGGCCGGGGCACGGTCACCGGCACGGCGATGGTCGCCAACCCGCTCATCGACATGGTCGGCTTCACCGGCGGCACGCACACGGGCCGAGCGATCATGTCGGCCGCCGGCGCGCAGCTCAAGCCGTGCATCCTCGAGCTGGGCGGAAAGTCGGCGAACATCATCTGCGCGGATGCCGACCTCGATCGCGCACTGGACGGCGCGCTGGCCGGGATCTTCTCGAACAACGGGCAGCAATGCCTGGCCGGCTCGCGGATCCTGCTCGACCGCCGCATTGCCGACGAATTCATCGCGCGCTTCGTCGAACGCGCGCAACGCATCCGCATGGGCGACCCGCTGGAGGCGTCCACCGAGATGGGTCCGCTGGCCTTCCGCGAGCACCTCGATCGCGTGCTGGGCTACGTCGACGTCGCCACCTCGGAAGGAGCGCGCCTGCTGACCGGCGGCCGCCGCGCGACATCGATGCCGCAGGGCTATTTCATGGAGCCTACGGCAGTGCTCGCGGGATCCAACCGCGCGCGCGTCTGCCAGGAAGAGATCTTCGGCCCGTTCGCGACCTTCCTGACGTTCGATGGGGTCGACGAGGCGATTGCGGTAGCCAACGACTCGCCGTTCGGGCTGGTCTGCTATGTCTGGACCTCGAGCCTCGACGCGGCCATGCGCGTGAGCCGGGACGTACGGGCCGGCACTGTATGGGTCAACACGCCGATGATGCGCGAACTGCGCGCACCGTTCGGCGGCTACAAGCAGTCCGGCATCGGCCGCGACGGCGCAACCTCCAGCGCGGAGTTCTTTACTGAGCTCAAGACAACAACGATCCCGATCGATACCCCCACCCTGCCGCGCTTCGGAGCCTGAACCCCGGACTGGATAACAAAGAACTCAGGGACGCGTGACCTACATGAAGTCGTTCTCGCCAGGCTGGGCCAGGGCGGTGTTTTCCGCAGGCCTCCTACTGCTGACCCACGATGCGGGAGCCCAGGAACCCGTGACCGAGCGCAATTACGCCGGCGAACCGTGCGTGTATTTCTATCGTCCGGTCGAACGCACCAGTGATGGCCAGATGCGTGTCAACGAATACGCCGACGGCACCACCGTGTGCCATGGCTCGCGCATGTACCAGTGCGAGCGACGCGCCTGGCGCCTGTTGGGGGGATGCTCGGCCTACGATCCCGGGTTCGTCGCCTCGGTGCGCAGCGAGGTCCTCGAGGGGTATCTCAACCGCAGCACTCCGCCCGCACCGGCCGTCGCCGCGCCGCCGGCACCGTCGACGCCAGTCATTGCCCAAGTTCCGCCACCGCCGCCGGCAGCACCGGCCGATCCCCAGCCCGCGCCACCGCCGACACCCGCTTCCACCACTTCCCAACCCCCGCCCGCTGCTGCAGCGGGCCTCGTCCTGGAGTCCTTGAACCCTGCCAGCGCCGACGCCAGCCCTGCCCCTGCCACTGCCCCTGCGGCGGCTGTGGCGGTAACTGACACTGCGCCGGCCGCTACGACCCCCACTCCCGCACCAGCGCAGCCGCCCGCACCAGCAGCCGCCGAAGAAGCGCCAGCCCCGCCACCTCCAGCCAGCGCGACGGTCTCCGACCCTGTACCGGCAGCCACTACAGCGCCTGCAGAGGCAGCGGCAGTCGCTCAAGCACCGGCACCTACGCCTGCGCCTGCACCGGCACCGGCGCTGGTACCCGCGCCGGAAGCACCCGCGCCCAGGCCTGTGGCCCAAACCGCTGTCCTGTCACCGTCTTGCCTCTCGTCGTTCGTGCCCGGCATAGACCGCCTTGCGCAACATGACTACCGGCAATTCGTCGCCGGCGCCGGCCTGCGCGGCCAGGAACCAGACGTCCTTTCTCGCATGGCACTCCGGGCGGCAGCCCAAGGCGAGTACTTCAAGGCCCTGTACCTGTCACGCATCGCGATCGACTACGACCAGTTCAGCGTGGACCTGTGGGAGAACCACGCCACGTTCGCGGAACAGGCCCAGCTGACTTCCGAGGCGCAGCAGGCGAGGGCCAATGCGCGCGCGCGTCGCCAGTCCGACATGCGCCCGCTCACGCCGACTCTCGACTACGGCATGCCCTTGCCCTCGTCGCCCGCGACGCTGGCCGACTGGGCAGCCCTGTTCAGCCTGCTGGCGGATGACACGGCAGCCCGTGTCGAGCGCGGCGACCGGCTGGCGATCGCGCCAGTCACCAGCTTTGCGCCCCTCGCGCTGCAGGAAGCCTGGGGGCAGATGCAGGGCATGAAACGCCCTGACAGCGGTACTCAGGGCGCGATGGCGGGCCTGCCGAGCCCGGTGCTGTGGGCCAGCGGTCGATCGCGCGCGGCCTTCGTGGACGCCGAGATGCGCCTTCCCGGCGGCGTCTCGGGGCCTGCATTGAGGACGACGCTGGGGGCGCAGGCCGCTGGCCAGCCCCCCGTGCAGGCACCCGTAGCGCTCGCAGGGCATGTCTTCGCCGTGCCTCGCCTCGCCTCCCTGTGCGCCGCAGGTGCCCAGTCCTGCACCCCGGCGCTGCTGCCGCTCGAAGTCATCCTGTCAGACGATGACTTCGCGGATGTCGGCATCGTCACGCTGCCGCGGTCGCGCACGGCCCTGCAACGGCTGCTCGAGGAGTTGTCGGCACGCGGCTCGGCCGGCGAATCACTGGTGCTGATGCCGGGAAACACCGGCGCCGCCGCCACGCCGACCAGCCTCGCGGCAGTGGACGCCGAAGGAGCCTGCATCTCGTTCGAACTGGGGCCCCAGGCCTGGCTCTCGCCGACGCGCTGAGGCTCGGCTGGACTCAGCGCTTGAGCGCCCCGCGCGCCGCATGAATATGCGACTGCATGACGGACGCTGCCCACTCCGGATCGCGCGCCTCGAGGGCGCTCACCAGTTCCACGTGGTGCCCAGCGCTTCTCTGCAGGTCGTCGGCCGTGTAGCGCGTGAAGGTCTTCATCATGAGCGGCGCCTCGATCAGTGCCGCCAGCGCGCGGGTCAGGCGCGGGCTCCCGGCCGACTCGTGCAGGTGCTTGTGAAAGCGGTTGTTGAGATCGCCGATGCGCTCAAGGTAACCGGCACGACGGTCGACCGACTCACGGTACTGTTCCTCGGCGAGCTCGCGAAGTTCAGCCAGCTGCTGGGGCGAGGCCTGTCGCGCCGCGCGCCGCGCGCCGTGTGATTCGAGCATCGCACGCAACTCGAATACCTCGTCGGCGTCCGCAGGCGTCCAGGTGGTCACGACGGCGCCCAGGTTGGGCGTGAAGTCGACCAGGCCCTCGGCATGCAGCCGCCTCAACGCCTCCCGGACGGGGGT